>UCOA01000063.1 GCA_900474095.1 Hyphomicrobiales bacterium | reverse complement strand
GGCTGGCCGCTCGCCGATACCGTCGGGCTCTCCTTCACCGATGCCAGGCTCGTCGGGACCGCCGGGAATTTCGTCGGCATCGACAATTACGTGAAGACGATTTCGGGCGCCAATTTCCAGCGTACCCTGATCACCACGACCCAATTCGCGATCATTTCAGTCTTTGTCGAGATGGTTCTCGGTGTGCTTGCCGCCCTTCTCCTCAATCAGCAATTCTATGGCCGCACGGTTCTACGAGGACTGATGATCCTGCCCTGGGCGCTGCCTACCGTCGTCAATGCGACGCTGTGGCGGCTGATCTACAATCCGGAATATGGCGCGCTGAACGCAGCGCTGACGCAGATCGGTCTGCTCGATGCCTACCGCTCCTGGCTCGGGGAACCCGGAACGGCGCTCGCATCGCTGATCGTTGCCGATTGCTGGAAGAATTTTCCGCTGGTGGCGCTGATCGCGCTTGCCGCGTTGCAGGCCGTGCCGCGCGATATCACCGCCGCCTCGCTGGTGGATGGCGCCGGGCCGTTTTCCCGATTCCGCTTCGTCATCCTGCCTTATCTGGCCGGTCCGCTGATGGTGGCGCTGGTGCTGCGGACCATCGAGGCTTTCAAGGTTTTCGATATCATCTGGGTGATGACTCGCGGCGGACCGGCAAACAGCACCCGGACATTGTCGATCCTCGTCTACCAGGAGGCATTCTCCTTCCAGCGGGCCGGATCGGGCGCTTCGCTCGCCTTGATCGTCACCTTGCTAGTGGCAGTGCTCGCCGCCGCCTATGCTGCGCTTGTGCGCAAGACCGCGGGGAGCAACGCCTGATGGAACGCAAGAGTTTCCTGTCCTCCCTGTTCATCCATGCCTGTGCGCTGCTGCTTGCCGCCGTCGTGCTTGCGCCGCTCGTCTGGCTCTTCGTCATGAGCATTTCGCCGGCCGCCGATCTGACGGAAAAGCCGCTGCGCTGGTGGCCGCAGGCGATCGATTTCTCGCGTTACGGCGTGCTGCTCTCCCGCGTCGAAAACAGCGCGGGTGCGGCTTTCCTTGCCTCTCTCGTCAACAGCATCGTCGTCGCCGGCATGGCGACGATCGCGGCGCTCACGCTTGCCATTCCGGCCGCCTGGGCCGTGTCGCGCACGCCCGCCATCGGCTGGTCGCTCTCTATGGTGATCGCAACCTACATGCTGCCGCCGGTGGCGCTGGCGGTGCCGCTCTATTTCGGGCTGTCGCATCTTGGCCTGCTCAACAACGTCTTCGGGCTGGCGCTGGTCTATCTCACCATCCTTGCGCCCTTCACCACCTGGCTGATGAAGTCCGGCTTCGATGCCATCCCGAGGGAGATCGAGGCAGCGGCGATGATGGATGGCGCCGGGCTGTTTGCGACGCTGCGCATCATCACGCTGCCGCTTGCAGCACCTGTGGTGGCGACCTCGGCGCTGTTTGCCTTCCTGCTTGCCTGGGACGAGTTCTTCTACGCGCTGCTGTTCACCTCCGACCTGCGCGCCAAGACGCTCACCGTCGCCATCGCCGATCTCGCCGGTGGCCGCGTTTCCGATTATGGGTTGATCGCAACCGCGGGCGTGCTTGCCGCCCTGCCGCCCGTGGCGATCGGCCTTGTCATGCAACGGGCCCTGATCTCCGGGCTCACCAGCGGCGGCGTCAAGGGATGACCATGACTTCCATCGACAAACGCCCGCCGGGCCTCAAGGCCATCGATCGCGAAATGGCGCGACAGAATGCCGATGCCATTGCCTCCTTCGAGGACAATGGCGAACAGGCAAAAACCGTCGTCGCCTCGATCAGGAAGACAGGTCGTTTGCTGCTGCTCGGCATGGGCGGCTCGCATGCCGTCAACCGCACCGTCGAGCCGCTCTATCGCGCTTTCGGTATTGAAGCGATTGCAGTCACCCTTTCCGAACAGCTTGGCATGCCGCTGCCGATCGAAGGGCGCACCGTGCTGATTACATCGCAATCGGGCGAGAGCGCCGAAGTGTTGCGCTGGTTTACGGAGACTGGTGGCACGGAGGATACATTCGGGCTGACGCTGGAGGGGACATCCTCTCTCGCGCGATCTGCGCCGTCGCTGGTGGGTGCCGGCGGAACCGAACTGGCCTTTGCCGCGACACGCAGTCTGACGGTGAGCTTTGCCCTGCATCTCGCAGTTCTCTCGGCTCTTGGCGATGACCCGGCGCATGCCCTTTCGGTTCTCAACGCCCCGGCGGACATCGATATCGAAGCCGCGCTTTCCGCTTTCGACAATGTCGCCACTGTTGTGACGTCCGGCCGCCGCCTGCAGGGACTGGCCGAGGCATTGGCGCTCGGCCTGACCGAACTCTCCCGTTATCCCTGTTTCTCGCTGGAGGGCGGGCAGCTTCGGCATGGTCCGATGGAGATGCTGGGTCCGAAGGTTGGCGTCGTGCTGTTTCGAGGGGATGACGCGACGGCTGATCTCGTGACCGCCATGGCGGTTTCGGCAGTCGAAACCGGTGCGCCGGTCGTGGTCTTCGATTGCTCCGGCAAGCCGCCGGTTAGTGGCGCGACGATGCTGAGCTTCGTGCCGGCGACGGGGCTTGCGGCGATCTTTGCCATGCTGCCGGTTGCGCAACGCTTCATGATCGCTTTTGCCGAGGCGCGCGTGGAAAATGCCGGCACGCCGGTGCGCTCCACGAAGATCACCCGGAGCGAATGACATGCGCCCGCTTGCCGTCATCGGAAACGTCAATGTCGACCTGATCCTGGGACCTGCGGAGCCTTGGCCGAAGCCCGGGACCGAGATCATCGTCGATCATGACGAATTGCGCGTCGGCGGGTCGGCGGGTAACGCAGCACTTGCCTTGGAAGCTCTTGGGGTCGAGTTCGACATGAGCGCCAGCACCGGCACCGACGAGTTCGGCCGCTGGCTGCGCGAATCCTTCGGCAGCCGGGCTGAAAAATGGCCGATCCGGCCGGAGGGGACGACGCTCTCGGTTGGCATCACCCATCCGGACGGCGAGCGCACCTTCTTCACCACGCGCGGGCATCTGCCGCGTTTCTCGCTCGCCGACGTGCTTGCGGCCCTCGATGGCGATCGGCTTTCGGACGGTTATGGGCTGCTCTGCGGCTCGTTCCTGACCGACGATTTGACCGGCGATTACCCAGCGTTGTTCGACTGGGCCGACAGCCATGGCATCACGCTGGCGCTCGATACCGGCTGGCCGCTCGACGGCTGGACGGAGAAAAACCGGCAAGCCACCCGCGACTGGCTTTCCCGCTGCGGTTGCGCTCTCCTGAACGAAGTGGAAGCGACCACGCTTTCCGACCTCTGCGACCCGGTGGAGGCAGCCCGCGAAATCAAAGGCCATATGCCCCAGGAGGCGATCGTCGTCGTCAAGCGCGGTCCCGAAGGTGCGATTGCCATCGATGCCGATGGCGCTTTCTTCTCCGCGGCGGCGCCCAGCGTCAAGGTTGTCGACACGATCGGCGCCGGCGACGTCTTCAATGCTGCTTTCCTCGCCGCACTGGCGGATGGCCGGCCGCTCGCCGCTTGCCTGATGGCCGGCACGCGCGTCGCCTCGCGCGCCATTTCCACACTCCCCCGCAGCTATGGCGGCCCCTTGCCGGCCACGACCGGAGAGACCGCATCATGAGCGCGCTCGAGATCGAGAATATCCGCAAGACCTATGGTGCGATCGAAACGCTGAAAGGGATCGATATCTCGCTCGACAGTGGCGAGTTCCTGGTCTTGCTCGGATCATCCGGCTGCGGCAAGTCGACCTTGCTGAATATCATTGCCGGTCTTGCCGAGGCATCCGGCGGCGATGTCAGGATCGCGGGGCGCTCCGTTCTGGGCGTGCATCCGAAGGATCGCGACATCGCGATGGTTTTCCAGTCCTACGCGCTCTATCCGAACCTTTCCGTTCGCCGCAACATCGGTTTCGGTCTGGAGATGCGCAAGGTACCGGTTGTCGAGCGGGAAAAGGCTGTTCTGGAAACCGCGACGTTGCTGCAGATCGAGAACCTGCTCGATCGCAAGCCCGGCCAGCTTTCCGGCGGTCAGCGACAGCGTGTCGCGATTGGCCGGGCATTGGTCCGCAAGCCGCAGGTCTTTCTCTTCGATGAGCCGCTGTCCAACCTCGACGCCAAGCTGCGCATGGAGATGCGCACCGAGCTGAAACGGCTGCATCAGATGCTCGGAACGACGATCGTCTACGTCACCCATGACCAGATCGAGGCGATGACGCTGGCCACCCGCATCGCCGTCATGCGCAACGGCCGGATCGAGCAGCTCGGTACGCCCGAGGACGTTTATGACCATCCCGCCACGCTCTACGTTGCCGGTTTCGTTGGTTCGCCGCCGATGAACGTGCTGAATGGCGTCGTGACGGGCGAGGGGCTGCGACTGGATGGCTCGGGACAGGTTGTCGCGCTGCCAGCTCGCTTCAAGGCTGTCACCGTGGGGCAGCGCGTCAAGATCGGGGTCCGCCCGGAAGCGTTGCGGCTAGCAGGGGATGGCGCGGAACAAAAGTCGCTTGATGTTGAAATCGAAGTTGTCGAGCTGACGGGGCCGGAGCTGGTCGTGACCGGACGGGCAAGCGGACAAAGGGTGACGGCCTGCCTGCCGCCGCGCACGAAGCTTGCGGTCGGCGCGACGCAGGCCTTTGCCTTCGACGAGGATGTGCTGCATCTCTTCGACGCGGAAACGGAATTGGCGTTGGGCTGAGCGTTTCGGGGCGAAACCAATACGGGAGCCGTTCCCATCGCGGTTTGGATGTTCTAAAACCGCATCGCAATGAAGATCGCCTTTTATTGTCCGCTGAAATCTCCCAACCATCCCGTTCCCTCCGGTGACCGGTTGATGGCGCGTCTTCTGATGGCGGCGCTGGAGCGGGCGGGGCATCAGGTGACGATCGCTTCCGAGTTGCGGGCTTTCATGCCGGAAGCCTCGGCCTCTGCTGTCGCGGCGCTATCGGCGTTGGCCGAGGCAGAAACAGCGCGGCTTTCGGCGCTCTGGCAAGACACCGGTCCGCCCGACGCCTGGTTCTGCTACCACCCGTATTACAAGGCGCCTGACCTTATAGGGCCGTCGCTCGCCCGCGATTTCGGCTTGGGCTACGTGACTGCGGAAGCGTCCTATTCCGCCCGGCGCAACGCCGGCCTGTGGGCGGAGATGCAAGCGAACGTACTCAAGTCGGTGAAACTGGCTTCGGTGAATATCTGCCTGACGCGCCGCGATCTGGAAGGCCTTGCCGTAGTTGCAGTGGATGCGCGGCTGGCCTTGCTGCCACCCTTCATCGATCCCTCCCTGTTGCTTGTGAAGCAACCCGAGCCGGAGCCCGGCCGGCTGATCACGGTGGCAATGATGCGGTCCGGCGACAAGATGCAGAGCTACGTCATGCTGGCGGATGCGCTCTCGCGGCTGACGCATCTGTCCTGGCGACTATCGATCGTCGGCGATGGTGCGCGCGCGGACGAGGTGAGGGCGCTTTTTGCAGGCTTCGATCAAGGGCGTATCGTCTGGCACGGGCAGAAGACGGCTGGCGAGATTGCCGATCTCCTGTCGAAGAGCGCGCTCTATGTGTGGCCCGGCTGCGGCGAGGCCTATGGTCTCGCCTATCTCGAAGCGCAGGCGGCGGGCCTGCCGGTTGTGGCACAGGCGATTGCCGGGGTGCCGGAAGTGGTTATCGACGGCCGCACCGGCCTTTTGACGCCGCCCGACGATGTCGATGCCTATGCGAAAGCGATCGAACGGATGTTGACGCAGAACGAGGAGCGGCATGCCCTTGCCGACGCCGCACGGATCTTCGCCGGCGAGGAGCGTTCGCTCGATCGGGCCGCCGGGCAGCTGGGCGCGATCCTCGATCGGCATCTCAAGCGAGCGGAATAACATGGACGATTTTGACAGGGTCATCACCGAGGAACTGGATCGATGGCAGCAGGCCGGCAAGGTCGCGCGCTGCTGGCTGCGGGATGACGATGCGGTTGAGCCGAGCACGCCGCTGGAGCGGTTGCTCGAGATCACCGGCGCATTTTCCGTGCCGCTGACGCTTGCCGTCATTCCCGCCTATACCGGCGAGGCGCTCGCTCAGAGACTGGCGCGTGCGCCGTCCTGCAGCGTCGCCGTCCACGGCTGGTCGCATGTGAATTATGCGGGCGCGGGCGAAAAGAAGCAGGAGCTCGGCTGCCATCGGCCGGCTTCCGAAGTGCTCGACGAGTTGCAACGGGGCTTCAGCCATCTCGCCGGCCTGCACCCGAACCGTTTCGTCCCCATGCTCGTGCCGCCGTGGAACCGGATCGACGCGGGGCTCGTGCCGCGGCTCGCCGATCTCGGTTTTGAAGCATTGTCGGTCTACGGCCCGGAAATGCCATCCGTCTTGAGGGTGGTGAACACGCATGTCGACGTCATGGACTGGCACGGCACGCGCGGCGGACGCGACCGGATGGCGCTTGCCGGGGAAATCGTTGCGCGTCTCGGGCATATGTTCGATCACGGTGGGTCGCTGGGGCTTTTGACCCATCATCTGGTTCACGACGAAGCCGTCTGGGACTTCATGATCGCGCTTTTCGACGTCACCGCGCGCCACCCTGCCTGCCGCTGGTGCCGCGTCACGGATGTTCTGCGAGATCAGTAAGCGGCAATGAGGCCCGCGTCGTTCACAGGTCGATCGCCTGGCCGTCCCGTGCCATGAAAGCGCCTTTGAATTCCTGCGTAGCGAGCCGCTGGATGGCGTCGAGTTCGCTGTCGGTGCGAAGCGGTGAGTGGTGGATGAACGCAACCCGCTTGGCGCGGGCTGCTTTGGCGAGGCGGATGGCCTGCTGCCACGAGGAATGGCCGTAGCCGACATGGCGAGGCATCTCGTCGTCGGTATACATACAGTCATAAAGGAATAGATCGGCGCCATCGATGAGATCGAGCACCGCCGGGTCGAGCGTTCCCGGCCGGTGCTCCGTATCCGTGACGAGCGCCACCGCGCGGCCTCCCCACTCCACCCGGTAACCGATCGCGCCGCCGGGGTGGTTGAGACTGCCGGTCTTGATCGCAACGTCGTCATAGGGAGCCAGCACGTCGCCGGAGCGGAAATCGCGGCAATTGATGGCGGCGCGGCAGATGTCCGGTTCGACCGGGAACCAGGGCGGCCGCATGAATTCGCCGATCATCTGGCGCGTGGACATCCGCCCGGCCAGATGTCCCGACCACAGTGTCACCGAAGCATGCGGATCGAACAGCGCCGGCAGATAAGGCAGGCCGATGATGTGATCGTAGTGACAGTGGGTGAAGAACAGATTGAAATCGGAGACGCCGGCGGCCTTGAGCGCCTGGCCCGCCGGCATCAGCCCGGAGCCGGCATCGAACAACAATCTATGCGGTCCGCATTGCATCTCGATGCAGATGGTGTTGCCGCCATAGTGTTGAAAGTCGGCCCCCGAAACCGGGAGACTGCCGCGCACTCCCCATAACCGCACCCGAAACACGTTTTCGTTCACTCTCTCGCCTCAGTCACGGCTAGCCGTAACGACTGTCCGTCTGCAACTGTCCCACGTAATTCTTAAGGTCGTCTTTTTATGGCAGGCTTGATTAACCAAGCCTAATTTCAGTCATGTTAGCCAAACTGCCGGGGTTAAGCGAGACACCAATTCGCTTTTTCTTTCCATATGTGGCAGAGACGAAAGCAAACGAATCCGGTTTGAACCTGCCGACGGAAACTCTGACAGTATGCGGCCCTCTGAGCACCCGCGCATCGCCGTCATCGCCGATGCGCATTTTCATGATCCTTATGCCGATTACGGCTTTCCCGGAATCGTGCAGGGCGGCCGCCGCTTGACCTTCAGGCTGCTCGCCGATACCGCCCGGTCGACACGGGTCTTCAACGAGAGCTACTTTGCGCTTCACCACGCGCTCGATGAAATCGCGAAAAGCGGCATTCGGCATGTCGTTCTGCTCGGGGATTATTCCGATGACGGGCAGGTGGAAACCGTCAAGGGTGTGAAACGGGTGCTGGACGGTTACGCAGCGCAATACGGCATGCGGTTCTATGCCACCGTCGGCAATCACGACATCTTCGGCGCGGCTGGCCGACACCGCGCCAAGCGGTTCATGAACGAGGACGGCGGCTACAGCGTTGTCAGCAGCGATCCGCAGGTGCGCGATCGCGGCGCCCGGTCGATCATCGCCAGCGAGCACATGTATTGCCAGGGTTATCCGGACGGGCTCGCCGCCATGGTGGATTTCGGGTTTTTTCCGCAACCCGAAGACCTTCATTGGGAAACGCCGTTCGGCACGGATGGCGATCCGGCAGCCCGGCTCTACGACGTGCACTCGCCGGATGGGAAAATCACCCGGTCGCTGATGGACGCGTCCTATCTCATCGAGCCGTTTCCCGGTGTCTGGCTGTTGATGATCGACGCCAATGTCTTCGTTCCGGTCGATGGCATCGTGCCGGACGAGACGGGGGATCTTGCCGACAGCACCAGCGCTGGCTGGAATGCCATGCTGACGCACAAACCGTTCATTCTCGGCTGGATGAAGGATGTTTCGGCGCGCGCGCGTCGGTTGGGCAAGACGCTGCTGGCCTTCTCCCACTATCCGGTGCTCGATCCTCTCGATGGAACCTTGGACGACGAGGTTGCCTTGCTTGGCAGAACGGGCATGTCCGAGCGCATTCCGGTGGAGGCTGTTGGCGAAGCACTGATCAAGGCGGGCGTCGATGTGCATTTCAGCGGCCATCTGCATGTCAACGACACGGCAAGGTACCGCAGCGGCGACCGATTCCTGATCAACGTGGCGATGCCGTCTCTCGTTGCCTTTCCCGGCGCCTACAAAGTGATCACGATCGGCGAACATCACCTCGACATCGAGACCGTCGGTATCGAGGCCATGCCATTAAACCCGGAACTGCGGCGGACCTACGACCGCGAGATCGTGCCGTCCGGGCTGGATGCGGGCCGCATGCTCGAGGTTAGCGACTATGGCGGTTTCCTGTTCGAGCATCTCGGCCATCTGGTCGGACGGCGTTTTCTCAAGCGAGAATGGCCGATAGACATTGCAGCGCTGGTCCGCAGCCTCGATCTTGCCGATCTGGCCGCGCTGGCTCTGATGGACAAGCCGGTGGCGACGGATGACACCGCTGGCGCAGTTTCGGCGGCCCGCGACGACAGGGTGCTGCAAGGCCGCCTCGCGGCCCGTTTAAAAGCGGCTGGTGCAAGACCTCAGTTGCTGCGCGGCATTTCCGCGATGGACTTCCTGGCCGACTGGTACCGGCTGCGCATGGGGAGCGATCTCGCTCTCGACTGGATCACGCCGGAGCGGATGGCGCTTTATCGGGCCGTTGGCCGGCTTTATGCCGAAGGCACTTGGGCGATTGCAAACGCGGCGCAGGCGCGTTTTGCCCTCATCTTCCGGATATTCGAGAAATGCGCGTCCGGTTTGCCGTCAGGCAATTTCCGTATCGACCGGACGACCGGCGTCATCGGTTCAAGCGACCCTATCGGGAATCTTCGACTGGAAGGGCTGGGGACCAGTTGAGGTTGGGCGTTCAGCTTACTCGGCCTTGCGCGCGCGGCTTCTCGCTTCGGACAATTCGCTCGTGGTGTGGCTCAGCCGATCGGCCAGCACGCGCATGATCTCGATGGTGATTTCGGGGAAATCGGTCAGGAGTTTGAGGAAGTGTTCCTTGCGGATGCGCAGGGCTTCCACCGCTGTTGTCGTCTGCACCGTGGCCGTTCGCGAGACATCGCAGAGAATGGCGATTTCGCCGACGATGGAATTGGTCTCGACTTCGGCGATCTTGATCGGGCCGGTCGAAGAGTCGACCAGGATATCTGCCTTGCCGGCAAGCACGACATAGGCAGCATCGCCGGTGTCGCCCTGATGGAAGATGGCTTCGCCGGCATCGTAGCTGACACGGTCGGATGTGAAGGCGAGTAGCTTCAGCTTTCCCGGCTCGACATTCGAAAACAGCGGCACGCGCCGCAGCATTTGTACTTCATCCTTCAGAAGCATGTCCGTGCCCATTCCCCATTTTCTTCCTTCCGGGATCAGACGCCGGTGATGTTCACCGGTGCCGTCAGGAGGATGTCCGTGCCTGCGCCGCACCGCACGCATGGACTTTGCGTTTGATATTATGATGACACAAGTTCCTTAAAGATACCGTTATTCTCAACGAGTGCGGCATGCGTCCCGTCCTCCACGAGCGTGCCCCGGTCGAAGACCAGGACACGGTCGAAAAGGCTTGACAGCGCGGTATTCGAAAGCACCCAGATCACCGCCGGGTCGCGTCCGTCCCGGCGCACCAGCTTCAGCACGTCGCGGACGATTTCGTCCTGGAGGCGGTGGTCGAGGCCGGGCAATGGGCGGTTAAATATATAATAATCCGAACGGCGCACCAGCGCACGTGCCAGATTGAGCTTCTGCCTCTGCACAGCGGTCAAGCGTTTGCCGCCGGCACCGACATTGAAGTCCAGGCCGATATCGATCACGTTCTCCAACAGGCCGAGCGAATTCAAGAGCGAGCTGACGATGGAACGGATGCGCTTTGAGCCGTCGGAATGCTTGTGGCTGATGCGGCCGAACAGGATGTTGTCCATGAGGCTCGCGGACTCCAGATAATGTTCCGGGTCGTAGCGCTCGATATCGCCGCGCATATTCTCCGGCAAGCCGTCATGGAACTGGCGGCGGACATCGACGATCTTCGCCATCAGTTCGTCGGTCAGGAGGCCGAAACGATGCCGCGGCTCGATATAGCGGAAGCTAAGACGAATGATGGCGCCCTTTTCATCCTCGGAGGCAGCGTCGAAGCCCTTGCCTTTGAGCTTCTGCAGCAGCAGTTGATACTCCGGGATATCGTCCGCCGTCATGAAGGTGAGCTGCTGGAAGAAGGGGTGATCCGGCGGCAGGTCGGCAAACAGTTCCACCGCGTTTTCGGCGATGCTGTAACCCATGTCGAACATGATGCGGTCGAGGCCGGTGCGCCCGACGACAGAGCGGAAATAGGCGTTCCTGCCGATCGCCTTGCCGATGAAGGCCGGACCGGTCGCCGTGCCGAACAACAGGTTCTCGCCGACGGTCGCCTCGGTGTTGTAGGCGCCGGGCTCGAACGAGACGACGAGGCTGCTTAGGCCAGCCTCCTCGAGTTCATCGCGAAGGGCATGGCGCATCTCGACGATGCCCTCCGCAAGGCCCGGATGATCGTCCGGAGACACGGTGCTGCGAAGGGCAAGATCGAGGATGTCTTTCGACAGCTGAACGGTATCCAGTACCGACAGGACCGGCGTGAAAAGATCGTTCGTGTCGGTCGCATCGGCGGCCTGATAGTCGATCCAGTCGCTGTTGACGTCATAATCCGGGTTTCCGGCCATCCGGGCTTCGTTGATCTCCCATTTGCGATGGGCAGCACGGCTGCCCTCATAGGCGGCTTCCTTCAGCGGCGCGTGCTTGAGGCCGTAGAGCAGGTTGTCGCGCAGGCTGCCGTAGAAGAAATAGGCATCCGCCGAGACATAGGAAATGCCGCGTCCGGTGATGGATTCAGGCATCTCCAACAGATCGTCGCCGCCTGCCGTGACCTTGCCGGTTTCGGGCCAGATCAGGCGGCCGAAGGCCTCGGCCAGCATGTCGCCGCCGCCGGCAGCGCCGCCGACGATCGCCACCGTCTCGCCGGGATGGATCTGCACGGAAACGCGCTCCAGAAGCTTGGCGCCGCTGTCGTCGGCGAGCGACAGGTTGACCGCCGCCAGCGGATGTTTCATCGGGCCGGCATCGGCGGCGGCTGCCTGAATGGACGGATCGATCGTGCGGTCGACGCTGAACTGCTCGACCACCTGCACATATTTCACCTGTACGTCCTGGCGGGTCTGGTCCCAGTCGATCAGGTCCTTCAGCGGGCCTGGCAGATCCTTGTAGGCGCTGATCACGGCGATCAGCTGGCCGATGTCGAGACGGCCCTGCAGCGCCAGATAACCGCCGATACAGTAGAACAGAAACGGCGTCAGCTGGGCGAGGAAGTTGTTGATGAACTTGACCAGGAATTTCCACTGGTAGAGGTCGTAGCGGATCTTGAAGATGCGGCCGAGGCGCGAGGCGATGTCGGCGCGCTCGTAGTTCGAGGTGTCATAGGCGTGGATCGTGCCGATGCCGTCGACGATTTCGCTCACACGGCCGGCCAGCTCGCGCGCGGTGAGCTGGCGTTCGCGGCCAAGCACGAGCAGGCGCCGGCGCATGCGCGGAATGATGGCCGCCTGGATGCCGACCATGACGGCCGCGATCAGCCCGAGCCAGGCATTCTGCATGAAGATGAAGAACAGCGCCGTCAGCGCCTGCCCACCGAGCAGCGCCGGCTGGACGAACGCGTCGCCGGTGAAGCCACCCAGCGGCTCGACCTCGTCCTTCACCATGCTGGAGACTTCCGCCCCCTTCATCCGCTTGAACTGGCTGGGCGGGAAACGCAGGATGCGATCGACGAGTTCGAAGCGGATGCGCCGCAGCAGCCGTTCGCCAAGACGGCCCTTGTAGGTGTTGATGTAGAATTTGAAGAGGCCGTTGACGATCACCAAGCCCAGGAACACCAGGCTGAGTGCGAACAGCGTCTGCATGCGCGTCAGTTCGATGCCGTCAAACAGCGTGACCATGCCGAGCCAGGGCAGGTCGAAACTCATGTTCATAAAGGTCTGGGTGGCGCCCGGCTGATCGAAACCCTGGCCCTGAATGGGTCCGTTGACGATCTGCTTGGGCAGGTCGAACGACAGGAAATAGGGAACCATCGAGACTGCGACGACCAGCAGAATCCAGAGCTGCTGACCGCGCGTATGGGTCCAGATATATCGGGAGAGACGGTTTTCCATGGGCGGGTTCAACTGACCGAATAGCGGGTGTCGAGGACGTAGAAGCGCCGGGCGGCATAGGCCGTGCCAGCGATCTCGGGGTCGTGAAGGTGAAGATCGAACTGCCCCCGGATCTTGACCGATGGGCGGCTGACGATCTGTGGCACCTGTGATGCGGCACGTTCGAGTCCCGGCGCATATTCGATGACCACGGTTCCGGCATTGTCGATCAGCGAGAACAGCAGTTCGCCAAGCGGGTCCTTGCTGCCGAAAGGCTTCAGCGAATAGCCGAGCATGACCAGACCGTAGCTGCCGGGCTGGTAGTGATAATCGATCTGCTGGAACTTGGCCTGAATATGCCGCACACGGCATTGCCTGCCGTTCAGCTCATGCGCTTCGTAAGCCTCTGTTTTCGGATCCACGGCGGTCACGGACAGCGGATGGTGGGTGAGGTAAGGCGTCACGGGCCGGATATGGCCACCGATTTCCAGGACGTGCGGGCAGTCGCGCATGAAATGCGCGGCAAAGACCTGCCGCATGGTTGCACCAATTCCTGCCAGATGCGGTATATCCTTTCCCGTTTCCAGGCCGTCAGAAACGGAGATGGCATCCCTCAGGTTGACTTGCATTCCTTGCACTCCAGAAAAGTCCAGACTACAACACGCGCATGATGAAAACCACCCGAACAAACGAAGCAAACACAATAGATTGGCACGAAAGTGCCTTCGATATATTCCGCGGTCTGGCCGCCTATACGGGAAGCTCTCTAGTCGAAGGTCTTGCGAAAGTCGTCGCCAAATATCCGGACGCGGACCTTGGCACGGCCTTCAACCACAAGCAGGTTGGAAGCAAGATATGGGCACGCGACAGGCTGTTTGAAAGCCTTGGCGGAAAATTTAACCACATCGTCGTTCTCGGCGGGTGGTACGGCGTGCTGTCGGGGATGTTCTTCGACGACAACCGCTTCGAAATCGGGCTGATCGAGAGCGTCGATATCGATCCGGAGGTCGCGGAGGTGGCCGAGACGCTGAACGCAAAGGCCGGAGAGCATTTTCGCGCCATCACCCGCGATATGTATGCACTCGACTACAGCGCGTCCGGGGCTGATTTGGTGATCAACACCAGCTGCGAACACATCGTCGATCTTCCGGCATGGCTGTCTTTGCTGCCGCGCGGCACGCAGGTCCTCTTGCAGTCGAACGATTATTTCAGCGAGCCGACACACATCAACTGCGTGCCGACGCTTGAAGCCTTCCAGCAACAGACGGCGCTCAGCCGCGTTGCCTTTGCCGGCTCGCTGGCGATGAAGAAATACACCCGCTTCATGGTGATCGGCGCCGTCTGATCGGCGGTCAGAGGAGGCCGCGCAGAATTTCCGCTGTGCGGTGCGCGCCCTCAAGATCGAGCGTGTGCCGCGGACGGCCGGCGGCTGCGAGTGCCGATTCGATCGCGCGCGTCATGCTTGCCGGCGACAGCACATCCTCGGTCAACACATGAGCGAGCCCCAGCTTTTCGAGGCGCTCGGCCCTGACCGTCTGTTCGGTTTCGCCGCCGGCGGTGAACGGGATGAGCAACGGGTGGCAGCCGGCGCGCAGAATGTCGCAGACCGTGTTGTAGCCCGCTTGTGAGACGGACAGTTTGGCGCCCTTGAGAAGGCTCGCGAAATCCGGGCGGAAGCGATAAACGCTGACATGTTCAGGTGCATCCGCCGCTATCGCATCGAAATCGGATTGTGGCAGATTGGGACCGGTGATCAAGGCCCAGGACCAGGTCTTGTCGGTCGATCTTGCTGCTTCGAGGCCCGCGCGGATCAAGGGAGTGCCGACTGCGCCGCCACCGGCCGAGACGATGATGTCAAAATGCGCCGTCGGTTCTGCGGGTGGCGGGGCTGCGACGAGCCCGGTGTAGACGACCTTGTCGGTGATCTCGGCGGCAAGCGGAAACGTATCCTCCAGCCGGGCGAAGGTCGGATCTCCATGGACGAGGACCCGGTCGAAATACCGTTTCAACACGGCGACAGTTTCCTCGTCGCGGCCGGGCTTGGAGCGTTCCTGCAGGATATCGCGAAGCGATGTCATGACCAGAGGCCGCCGGTCGTCCATCGACGCGATTTCGTCGAGCAGCGGCAGAAGTTCGAAGCGGACCTGGCGGCGGCCGAAGGGAAAGGCTTCGATGATGACGATATCAGGCTGGTTTTCCCGGAATGCTGTCAGCAAGAGGTTGCGGCGGTTTGCCCTGAAGGCGTCGTCGACCGGGTTGCCGTCGATATCGGCGAGCCCGGAAAAACCGGCGTCGCCGGCAGTGATCGGCGGCAGGGCGATGTGGTGCACATGTGGTCCGGGGAAACCGGTCACCGGCATGCCGCCCGTCACCACCGTCACCTCGAAGCCATCTTCGGCAAGCGCGCGGGAAATACGGCTGGCGCGCGCCAGATGGCCGATGCCGAGCAGGTGCTGGACATAGAAAAAGACGCGCGGCGACGCCGTTTCGCCACCGATCATTGCGCCGCCTGCCATTCGGTCTCGAAGAGGGTTTTCAGCTGGTCGATGCTGGTGTGGTGGTCGAATTCCCTGCGCACGGTTCTTTCCGCCGCGTCGCCCAACCGGTGGCGCTGGGCGGGATCCCGAACGGCCTTTTCCAGGGCATGGGCGAAGGCTTGCGGGTCCTCTGGTGGCACGACCAAGCCGTTTTCGCCATCGATGAGCAGTTCCGGCACGCCGGAAATGTTCGTCGATACACAGGCCAGGGCCTGGCTCGATGCTTCGACCAGCACATTCGGCAATCCGTCGCGGTCACCATCTGCCGTGATGCGGCAGGCAAGGGCGAAAATGTCGGCGCTGCGGTAGTGCTGCAGAACTTCCGTTTGCGACAGGGATCCGTGCCAGGCGACCTTTTCCGCGATGCCGAGTTCCTCCGCCAGCGCCTGAAGCCGCTTCAGCTGTTCGCCACCGCCAATATGTTCGAACCGCCAGTTGAGATCGCTGGGCAGCAGGCTGAGCGCACGCAGCAGAATGTCGAAGCCCTTTTTCTCGACGGCGCGGCCGACACTCATGATCGTCACCGGCGCATCCGGCCGCGAGCCGTCGGAGGCTGATCGGACGCCGTCAAACGCGCCGAAGCGGCTGAGGTCGAGGCCGTGATAGCTCAGATGCACACGCGGCTTACCGCCGGCAAGATGCCGCAAATGCTCAAATCCCGTCTGCGTGCAGGTCACGGTCCAGCGCGTGCTGGCGAGCTTGCCGGCAAGCTCCCATTCCGGTGACGTCCAGATGTCCTTGGCGTGGGCCGAACAGGTCCAGGCGATCCCCTTGATCGTGCTGGTGTACCGGGCAACGGAGGCCGGCGTGTGGATGAAGTGGGCGTGCAGCCATTCACCACCCTTTGGCCACTCGGCCGCAAGAACCATCGCCTGGCCGAAGCGGCGAAGTCGGTTGCGCGTGCGGTCGCGCCAGAGATCGGACAGGAACGCCGGAAGACCGCGCCAGAAACCAGGTTTCGCGACACAGTGCGCGAAGGCGCGGGCGACCCGCAAAGGCTCGTCGTGCAGATATTCCGGAAGATAGTGAACCGGGGCGCGGATTTCGTCGTGCACGGGATGGCGCTTCTGGTCCGTCGGACGGCGCAACGCCACCAGCGCCAGTTCGAAACCGGCCCGTTCCAATCCCAGCAGCTCCTGGGCGATGAAGGTCTCCGAAAGGCGCGGATACCCCTTCAGCACCACGACGATCTTGCGGCGTTGCGTCAAGGCGAAGTCATCCCTTCAGGACGGTCAGATGCTCGTGTTCGCGGCGACCGAGCCATTCTCCGACGATCTGCGATATATTGGCAAGACCTTCAAGGGTCATACCGGAAGCGCTTTTCGACGGCGGCTGTCGGTCCGGCAGGGCCTTGAGGGCTGCGGCAAAGCGCATGGGGTCTCTGGCTTCCTCCGGCAGGAGCATGTCGATCAACCCAAGTTCGGCAGCCCGGCTTGCACGGATCAACTGTTCTTCACGCGGCATGACCCGCGGCACGATCAGCGCCGGCTTGTCGAAGGACAGAATTTCGCAATAGGTATTGTAGCCGCCCATGGCCACCACGGCCCTGGCGCCGGCGATCAGTTCTTCCATCCGGTTGTCGAATTCGATCACTTCGAGAGCGGAGATCTTCGCACATTTGGTGATCAGCTTGTGCCGCTGTTTCGCCGGCATATAGGGGCCGAGCACGATCAACAACTTGTGCGTCAGCGTCGGATCTTCCTGATAGGCGTCGATCACGTCATGTATCAGGTCCGAGCCGTCGCCGCCGCCGCCGGTGGTCACCAGGATGTAGTCGCCCTTCGGCTTGTGTTCGGACTCCACGTCAGGGGAGACGCTTCTCTGCAGGAAGCCGACGAAATCCATCTTCGCCCGAACGTGCGAGGGAACGTCGAGACCGACGAGCGGATCGTAGAAATCCGGCGGGCCATAGACCCAGACGTTGTCGTAGAACTGGCCGATCTTGCGCATTACGTCGTTGGCCTTCCACTCCGCGTCGAGCAGATGCGGCGCGTCCATGACCTCGCGCAAGCCGAGAACGAGGGTCGTTCCCTGTTTTTTGAGATAGGCGAGGGTCTCTTCGACTTCGCCCTGCAGACCCATCGGCTCCTTGTCGACGATGAAGATATCCGGCTGGAAGGTCTCGGCGGTGTGGCGGATGATCGACTTGCGCATCTTCAGCGTCTCGTGCAGGTCGATATGCCGGTCCATCGAGGTGTATTCGCCGTTGCGCAGTTTGATGACGCTCGGGATCTTCACGAAATCGACGCGGGCCCGATAATCGAAGGCACCCGCGATGGTGGCGCCCGAGATGATCAGGATGTTGACCCCGCGATAATCCTCGACGAGCGAATGCGCGATGGTGCGGCACCGCCGGAGATGGCCGAGGCCGAACGTGTCGTGGCTGTACATCAGAATCCGGGCGTCTTCGATCCGGCGGGTCATGAGCGGAGCCTCTTGTCTCCCCTCGCACTGCCCATCTTCCTCAGCATATCAGGTTCCACTTCACTTATAGGGATCGGCAGCATCACGAAGACCGTCGCCCAGAAAATTGAAGGCTAGAATCACGAGGATGACCGGAATAGTTGGAAACAACAGCCAGGGATAAAAAGCAATGACACTGACGCTGCGGGCTTCCGTCAACAGGATGCCCCAGCTCGTAATTGGTGGACGAAGACCCAAGCCCAGGAAGCTGAGTGCGGTCTCGCCGAGGATCATGCCGGGGATCGACATCGTCGCCGTTGCGATCAGGTGCGACATGAAGCCGGGGACGAGGTGGCGGCCGATGATGCGGCTCGAGCCTGCGCCCATGAGCTGCGCTGCGAGCACGTAATCCTCTTCGCGCAGCGCCAGCAGCTTCGAGCGCACGGCACGCGCGAGGCCCGTCCAATCGAGCAGGCCAAGAATGGCTGTAATGCCGAGATAGATGAGGATCGGGCTCCAGGTCACCGGCATGATCGCGGCGAGCGCCATCCACAGCGGTATGCTCGGGATGGACTGCAGCACCTCGATGACGCGCTGGACGATCAGGTCAAAGATGCCGCCGTGATAACCGGCGAGACCGCCGATGACGATGCCGAGCGCGAAACTCATGGTGATGCCGAGCAGGCCGATGGTCAGCGATATACGGGCGCCGTAGAGAATGCGCGACAGCACGTCACGACCGAGGCGGTCGCTTCCGAGCAGGAACATCTCGCCGCCTTCGGCCGGGCAGATCAGGTGTTTGTTGGCTTCGAACAGGCCCCAGAACCGGTAGCTGTCGCCGCTGCAGAAGAAGCGGATCGGTTCGATCTTCTTCGCGTCGTCGACATAGATGCGGCGCAGCGTGTCCATGTCGAGCGTCATCGTGCGACCATAGACGAACGGTCCGACGAAATTGCCGTCATGGAAGAGATGAACCCGCTGCGGCGGCGAATGGATGAAATCGACGTTGCGGGTGTGCAGGTTATAGGGCGCCAGGAATTCGACGATGGTAATGATCGCGTAGAGCAAACCGAGGAAATAGAGCGAGTACAGCGCCAGGCGATGCTTCTTGAATTTCCACCACATCAGCCGCGTCTGCGACGCCTGATAGACGCGCGATTGTTCCTCGGTCATCACATCGACGGAATGCGGGTCGAAGGGCGCGGTCGATACGTAGTGCGCCAGCGGCGCGCCGGATTCGGGAAGGGATATCGTCACTTGGTGCTACCGCCTTGCAGTCTGATGCGCGGATCGAGCAGGGCAAGCGCAAAGTCCGATATGAGCACACCGATCACCGTAAGGAACGCCAGAAACATCAGGAACGAACCGGCAAGATACATATCCTGACTTTGCAACGCTTTTATCAGCATCGGGCCCGTTGTTTCGAGAGACAGAACGATGGCGGTGATTTCGGCACCGGAAATGATCGCCGGCAGGATCGAACCGATATCCGAGATGAAGAAGTTGAGTGCCATGCGCAGCGGATATTTGACCAGCGCACGGAACGGATGCAAGCCCTTGGCGTGTGCCGTCACGACATATTGTTTTTGCAGCTCGTCGAGCAGATTGGCGCGCAGCCTTCGGATCATGCCGGCGGTGCCTGCCGTGCCGACGATCAGCACCGGGATCCAGAGATGCTCCAGGATCGACTTCATCTTCTCCCAGCTCATCGGCTCGGCCAGGTATTTCTGGTCCATCAGGTGACCGATGGAGGTGCCGAACCAGATATTGGCGAAATACATCAGGATCAGCGCGAACATGAAGTTCGGAATGGCAATGCCGATCAGGCCGAGGAAGGTCAGCCCGTAATCGCCCCAGCTATATTGATGGGTGGCGGAGTAAATGCCGATCGGGAAGGCGACCAGCCAGGTGAACAGGATGGTGACGAAGGAGACCAGCACGGTCAGCCAGAGGCGGTCGCCGACAACCTCGTTAACAGGAAGCTGGTACTCGAAGGAATAGCCATAGTCGCCCTGCAGCATGCCGGCAACCCAATGGAAATAGCGCAGTACCGGCGGACGATCGAAGCCGTATTGGGCGCGCAGCTCTTCGATCTCCGCCATGTCCACCGCTTCGCCCTGGGCACGCAGTTCGGAGATGTAGCTTTCGAAATAGTCGCCCGGCGGCAGTTCGATAATGGTAAAGACCAGCGCGGAGATGATCAGCAGCGTCGGGATCATCGCCAGAATGCGCCAGAATATGTAACGCAACATGATCAGCTAACCTCGCTGCTGTACCAGAAGGTATCCGGCATATAGACCCCGAGAAAACAGGTCGGATCGAAGCCGTAGAGGGCTTTTTTGGGAATGTTGCGCAGATAAGAAGAATGGAGCACCGGCTGAAGCGTGGCGTTGACGATGCCGATCGAAAATACGTTCTGCGTGTAGATATCGAGCATTTCGTGCCAGATGCGCGTTCGTTCGGCGGTATCGACGGTCTTGCGCCATTCCTTCAAAAGCTCGACCAGCGCCGCCGCTTCCGGCAATTCCGGCGCGTGACCGTTCTGCTCGAGGGAAAGATAGTACATGCCCCAGACCGGCCATTGCAATTGGTCGTCGGCGCTCGGTGCAAGGCGCGCCGGGTTCATGTCCGCCGTCGGCACCCCGTTTTCGAGGCCGTTCCACATGGACATCATGATGTCGCCGCCCATCGCGCGGCTGCGGAAAACGTCGCGCTGCGATGTCTTGATGAAAAGCGAGAAGCCGATTTTCATCCAGTGATCCTTGATCAGTTCCAGAACATCGGTTTCGAGCGTGCTTTCGCCGGCGGTCTCGATGACGATCTGTGCCTCGCGCCCGTCCGGCAGGAGACGAATGCCAGCGCTGTTTTTCTGTACAAGGCCGACGTCGTCCAGCAGGGCATTGGCCTGGTCCGGATCGTGGCTGGCCCAGGCCGAGGCATATTCGGGCTTGAACAGCGGGCTTTCCGGAAGGATCGTGTCGGCACTTTCCTTGCCGAGCCCATAGAAGCTGACCATGTTGATCTCGTGCCGGTCAATCGCGAGCGAAAGCGCCCGGCGCACCCGCACGTCCCAGAAAAGATCGCGCCACACCTTGTCGCCGCAGTTGAGGTTGGGCAACAGAGCGATACGGGAGCCCTCCGTTCTCTTCCACAGGTTGACTTTCACCGGGTAGCGTTTTTCCGAGTCCTTGAAAAACGCATAGTCGGAGAAGTCGACACCCGTCGACTGAAGGTCGCTCTCGCCAGCTCCAGTTTTGGCCGGGATGATTTCGGACGAGCTGATGTTGAGCAGGAAGCGATCGACATAGGGCAGTTGCAGCCCGTTTTCGTCCACCCGGTGAAAAAACGGATTGCGCTCGAAAACGAATTGCTCGGCCGGCGGCGCGGTTCTGTTGACCCAAGGATCGAGGGTCGGCAGATCGGGGTTTTCAGGGCGATACTGCCGTGACATCTTGATGTGCAGATCGGCCCATTTCTTGACGCGATACTGTTTCATCAGGGCCGAGAGACGGAATTCGTCCTGATATTTCTTGTGGAAATGTCGCATGTAGGCAGACGGCAGGAGCAGGATGATCGGGGACGCGGCTGCAAGACCCGGCAGGAAGTCCGGGTTCGGCGCGCTCCAGCTGTAGCGGACGGTCAATTCGTCCAGAACCTCGAACACGGGTGGTTTTCCGTCGGCGAGAAGCTCGCGCTGAACGCCGCCCTTGCGCAGACCCTTGTCGAGGATCACATCTTCCCACGTGTAGCGAAAGTCCTCCGATGTCAGGTAGCTGCCGTTCGACCAGCGATGACCGTCCCGTATCTTGAAGGTGAAGATACGACCTTCCTGAACATCGAAGCTTTCCAGGATATCCGGTTGGAATTGCAGGTTTTCGTCGTAGCCGACCAAACGGGAATAGCCGTTGATCGTCATGTATCGGATGTCCTTCTGGCTGCCGATCAGCATGCGGACCGTTCCGCCATATTTGCCGGGCTCACGGCCCATGGCGCCAAGATTGACGCGGCGGGGATTTTTCGGAATCCTCTCGCCGAGAACCGGCAACGTCTGCGCGCGCAGATAGGGCCGGAGAAAATCAGGCTCGGGCGTGGCGCGGCTGGTGCCGGGAACCAGCACGGAGGCAAGCATGCCAAGCGTCGTTCTGCGGGTAATCACGGTCGTAACTCCCTAACATCGGCGTTTCGCCGCGCAAGGACCAGATGGCCGTCGCCGAGATCGGCCGTCGACAAAGCGTCCCTGTCGCCTTCATCGGAAAACTGTTTGCCCCAGCTGCTCTTGTCGGCGGCACCGCTTGGATTGAGCATCGAAAAATTAAGCGGTCGGTCGAGATCGGGGAAGGGTACCGCAGCAAGGAGCGACTTCGTATAAGGATGGACAGGCGCACGCATCAGCGTCTCGCGCGGGGCGACCTCGACGATCCGCCCGCCGCACATCACAGCGATCCGGTCGGCCATGTAATCGACGACCGCGAGGTTGTGCGATATGAAGAGGTAGGTGAGCCCCAATTCCTTCTGAAGGTCCTTCAAAAGATTGAGGATCTGCGCCTGGACGGAAACGTCGAGCGCCGAGACGGGCTCGTCGCAGATCAAGAGGTCCGGCCCGAGCGCCAGTGCCCTGGCGATGCCGATGCGCTGCCGCTGGCCACCCGAGAAGCTGTGCGGATAACGGTTGAGATGGCGCTCGTTGAGGCCGATCGCCTTGAGCAAGGCCTTGACCGTCTCGACGCGCGACTTGCCGCTGCCACGTCCATGGATTTCGAGCGGTTCGCTCAGGATGTTCTGCACCGTCATGCGCGGCGACAGCGAGGAGACCGGGTCCTGGAACACCATCTGCACCTTGGTGCGCAGCGTTTGCAGTCCGTCTCCCTCCGCCCTCAGCACGTCGATCGGGCCGTCGCTGCTGTTGAGCATGACCGCGCCTGTATCGGGCGTGACGGCGCGCATCAAGATCTTGCTGACCGTCGTCTTGCCGCAGCCGCTTTCGCCCACCAGCCCGAGACATTCGCCGCGCATGATGTCGAAACTGACGCCGTCGACAGCCTTGATCGCGACCGCGGCATCCTTGGTCAGCCAGCTCGATTTGCGGGTGCTGAAGGTCTTGCTGATGTCGCGTACCGACAGCAGAACGTCGGCCTTGACGGGGTCAGTGCGGGCGGCAAGCTTCTGCTTCCCGAGCAGGCTGCTGGTATTGACCGGTACCTCCCGCAGGGCTTTCAGCCGTTCGCCCGGCTTCATGTCGAAATGCGGCACGGCGGCCATCAGGCCCTTGAGGTAGGGATGCGAGGGCTTGCGGAAGATGGTCTCGACCGGCCCTGCTTCCATGATTTCGCCGTGGTAGATCACCACCACCTCGTCGGCGACATTGGCAACGACGCCGAGATCGTGGGTGATCAGGAGCATCGCCATGTTCAGCTTGGTCTGCAGGTCCCGCAGCAGCTGCAGAATCTGCGCCTGGATGGTCACATCGAGCGCAGTCGTCGGCTCGTCGGCGATCAGAAGCGAGGGGTTGCAGATCAGCGCCATGGCGATCATCGCGCGTTGACGCATGCCGCCCGAAAGTTCGAAGGGATACATGTCGAAGGCGCGCGACGGATTGGCAAAGCCGACCAATCCGAGCATTTCCTCGGTGCGCTCGCGCCGTTCCCGGCCGGACTTTTCGGTGTGGATTTTCAGGGACTCGCTGATCTGGTTGCCGATCGTATGCAGCGGCGACAGCGAGGTCATCGGTTCCTGGAAGATCTTACCCATACGGTTGCCGCGCAGGTGGCGGATTTCCCGCCCGTCGCGCCGCATCTGCAGAAGATCGGTCGGTCTTTCCCCGGTCGCCGGGTCGCAAAAGAGGATGCGGCCGCTGGAGGTCGCCGTCTTCGGCAGGATGCCCATCACAGCCTGGCTGATGACGGACTTGCCTGAGCCGGACTCGCCCACCAGCGCCGTTACCTTGCCCGGCAGCACGCGCAGGCTCGCCTTGCGGACGGCGTCGATCTGCCCGCCGAGCATCGCGAACGAGATACTCAAATCCTCGATCCGCAACAGGTCCGCGCCTGAATTCATGCCTGCATGTGTCCTCGTTTCATGGCGACTCGCGCTACGCAAGGCTCGCCTCCGGGTAGAGGCCCGGCTTCATTAAAGGCAGACTATCCCACTGAATTTAGCCTGTCCATGACCTTCGGCTGGTAAAGTGTGCACCGATATAACGATGGCAGAGAACGTAAAAATAGCAATCATTCGAACGGGATCGTGGTGTCCTGCGTCCGTGAAGTTTATTGCACGCGGGCCGTGCCAACAACCTTGTTCTCTACTGCAACAGCTTGTTCCAGAGAAGGTCGCGCGGTTGCGCTTTCTTCTTGCTGTTGCGGTAGAGCAGCATGACCTGCTCCGCCTCCGAGCGCGTCTCCAACGATCGGCCTTGCATGGTCTCGCCATTGTCCAGCTTCATGATCTCGTCGCCGGGTAGAAGCACCGTGACTTTCTGGCCGACGCCGCGCAACTTCTCGTGGCCAAGCGTGACCCAGTCGCCGCCGCAATAGGTGGCGAAGGACTGGCTGGCGATGATAGGCTTGGAATATTTCTTCGTCAGCCCCTGCAGCCGCTCGACCTCGTTGACCGCCGCCCCGAAGGCGGAAAAGGTCAGGCGGTCGTTGAGGCCGACATTACCGAACATGACGTTGCCGACATGCAGTCCGATGCCGTATTTGACGTCGGCAAGACCTTGCCGACGCCGGCCGGCATTGAGCTCCGACATACGCGCCGTTGCCTGGCGAACCGCCGCTATCGCGGCCAAGGCGGCGACTCGGGATGGCTCGCGGTGACGGCCGCAGGGATAGACGGCGAGAAAGCCGTCGCCGACGAAACTCAGGATTTCACCGCCGTTGCGGCTGAACGGCGTGGCGATCGCATCGAAGAACTGATTGAGCGTGTCGATATAGACCTGCCTGCCTTCCTTCTCCGCAAGTACCGTCGATTGACGCATGTCCGCCATGACGAGTGCCGCGCGGATGGTCTCGCCATCGCCGCGGCGGGTTTGGCCCGAGAGAACGCGCTTGCCGGCATTTTCACCGAGATAGGTGGTGAGCATGTTGTCGGCGAGCTTACTGAGAACGGCCATCTTGGCAGCCACGGCCAGGCTGTTCTGGATGCGCAACAAAGCCTCAATAATGTTGTCGCTAAAACCGCCGTGCGCATCGGTGGACCAGGAGCCGATCATCCCCTGGCCGGAGGTTTCGCCGAAGGATTGCACAAAGGCGATGTAGTCCGTGACGCCGATTTCCTTCAGGTCGTCGAAGATCGGGAATTCGGACGGCGCGGTCGGATCGATCTGCCGGCGCAGGTGGTCGAGATTGTTGCTGAGCAGGTAATAATATGGGCTGAGAAGAAAGCGATCGGGTTTGTCGTCGTTGGGGTCGGCGCGGTAGCCCTCGACGGTAACGCCCTGGCCACGCAGCCAGGTGAATCCCAGCGCATCATAGAGGGGGTGCAGCATCGAGAAACTCAGGTGGACACGATTGAGCGGCAAGCCGGCCGCCGCCAGCCTTTCGCAGAAGCCCGTCACCACCGTTTCGAGATTTTCACCGTTGAGGGCGGCCTGCTGCAACCAGTTCGATACGCGGTCCAGCAAGTGAATGGAAACATTGGTCTTGTGGATGTTCATAGCGTGTCTCGCCGCTTTCTATAAGAAAATCCGGCGGTTCGCTGACCCAGTATGTCCAGACCGCTTCTCGGTGGCCGGTGCTAGCGCCTCGATCAATATAGGAGGCGATATCGGCAAAACCAGATTGTGCGCCAATAATTTGGCGGATCGTGGCACGTCCGGCGACGGCCCGATCGGGGCGGATGCTTGACACCCGGAGATTTTATCCTCAACTGACCGGCATCAGCAAGGCCGCTTGCGCGTGCCACGATCAGCCGGGAACATGCATTTGACCGTCCTTTCCTCCTCAAGCGAAACCCTTTTGTCGAAGATCGCAGACCGCACCGCCCATGCGGCCGTGATTGGCCTCGGCTATGTCGGCCTGCCGCTGGCAATCACCCTGGCGCGCAGTGGATTTGCCGTCACGGGTTTCGATATCGACCCACAGAAGATCGTCGCCATCGATGCTGGACGCTCCTATATCGAGGCGGTGCCGGACGCGGTTCTCTCCGTGGAAACGGCAGAAGGCCGCTTCCGCGCGACGACTGATTTCGGCCGCCTTGCCGACTGCGACATCATCATTATCTGCGTGCCGACGCCGTTGACGAAATACCGCGATCCCGACCTTTCGTTCATTACCCGGACCTGCGACCGCATTGCCGAGACGTTGAAGCCCGGACAATTGATCGTGCTGGAATCGACAACCTATCCCGGCACGACGGACGAGGTCGTGCGGCCCATCCTTGAGAAGACCGGATTGAAGTCGGCGCAGGATTTTTTCCTCGGCTTCTCGCCGGAGCGCGAAGATCCCGGCAATCGCGATTTTCACACGTCGAGCATCCCGAAGGTTGTCGCCGGCGATGGGGCCGAGGCGGCGAAATTGATGGAGGCTTTCTATGGCGCCGCGGTCCAGACCGTCGTGCCGGTGTCTTCAACGGCGACAGCCGAGGCCGTGAAGCTGACGGAGAACATTTTCCGTGCCGTCAACATCGCGCTCGTCAATGAGCTGAAGGTCGTCTACGAGGCGATGGGCATCGACATCTGGGAGGTGATCGATGCTGCCAAGACCAAGCCGTTCGGCTACATGCCGTTCTACCCGGGCCCGGGACTTGGAGGCCACTGCATCCCGATCGATCCGTTCTACCTGACCTGGAAGTCGCGCGAATACGAACTGCCCACCCGTTTCATCGAACTCGCCGGCGAGATCAATTCGGCCATGCCGCGTCATGTCGTTGGACGGCTCGCCGAAGCGCTCGACATCCATCTCGGCAAGGCGCTCAGCCGTTCGCGCGTTCTGCTGATCGGCCTGGCCTACAAGAAGAACGTGCCGGACATTCGCGAAAGCCCCTCGCTGAAGCTGATCGAACTGATCGAGGAACGCGGCGGGAGTGCTTCCTATCACGATCCGCACGTGGCCGAGATTCCACGGACGCGCGAATACATGGCTCTGAAGGGGCGGCAATCGGTGCCGCTCACCGAGCAGTCGGTGAAGGCCTTCGATGCAGTGTTGATCGCCACCGATCACGACGCGGTGGATTATGCCGCGCTTGCCCGTTGGGCGCCGCTGATCGTCGATACCCGCAATGCCTTCGCAAGACGAGGCATCGAGGGCCAGACGATCCTCAAGGCGTAACCGCGACGGAAGCTGCTGCCGATACCTGATTCTTCAGGCGGCCTGCGGCGACCGCATAACCGCCGGCTGCGCCGTCGATGAAGTGCATGTGGTCGTGGCTGAGCGGCGTCGGCACGATGCAGGTCATCAGTGCTGAGTCCTGCCGGTGCAGGCCATAGCGGCAGACGCCCGCCTTGGCCGCGTCCTCCAGCCGCGTCTCAATCAGCTTCAGCCGTTCGGGATCAACGTCGATCGTCATCTTCAGGCCGTCGTCGAACTTGCGGAAGTCCGAATTGCGGGCGACCTCTCGCCTGTAGCTGCGCGGGTCGAAATTGCCGAGCGTCAGGCCGAGGCGGTAGAGGCAAACAAGGAGCAGATATTGCCCTACAATAAATAGCCGGTGCTGGAGGCGTTTGCCCTTCGGGGCGGTTTTCGTCTCGACCGACAGTCCCGCCGCCGACAGTCCGATCTGCGGTCCTTCGGATGCAACCGGATGGCCGTCTCGTTCCTCGCCGGCTGCGAGCGCCACGACATCGGAAATCAGGGCTTGAAACGCTTCGTAGTTGCCGGAGCCGGTTGGCACCGCGATGATCGAGACGATGTCGCCGTGGCGGGATTGAATGGGGTTCCAGCGGCAGGAGAGGCCGGTCAGGTCTGGCCGCGCGCCTTCCGGTGCAGGCGGGACGGCAAACAGGCCCTCTTTCATCCGCGCTTCCGCCCAGCTCGAGCCACCTCCGGCAAACATCGCATAGGATATATTCGGGTTGACCTGAAAGCGCGCGACACGCACCTCGAGACTCGCAGCGATGACATCGGCCACGGGAACGAGGGCAGCGCGAAGTGTCAGTTGCAGTTCTTCCGTGACCCATTTTTGCACCGCCGAGAGGGCGGCTCGCGCTTTATCCACCCCCGAGGGGGGAACCGCGACCAGCGCGCCGTCGCCGCCGAAGACGAAGGGGAGATCATGCTTGCCGAGCGCGTTCAAGATCGCCGAGATGACGCTGGCGCCGGCCATGTTGACGGCCTTGTAGCGCCCTGCCGCGATCGCGCCGGTCGAATCGACGATGTCGGCGGTCGCCAGAGCCCAGTCGGGGGGCAATGCCCGGTAATTGCTGGCGTCGGCAACGCCTTCGAATTCGACGAAGACCGGAAGCGTACCGAAGAATGTTTCGCTGGAAAACTGGCTCATGCCGTCAGGCTAGCATATTCACGCAGGGCAGGCGACGACGGTCTGGCGATCGCGGATATCAAAAAGTGCGGATGCGGCAGCCCGTCGTACGGTTGAAATAGCAGCTTATTTCATGCCGGGCGGTCGACCGGTTGCGCGACGTCATGTTAAGCGGGACAACCCATATGATTTGGCCCGCGTGATTTGGCCCGCATGATTTGGAATGGATGGACAGTATTCGATGAGCCGCCTCGATAGTTTTATCTCGCGCATGCAGTCGCAGCGCGCTGTTCTCAATCATATCAGGGACAACGCGATGGTTGCGCCCGACGGCGTGATTTTGGAAATCGGGCTTGGAAACGGACGGACCTATGATCACATCCGCGAGCTGTTTCCGCGCAACCGAATCATTGCCTTCGATCGTGCCGTCGGTTCACACCCCGATTCGACGCCGCCGGAGGCGGATCTCATCCTCGGCGACATCCGGGAGACGATCGAGCAGTTTGCCGGAAAGGATGTTGCCTTTGCGCATGCCGATATTGGTACTGCCTATCCGGAAAAGGATGCCCAGACGCTGACCTGGCTGCCGCAATCGGTCGCCGCGGCACTTGTCACCGGCGGCATCGCTGCAAGCGGCCTGCCGCTCGACCATTCCGCGCTTGAGCCGCTGCCGCTTCCGACCGGCGCCGAGCCGGGACGCACCTATTTCTACCGGAAGCGCTGACCCCGCTGAGGCGCGTCCTTGCCTCAAGGCAGCAGCAGGACGTCGAACTGTTCCTGTTCGGTCGGCATCGCCGTCACCTTCATCTCGACCTGGCGGTCCTCGAAAAAGACAATGCAATTCTCGTAGAACTGCGAAAGATGATTGACGAAGGCCGCTGATCCGTCGGGTCCGTAGAAGGTCGGTGAAAACTCCATATAGAACGGCACGCGGCGCTCGAGCAGCGGCAGCATCGAGCGTGCGGCGACCGGCTCATATCCCTCGATATCCATCCAGATCAGCCCGATCTCCTCCGGCGCGACAGCTGCCTCAGTGAGGAGGGTGGTGACGGGCTTTACGGGAACCGTAATGGCGATGTCACGGTCGCTCTGGCGCAGGGCGCTACTCTTGCCGTGATTGTCGCGGTGCAGGAAGAAATCGAGAGCGCCCTTGCTTTCGCCGGCGGCGCTGTTGATCGCGGTGATCTGATCCTGCAGGCCGTTCTGGTCGATGTTGGTCCGCAGCAGCTTGAAATTGCGTGGATCGGGCTCGACGGTCAGGATGTGGCGGAACGCCCGGCTCAGGGCAAAATAGATCGTCTGCGTACCGATGTTGCCGCCGAGTTCCAGCAGAACTGCATCCTGCCTCAAGAGCTCGCGCTTGCGCAGGATCGCCAGCAGGCGATCGACGTTCTCGCGCTCGAAATGGCCCTTGCGATAGATTTTCCGGCCAATGTAGTCGTGCGGTGAGAAGGTCATCAGATGGTCGCCGCAATCGGCCGTCATCGATACGATCGTCGGGCTGACAGAACTGACCAGCATCTCGCGACCGGTGCGGGTGCCCAGGACGCGCCTTGCGACGCGGTTGCGCCATTTGCGCAGACGCCGCTTCCAGGATTTCATCGCAGTCATGCCTTCGCCGTCTCCGCATTTTCTTGTCCTTCTTCAACACGAGATGAGGCAAGAAATGAAGTGTTTCCGCGAAAACACAGCAATAATCACGGGTCTGAGAGAACTCAGAACCCTTGAGTGACGAGAAAGGCCTTCATTCTCTCCATCGCCAGATCCGGCTTGTCGAGCACATTGGCCTTATCGGCAAGGCGGAAGATGTCGGCATAGTGCAGTACGCCACGGGCCGATTGCATGCCGGCCGGCATAGTGAAGTGCTTCTGGTGGCCGTTCAGCCAAGCGAGGAAGACGACTCCGGCCTTGTAATACTGTGTCGGCGTCTCGAAGATCTTGCGTGAGAGCGGCACGGTCGGCTCGATGACGTTGCGGAACGTGGCGACGTCGCCTGCCGCCAGCGAGGCCAACGCCTTCGAGGCCGAAGGTGCGACGGCATCGAAGATGCCGAGCAGGGCGTGGCTGTATTTGCGGCCGTCGCCTTCGATCAGTTCCGCATAGTTGAAATCATCGCCGGTGAAGCAGAGCACGCCGTCCGGCAGCCGGTTGCGAAGGGCGACCTCGTAGGCATTGTCGAGCAGCGAGATCTTGATGCCTTCGACCTTTGCCTTGTTCTCCTCGATGATCGACAGCACGGCATCGACCGCGTCCTCGAAATTTTCCGAACCCCAGTAGCCTTTCAGCTGCGGGTCGAACATGTCGCCGAGCCAATGCAGCACGACCTTGTCCTTCGCCTGGCGAAGAATGTGGCCATAGACCTTGCCGTAGTCGTCCGGCGATCTGGCAATATGGGCGAGCGCCCGGCTTGCCATCATTATCGACCGGCCGCCATGGCGTTCGACGAAGCCGATCTGCGTTTCATAGGCTCGGATGACATCATCCAACGAGCGCGTGTCGGACGGCGAAAGGTGGTCGGTGCCGGCGCCGCAGGCGAGATCGGCGCCGGCAACGGTGCGTGCTTCGGTCAGTGAGCGGCGGATCAATTCCTGCGCCCCGGCCCAGTCAAGGCCCATGCCGCGTTGCGATGTATCCATCGCCTCGGCGATCCTGAAGCCCAGCGCCCAGAGATGATGCCGGAACGCCATCGTCGTGTCCCAGTCGATGGCGGGTCGATTCCAGGGCTGCAGATCGGCCAGCGGATCGGACACGACATGGGCTGCTGCATAGGCGATGCGGCTGAAGGTCGGGACGGCTGCGGGCCGCGCGATCGGGGTTCCCACAAGGCGGTAAGGCTCAAGCGAGCCATCGGCGCGCGGCAGCGTCAGGGTGGCGGACATGCAGGCTCCTCCTTGGATGTTACAAGCCGAATAATTTAGATCGTTCCAATTTTCAAGAGGAAATTTGAGCGAACGTCGTGCTGCGGCGCGCCAATTGGGGGGCGGAGACCCTTCCAATGCGGGTCAATTTGAGGCTATTTTCCCCATGGATTTACATATTAGTCCTTAAAATCAAATAGATAAACGATGTGCTGTTTACCTAAGAGTTCCTTTGGGGATGGATCGCCAGTCTGGTGGTGTGTTTTTCCGGAAAACCGCTTGACAAATTTGGAACGTTCCAATTATCTAATGGCAGATTTTGAGGTGAACGGCCTCATTGGGAGGAAAATGTGGGTAAGGAACGGGTCACGGTCATCGATATAGCGCGCACCGCCGGCGTGTCGAAGTCGACCGTGTCGCTCGTGCTTCAGGCGAGCCCGCTGGTCAATGAGGCGACCCGTGCCAAGGTCAATGCAGTCATCCGCGAGCTTGGCTATGTCTATAACCGCGGCGCGGCCAATCTGCGCCAGTCCAATGCCAAGTCGAAGATCATCGGCATCGTTGTCAATGACCTGACAAACAGCTTCTTTGCCGAACTTGCCGTCGGAGTCGACATGGTCGTGCAGTCGGCCGGTTATGTCCAGTTCCTTGCCAATACCGCCGAAAGCCTCGATCGCCAGCGCGAGGTCATATCCTCGATGCGCGAACACGGAATTTCCGGCCTGATCCTGTCGCCCGCCCGCGGCACGGAAGCCGCCGACCTGAAGTCTCTGGTGGCGAGCGGTATACCGGTCGTCAATGTCGTCCGCCAGGTCGCGGGCGCCAAGGTTTCGTCATTGGTCTCGGACAATCATGCCGGCACCCGCGAAGCCGTGCGGCATCTTGCCGGGCTTGGCCATCACCGCATCGCCTTCCTTGGGGGCTTTCCCGATACGGCAGTCTTTCATGAGCGACTGCAAGGCTATCGCGATGCGCTCTCGGACATGGATCTCGCTGTTCATGATGAGTTGGTCATCAGTTCCGCGCCGTCGCGGGCAGGCGGTGTTGCGGCTATCGAGCGAGCACTCCTGCTGCGCGAACGGCCGACGGCGGCGGTCTGCTTCAACGATGCGGTCGCCTTCGGTGTTTGCGACGGCTTGCGTGCCCATCGCCTCGATCCGGGCGAGGATTTTGCCGTCATCGGCTTCGACGACGTGATCGAGGCGCAGACGGCGGTACCGGCGCTGACGACGGTTTCGGTCGATCCGCAAGGGATGGGCCGGCGGGCCGCGCAACTGCTCTTGAAACAGATCAATGCCGGACGGGCGGAGGCTGAAGCGATCGTCAGTTCGGTGCGGCTCGTCGTGCGCCAGAGTTGTGGTGCTGCGACCGACAAACGAGAAAGGCTGTCTCTGCTATGACACACTGGGGTTTGATCGGGGCAAGCACCATTGCCCATGAGTGGGTGATTGACGCGATGCGCATCGTCGGCGGCGAGATCGTTTCGGTGATGAGCACGAGCGCCGAGCGCGGTACGGGCTATGCGCGCGATCATGATATCGCCAAGTCGGTGACCAGCGTCGACGAACTTGTCAACGATCCCGACGTGCAGGCGGTCTACATTTCCACCACCAACGAACTGCACCGCGACCAGGTCATCGCCGCGGCGAGGGCGGGAAAACATATTCTCTGCGAAAAACCGCTGGCGATGTCGATCGAGGATGCGCATGCGATGGTGCAGGCTGCCCGCGACGCCGGCGTCGTGATGGCGACCAATCATCATCTGCGGGGGGCGGCGACCCATCGCGCCATGCGCGACGCGATCGCCGCCGGGACGATCGGCATACCTCTGGCGGCCCGTGTCTTTCATGCGGTCTACCTGCCGCCGCATCTGCAGGGCTGGCGTCTCGACAGGCCTGAGGCGGGCGGCGGCGTCATTCTCGATATCACCGTGCATGACACGGATACGCTGCGTTTCGTGCTTGGCGACGATCCGGTCGAGGCCGTTGCCTTCGGTCAATATGGCGGCATGGCCAAAGCCGGGCTGGAAGATGCTGCGATGGGCGTGCTGCGGTTCGAATCCGGGCTCGTCGCGCAATTTCATGACGGCTTCACGACAAAATACGCGACGACGGGCCTGGAAATCCATGGCACTGAAGGTTCGTTGATCGGCCGCAACTGCATGACCCAGCAGCCGGCCGGCACGGTCACGCTGCGCAACGTCGATGGCGAGACCGAACTGTCGATCAGTCACCGCAATCTCTACCAAAACACGCTTGCGGCCTTCGAAGATGCCATTGCCGGCAGGGGCCAGCCCCTTTGCAGTGGTGAGGATGGCATCTGGTCGCTGGCGACCGGCCTTGCCGTCATGCAGGCCACGGCGAGCGGCGGCACCGTTCGCATCGAAACCGGACTTTGAGACGAGCCTGATGAGCAAGCATATCACACCGGCGGAGGCCGCTTCCCTGATCCCCGATGGCGCGACCGTTTCGGTGTCGTCGTCGAGTGGACTGGGCTGTCCGGACCTGATGCTGAAAGCCATCGGCGAGCACTTCGATGCGACCGGCCATCCCCGCAATCTGACGACGCTGCACCCGATCGCCGCCGGCGACATGAGCGGCATCAGGGGCGTCGACCATATCGCCAAAAAGGGCCTCTTGAAGAAGATCATCGGCGGTTCCTATCCCTCCGGCCCGTCGACGGCCGAGCCGCCGTTGATCTGGCAGATGATCGGCAATGACGAGGTCGCGGCCTACAATATTCCCTCCGGCGTGCTGTTCGACATGCACCGGGAAGCAGCGGCCAAGCGTCCGGGCGTCCTGACCAAGATCGGCCTCGATACCTTCGTCGACCCATCGCGCCAGGGATGTGCGATGAACGCTTCGGCGGCCGCCGAGCCGGTGGTCAGGAAGATCGAATTCGAAGGCGAGGACTGGCTTTATTTCAAGGCGATCGTGCCGCAGGTGGCAATCATCCGCGCGACGACGGCGGACGAACGCGGCAACCTCACCTATGAGCACGAAGGCGCCACTCTCGGCGGCCTCGATCAGGCATTGGCCGCGCGCAACAATGGCGGCATCGTCATTGCGCAGGTCAAACGCATCACCAAGTCCGGTTCGCTGAAGCCGCATGACGTGCGTGTGCCCGGCATGCTGGTGGATTATGTCGTCGTCGATCCCGACCAGAAGCAGACGACGCTCACTGACTACGATCCGGCCATATCCGGCGAAATCTTCCGGCCGCTCGACACGTTCCGGATGCCGGAGTTCAACATCCAAAAAGTCATCGCCCGCCGCGTCGCGGAGGAGCTTCAGGGTGGAAGCTGCGTCAATCTCGGTTTCGGCATCTCGGCCAACGTGCCCCGTATTCTGCTCGAAGAAGGCTTGCACGGGTCGGTCACCTGGGTGATCGAGCAGGGCGCTGTGGGCGGCGTGCCGTTGCTCGATTTTGCTTTCGGTTGCGCCGCGAACGCCGATGCCTTCATGCCGTCGCCCTACCAGTTCACATATTTCCAAGGGGCAGGCTTCGATGCCTCGCTCTTGTCCTTCCTCGAAATCGGCAGGGACGGCTCGGTCAATGTCTCGAAACTCTCCTTCCGGCCGCATGTGACGGCTGGCGCGGGCGGTTTCGTCGATATCACGGCGCGGGCAAGGAAGATCGTCTTCTCGGGCATGTTCAATGCCGGCGCGAAACTTTCGATGGCCGACAGCAAGCTGGTGATCGAGAAGGAAGGCAAGCTGAAGAAACTCGTCAACGAGGTCGAGCACGTCACTTTCTCCGGCCGCCGCGCCGTCAGCCAGGGTCAGGACATCACCTATGTCACCGAGCGTTGCGTGATGAAGCTGACGCCGCGGGGCATCATGCTCACCGAGATCGCGCCGGGCGTCGACCTGCAGACGCATATTCTCGGCCAGTCGGAGTTTCCGCTCCTCGTGTCCGACCGGCTGAAAGTGATGGATGAGGCGCTGTTCCATGAGGCGCCGATCGGTTTGACGCTGCCGCAAAAGCCGGTGCGGACCCTGGAAGGAGCGTCGCATGTCTGATGCCCGGATCAGGATCGAGATCGAAGATGCGATCGCCGTCCTCACCGTGGCGCGGCCGGAAAAGCTGAATGCCTTCGACATCGAGATGCTAAAGGCGCTCTTTGCCGGCTGCGATACGATCGAGGCCGATGCCAGTGTGCGGGTCGTCATCCTGACCGGAGAGGGCAAGGCCTTTTCCGCCGGTGGCGACATCACGGCCTGGGGAGCAATGAGCCCGAACGAGTTCGGCCATCAATGGGTGCGCTTCGGCCATCGGGTATTCGAACGGCTGGCCACACTGCGCATGCCGGTGATCGCCGCGATGAACGGTCACGCGCTCGGCGGCGGGCTGGAACTGGCGGCCGCTGCCGACATTCGCATCGCGGAAGCGCAGATCAAGATCGGGTTGCCGGAAACGGGCCTCGGCATGGTACCGGGCTGGTCGGGCACGCAGCGTCTCGTCAAACGGTTTGGCGCGCAACTCGTGCGCCGCATGGTGCTCGGCGGCGAGATGTTTGCGGCCAAGGAGGCGAGGGAGCTTGGGCTGGTCGACGCTGTGGCGGAGACCGGCACGGTGTTGGAGGCGGCGAAAGACTACGCCGGCCGCATCGCCAAGCGCGGCCCGGCGGCACTGGAGATCTGCAAGCTGATGATCGCTTCGGCCAATGGCGAGGACAACGGCACGGCGGTCGAGGCGCTGGGCTCGATGCTTGCCGCCAAGACCGGCGACATGAAGGAAGGCGTTGCGGCATTTGCCGGTAAGCGCCCCGCGGAATTCAAGGGAGAATGGTAATGACGGTGCTGGTGAAACCCAGGGCTCTTGTCGATGTGCAGGTGCGCGACTTCCAGATGCTGATCGACGGCAGGTGGGGGAGTGCAGCCGAGGGCAGGACGCTGGAGCGCGTGGCTCCCGGCCACGGCGTTACCGTCAGCCGCTATCCGGCAGCAACGAAAGCGGATGCCGAACGGGCGATTGCCGCTGCGCGCAAGGCCTTTGACGATGGTCCATGGCCGCGCATGACGGCATCCGAGCGCTCGCTCGTGCTGCTGAAGGCGGCAGACATGATCGCGGCGCGGGCGGATGAACTCGCCTATCTTGACTGCATCGAATCCGGCAAGCCGATCAGCCAGGCCAAGGGCGAACTCGGCGGCGCGGCGGACATTTGGCGCTATGCGGCTGCACTTGCCCGCGACCTGCATGGCGAGAGCTACGACACGCTCGGCGACGGCACGCTCGGTGTCGTCCTGCGCGAAGCGATCGGTGTCGTCTCGATCATCACGCCGTGGAATTTCCCCTTCCTGATCGTCAGCCAAAAGCTGCCTTTCGCGCTTGCGGCCGGTTGCACCACGGTGGTCAAACCGTCCGAACTGACATCGGGGTCTACTCTGGTTCTCGGAGAAATCCTCGAGGCGGCCGGCGTTCCGGCAGGCGTCGTCAACATCATCACCGGCACCGGCCCTGATGTCGGCGCTATCATGACCAGCCATCCGGACGTCGACATGGTCTCCTTCACCGGTTCGACCGGCGTCGGCAAGCTGACGATGACCAATGCGGCGCAGACGTTGAAGAAAGTCTCGCTGGAACTTGGCGGCAAGAACCCGCAGATCGTCTTTCCGGACGCCAATCTCGACGATTTCATCGATGCGGCGGTGTTCGGCGCTTATTTCAATGCCGGCGAATGCTGCAATGCCGGTTCGCGGCTGATCGTCCATCGCGATATCGTGGATGAGGTCACGCGGCGGGTTGCCGAGCTTTCGGCCAAGGTCAAGGTCGGCGATCCGCTCGATCCCTCGACGCAGGTCGGTGCTATCATCACGCCGCAGCATCTGGAAAAGATCGTTGGCTATGTCTCGTCGGCCTCCGGCGATGGCGCGACCGTGTCGCACGGTGGCGCGGCGCTCGATCTCGGCTCCGGCCAGTTCATGTCGCCGACCATACTGTCTGCCGTGACGCCCGACATGGCGGTGGCGCGTGAAGAAGTCTTCGGGCCGGTGCTTTCGGTTCTGAGTTTCGAGACGACCGAGGGAGCGATCCAGATCGCCAATTCCATTGATTACGGCCTCTCGGCCGGCGTCTGGAGCCGCGATTTCGATACTTGCCTCACCGTAGGCCGCAAGGTGCGGGCCGGAACGGTCTGGATGAATACGTTCATGGATGGCGCATCCGAACTGCCTTTCGGCGGCTACAGGCAGTCAGGCCTTGGCCGCGAACTCGGCCGCCATGCCGTGGAAGACTATACCGAGACCAAGACGCTCAACATGCATATCGGCGGCCGCACCGGCTGGTGGATGCCGCGTTCGTAACGCGATTTGAACTAGGTAGCCGAGAGGAAAGGAGGGCGTGATGGGACTGAATTTGAATTTGGAGCGGAGCGTTGCCTTTGTCTCTTTCACAAATTTGCTCCAGTTCGGGGACGCTTACCCCCCTCGGTCACTTCGTGACATCTCCCCGTCAAGGGGGAAGATCACCCTTTTCCCTTATGGCGACAAAGGTTGCGGTCAGACTGCCGACAGAGCCAGCGGCCGATCTCCCCCCTTGAGGGGGACATGTCGGCCCCCGGGTCTTGCCTTCGGCAAGCCCGAGGACAGGCTCAGCCGACAGAGGGGGGTAAATTCCACGGGGACAAGAGATGATGCCCTCGATGCCTCACACCGCCGGAAAGTTGATCTGCGGCTTGAGCAGCACCTGCATATCGGTCGTTTCGTCGCCGGCAATCCGCGCGAGAAGAATTCGTCCCATCTGCTCGCCGGTATCCGTCAAATCTTCGTAGATGGTCTCGACCTTTGGCTGGATGTTGACCAGCAGTTTCGACGTCTGCTTGGCGACGATGTCGTATTCGACGCCGAGCGTCAGGCCATGATCGCTCATGCCGGTGATGGTCGCGAGTGCCGAAACTTCGCCGCCGCAGGCAAAACCGTCGGGGGCATTGGGCTCGCCGGCACGGCGGCTGACATAGTCGCGGATCTGGTCGACAGGACAGTCGAGGTCGATCCCGGTGGGGATCTCGTAGGCGACGCCCGCCTCGCGGACGGCGGTCATGAAGCCGTGCAGCAGGTGCTGCGAGAAGGTCATGCGCTTCGGCGGCAGGATGATCATCGGCTTGCGGCGACCGCGGGCGATCAGCCGCCGGGTCGCCTCGTAGGCGAACGAGAAGTTGTCGTAGTCGACATAAGGATGGGGCGTGGTGAATTCGGTTCGCCCGTGTGTGACGAAGGGAAAATCGTTTTCGAGCAGAAGGCGCACGCGCGGATCAAAGGGCTCGGTGCGCGAAAAGATCAGGCCGTCCGCCATGCCATTGCGGACGATGTACCTGACGGCATCGACATTGCTGTCATTGATGAAATTCGGCGTGACGATCAGGTGGTAGGGCGTATCCTTGAGCGCCGTCGCGAGGCCGAGCATCAGAGACGTGCCGTAGCCAAGGATTTCCTCGTGCGGATCGAGAAGCACGCTGATGACATTTGTTCGGCCGGTCTTCAGGCGCTGGGCGGCGCGATCCGGCAGGTAGCCGATTTCGGCCGCAACCTCATGAACGCGCTTGCGGGTATCGAGCGAAATCTGCGGTGCATTGCTCAGCGCGCGCGACACGGTCGTCACGGCAAAGCCGGTCAGGTCGGCAATCGTGCGCAGGGTCGGCTTGCCGCTTTTCCGGATGCTTTCGGAAGGGGCGGATTTGGGAGTGTCAACCAATGAAATACTCCCCTGAGGCGATGACAGGACGCTTTTGTAACGCGGGACGAACAGATGTGCAACGTCGTTTGTGCAAACGTTTTAAATCACACTCATCGCTGATTTTTGCTGCGGTGCGGAATCGGTAAAATGGCTTATAACCATCCATATTCAGTATGTTAAAGCTATTGCTATGGAGATTGTCGGCGACGCTTGACTTGATGTGACTTATAACGTTTTAAATGTGGCAGCGGTGGGAGCCGCGACCAATTGCTTCCCGTTTTGAGACGGGACGGCATTCAACGGCGGGGAGGAGTTTCCCGCTTTTATGACTTGCAAACGGGAGGATTACGATGCGCAAGTTTTTGACGACGACGGCAGTGGCAGCGATCATGATGATGGGCTGCGCTGCGGCCCATGCAGAAGACGTCAAGGAAGTTCAGATGCTGCATTGGTGGACGTCGGGCGGCGAAGCGGCTGCTTTGAACGTTCTCAAGGGCGACCTGGCCAAGGAAGGCTTTGCCTGGAAGGACGTGCCGGTTGCCGGCGGCGGCGGCGACGCGGCCATGACCGCGCTCAAGGCCATGGTGGCCGCGGGCACCTATCCGACGGCCTCGCAGATGCTCGGCTACACCGTGCTCGACTATGCGGCTGCCGGCGTGATGGGCGACCTGACGGAGACCGCGGTCAAGGAAGGCTGGGACAAGTCGGTTCCGGCGGCTCTGCAGAAGTTCTCCGTCTATGACGGCAAGTGGGTCGCGGCCCCGGTCAACGTCCACTCCGTCAACTGGCTGTGGATCAACAAGGCGGTGATGGAAAAGATCGGCGGCACCGAGCCGAAGACCTTCGACGATTTGATTGCCCTGCTTGAAAAGGCAAAGGCTGCAGGCGTCATCCCGTTGGCTCTTGGTGGTCAGAACTGGCAGGAAGCGACGATGTTCGACTCGATCGTCCTTTCGACGGGCGGGCCTGAATTCTACAAGAAGGCCTTCAACGATCTCGACGAAGAATCGCTGAAGTCCGACACGATGAAGAAGTCGTTCGATAACCTTGCAACGATCATCAAGTATGTCGACCCGAACTTCTCTGGCCGCGACTGGAACCTTGCAACCGCCATGGTCATCAAAGGTGATGCCCTTGTTCAGGTCATGGGCGACTGGGCCAAGGGCGAGTTTGTTGCCGCCAAGAAGACCCCGGACACCGACTTCCTGTGCTACCGCTTCCCCGGCACCGAGGGCAGCGTGATCTACAACTCCGACATGTTCGGCATGTTCAATGTTCCGGACGACCAGAAGGCAGCCCAGGTGGCGCTCGCGACGGCGACGCTCTCCAAGAGCTTCCAGTCGGCATTCAACGTCGTCAAGGGTTCGGTTCCGGCTCGTACCGACGTTCCGGATACGGACTTCGACGCCTGCGGCAAGAAGGGCATCGCCGACCTGAAGGCAGCCAACGACGGCGGCACGCTGTTCGGTTCGCTGGCCCAGGGTTATGGCGCACCACCGGCGGTTGCCAACGCCTACAAGGACGTTGTTTCCAAGTTCGTTCACGGCCAGATCACCAGTTCTGATCAGGCCGTTGAAGAACTCGTCAAGGCGATCGAAGACGCAAAGTAAGCGTCAGTTTCGAATGCGACCCTTCCCCGCGCAAGCGGGGGAGGGGCTACCGATATGATGACTGCCCTGGGAGGGGAGGAAATTCCATGAGCACTGTTGCGACACCCGAAATCAGCCTGACGGAGCGTTCGACGCGCAGCTCCCTCCGCTCCCGCCTGCAGGATGCGCTGCCGAAGATCGTGCTGGCCCCCAGTTTCGTGATCACGCTGGTCTTCGTCTATGGCTTCATCATCTGGACGGGCTACCTGTCTTTCACCAATTCCAAAACCTTCCCTTCCTATGCGATCACGGGTGCGCGGGCTTATCAGAGGCTCTGGCGCTGGACCTTCGAGAGCGATCCGCCCTCAAGCTGGTACACGTCCATCACCAATATGGGGATTTTCGGCTTCCTCTACATTGGCATCTGCCTGGCGCTCGGCCTGTTTCTGGCCATCCTGCTCGACCAGAAAATCCGCGGCGAGGGCGTGCTGCGTCCGATCTATCTCTACCCGATGGCGCTGTCCTTCATCGTAACCGGCGTCGCTTGGAAGTGGTTTCTGGATCCCGGCCTCGGTCTGGAACAGACGCTGCATCAATGGGGCTGGACGAGCTTTCACTTCGACTGGATCAAGAACAAGGACTTCGTCATCTATACCGTCGTCATCGCCGGCGTCTGGCAGGCTTCCGGCTTCGTGATGGCGATGTTCCTGGCCGGCCTGCGCGGCATCGATGGCGAAATCATGAAGGCGGCCCAGATCGACGGGGCGACGACCCCGCAACTCTACCGGCGCATCATCATTCCGCTGCTGCGGCCCATTTTCCTGTCCGCCTTCATCGTGCTCGCCCACATGGCCATCAAGTCCTATGACCTTGTCGTGGCGCTGACCAGCGGCGGCCCTGGCGGGTCCGCCTGGCTGCCTTCGAATTTCATGTACGAATATACCTTCAAGCGCAACGAGATGGCCGTCGGCTCGGCCAGCGCGATCATCATGCTGATGACGATCACGGCGATCATCGTTCCCTACCTCTATTCCGAACTCAGGGAGAAAGCACGATGAGCGCGGTCGTCTCCTCCGATGCCGGCACACGCCGCGCCAACGGTATCAAGATTCTGAACAGAGTCGTCATCTACGGCCTGCTCGCATTGTTCGCTATCATCTACCTGATGCCGCTCTTCGTCATGCTCGTCACCTCTTTCAAGACGATGGACGAGATCCAGAACGGCAACATGCTGTCGCTGCCGAGCGCGCCGACCGTCGAGCCCTGGGTCAAGGCATGGGGCGAAACCTGCGTCGGTCTCACCTGCGCCGGCATAAAGGGCTATTTTTGGAATTCGCTCAAGATGGTCATTCCGGCCGTCCTGATCTCGACGCTGCTCGGAGCCCTTAACGGCTATGTGCTGACCAAATGGCGCTTCCGCGGCCACACGCTGGTTTTCGGCCTGATGCTGTTTGCCTGCTTCATTCCGTTCCAGTCGGTTCTCTTGCCGATGGCGACGATCCTCGGCAGCCTCGGGCGTTTCGGGGTCACTCTGCGAAACGCCACCGGCCTGTCCTTCGGCTTCGGCAATCCGACCGTGAACCTCGTCCTGGTTCACGTCATCTATGGTCTGGGCTTCACGACGCTGTTCTTCCGAAATTTCTACGAGGCCTTCCCGACCGAATTGGTGAAGGCCGCGCAGGTGGACGGCGCCGGCTTCTTCCAGATCTTCCGGCGGATCATGCTGCCGAATTCGCTGCCGATCATTGTCGTCACGGTCATCTACCAGTTCACCAACATCTGGAACGACTTCCTGTTCGCCTCGGCCTATGCCGGCACGGGTGAATCGATGCCGATGACGGTTGCGCTCAACAACGTCGTCAACACCTCGACCGGCGTTGTCGAATACAATGTCAACATGGCGGCCGCGATGATCGCGGCAGCGCCAACGCTCCTCGTCTATATTCTCGCCGGCCGCTATTTCGTCAGCGGACTGATGGCGGGCGCTGTAAAGGGATAAACCATGGCTTTCCTCGAAATCTCCGACCTCAGAAAGCGCTTCGGCGCAGTGGAAATTCTGAAGGGCATCAATCTTGAACTCGAGAAGGGCGGTTTTCTGGTGCTCGTCGGCCCGTCCGGCTGCGGCAAGTCCACGCTTCTCAATACCATTGCCGGGCTTGAATCGATCACCGAAGGCTCGATCCGGGTCGATGGCCGGGCGATCGACGACCTGCATCCCTCGAAGCGCGATATCGCGATGGTGTTCCAGTCCTACGCGCTTTATCCGAACATGACCGTGGCCGGGAACATTTCCTTCGGCATGGAAATGCGTGGGGTGCCGGTCGAGGAACGCAAGAAGGCGATCGACAAGGTCGCCAAGGTGCTGCAGATCGGCCATCTGCTGGATCGCAAGCCGAGCCAGCTTTCCGGCGGCCAGCGCCAGCGCGTCGCCATGGGTCGTGCGCTCGTGCGGGATCCGAAACTGTTCTTGTTCGACGAGCCGCTCTCCAACCTCGACGCCAAGCTGCGCGTCGACATGCGCATCGAGATCAAGCGCCTGCATCAGGCAACCGGCACGTCGATCGTCTACGTTACCCATGACCAGATCGAGGCAATGACGCTCGCCACCAAGATCGCCGTGATGCGCGACGGCGAGGTGCAGCAATTCGGGACGCCGGCCGAAATCTACAACAATCCGGCCAACCTGTTCGTCGCCGACTTCATGGGCTCGCCGGCAATGAACCTCTTGAGCGCGACCGTCGAAGGTGGCGGTAACGACCTCAGGGTGTCCCTTGCGCGTCCGGATGCGGAGCCGCTGCATCTGCCGGTGACGCAGGCCAATGGCCTTGCCGCCTATGCCGGCAAGGAGATCGTCTTCGGCATCCGGCCGGAGGCGCTGACCGATCCGGATGGCGCCGACCGCAATGCCCGCTTGCTGGTCGAAGGGGAATGTTTGATCGAAGTGGTCGAGCCGGCCGGTTCCGATACGTTCGCCGTGACCAAGCTCGGTGGCAAGGAAGTGGTGGCCCGTTTGCGCGCTGATGCCCGTATCGCGCCAGGACAACACACAAGGCTTGCCTTCAACCTGGACAAGGCGGTGTATTTCGATCCGCAAAGCCAGCAGCGCATCGGCTGAGTTCCATCATGGTGAAGCAGCCCGATATCGTCATCATTGGCTCCGGCATCGGCGGGGCGACGATCGCGTCTGCCCTTGCGGGTTCCGGCGCCGACATCCTCATCCTGGAGGCCGGCGGCCATATCGAGGACCGGCCGGAAAACCGCGACCAGCGGGCGATCTTCCAGCGCGGCCATTTCCGGCCAAAGGAGCTCTGGTACGAAACCGACGGTACCGGTTTCAATCCCGGCAACTATTACAATGTTGGCGGCAATTCAAAATTCTTCGGCGCGGTGATGGTGCGCTATCGCCGCGAAGATTTCGCCGAGATGCAGCATCTGGAGGGGGTCTCGCCCGCCTGGCCGTTTGCCTATGAAGAGCTGGAGCCCTGGTATAGCCGGGCCGAACAGCTTTATCAGGTGCGCGGAACACTTGGCCAGGATCCGACCGAGCCGCCGCATTCGCAGAACTATGCCTTTGCGCCGGTTCCGGACGAACCGCCAATCGCTTCAGTGCGCGAAAAGCTCAAGCGCAATGGCCTGCATCCCTATTCGCTGCCGCTTGGCGTCGATATCGACAAGTGGCTCGCCAAGGCGAAGACCCCATGGGACGCGCATCCCAACAGTTTCGACGGCAAGATGGATGCGGAGACGGCGGCACTGACGGTCGCATTGCAGCATCGGAATGTCCGGTTGCAGACCGGGTCGCGGGTAACGCGGCTGGAAACCGCGCCGGACGGCAAGCGGATCGAGACCGTGCGCTATATCAGGGATGGCGTCGAGCAGACGGTATCGCCGAAGCTGGTCATTCTGTCGGCCGGAGCGGTGCAGTCCTCGGCGTTGCTACTGCGTTCCGCCAATGCAAACCATCCAAAGGGGCTCGCCAACACCTCGGACCAGGTCGGGCGCAACTTCATGAACCATAATTCGAGCGCGGTGCTGGCGATTTCGCCGTTCTATCGCAACAGCTCGATCTATCAGAAGACCTTCGGGTTCAACGATTTCTACCTTTCGGACGGGGAGGGCGGTCCGCCACTTGGCAATGTCCAGCTTCTCGGGCGTATTTCCGGTGCGATCCTGAAGGCGAACATGCCGGCCGTGCCGGAATGGCTGCTTAGCCAGATCTCGGCGCACGCGATTGATTTCTACGCCATGAGCGAGGATATCCCGCATCCGGAAAGCCGGATCATGGTCGATGGCGAGCGCATCGTGCTGCAATGGGTCCGCACCAACTGGCCGGCACATCTGATGCTGGTGAAAAAACTGAAGCAGGCATTGAAGGCGGCGGGCTTTCCGATCGTCTTGTCGCGGCCATTCGACAAGCGCACGCCGTCGCACCAGTGCGGCACGGTGCGTATCGGCAATGATCCGGCGTCGGCACCGCTCGATGTCTACTGCCGCGCCTTCGACCACCCAAACCTGTTCGTTGTCGATGCCAGCTTCCTGCCGACGTCGGCCGCGGTCAATCCGGCGCTCACGGTCGCGGCGCAGGCGCTGCGCGTTGCCGATCACATCGTGTCGAAGGACTTGGCGGCATGACGAAACGCCCCGTTGCCATCGTCACCGGCGGCCGCCGCGGCATCGGCCTTGGGATTGCCAAGGCGCTCGCAAAAGGCGGATTCGACATAGCCATCACCGGCATCGGCGAAGCCGATCAGGTCGGCTCGGTGCTGGACGACATTTCGGCGCTTGGCGCCAAGGCGATCTTTCTCAAGGCCGATCTTTCCGATCTCTTAGGGCACCAGGCGACGGTCGATGCCGTTCAGGCGCAAATGGGTCCTATCGCCTGCCTCGTCAACAATGCCGGCATGGCATCGGTGGTACGCGGCGATTTTCTGGACCTGGCGCCGGAGAATTTCGACACGATCGTCGCCACCAATCTGCGCGGCACGGTGTTTTTCACGCAAGCCGTGGTGAAGGCGATGCTGGCGGACGGTTCCGGTGCGAAACGCTCGGTGATCAACATTACCTCCGTCTCGGCGACGATGAGTTCGCCGGAGCGGCTGGACTACTGCATGAGCAAGGCGGGGCTCGCCGCGTTTTCGCAAGGGTTGGCGCTGCGGCTGGCGGACACCGGCATCGCGGTGTTCGAGGTGCGGCCGGGCATCATCCGGTCCGACATGACCGCCGGAGTTTCGGGAAAATACGATGCGCTGATCGATGGCGGTCTGGTGCCGATGAAGCGCTGGGGTGAGCCGGGCGATATCGGCAGTATCGTTGCGGCGCTGGCAAGCGGCAGTTTCGGCTTTGCGACGGGGTCGGTGATCAATGCGGATGGCGGGTTGTCGATCGGACGGTTGTGAACTTCACCTCCCCCTTGAGGGGGAGGTCGCGCGGCACGCGCGGGCGGGGTGACCACTGGATATCTGAGGATCACCCCACCCCGGAGCTTCGCTCCGACCCTCCCCCTCAAGGGGAGGGTGACAACGATTTGAGGAAGACGAGATGACCTACGACTACATCATCACCGGAGGCGGCCCGGCGGGTTGCGTTCTTGCCAACCGGCTGACAGAGGACGCCGATGTCAAAGTATTGCTGCTGGAAGCCGGCGGCAGCGACTGGCACCCGCTGTTCCACATGCCCGCCGGCTTTGCCAAGATGACCAAGGGCGTGGCGAGCTGGGGCTGGGAGACCGTGCCGCAGAAGCACATGAAAGGTCGGGTGCTGCGCTACACGCAGGCCAAGGTGATCGGCGGCGGCTCGTCGATCAATGCGCAGCTGTATACGCGCGGCAATGCGGTGGACTATGACCTGTGGGCGAACGAAGACGGCTGCACCGGCTGGGATTACCGCAGCGTGCTGCCGTATTACAAACGCGCCGAGGACAACCAGCGCTTTGCCGACGACTATCATTCCTATGGTGGGCCGCTCGGCGTCTCCATGCCCGTTTCCGGGCTACCGATCTGCGACGCCTATATCCGGGCCGGCCAGGAGCTCGGCATTCCCTACAATCATGATTTCAACGGCAAGCAGCAAGCCGGCGTCGGCTTCTATCAGCTCACCCAGCGCAATCGCCGCCGCTCGTCGGCGTCGCTTGCCTATCTCTCGCCGATCAAGGATCGCAAGAACCTGACCATCAGGCTTGGCGCACGGGTGAGCCGCATCGTCCTCGAAGGCAAACGCGCGGTCGGCGTGGAGATCGTCACGTCGCGCGGGACCGAGATCGTCCGGGCAGAGCGCGAGGTGCTGATTTCCTCCGGCGCCATCGGCTCGCCAAAACTCCTGCAGCAGTCGGGCATCGGGCCGGCCGATCACCTGCGCGCCGTCGGCGTCGAGGTGAAGCACGACCTGCCGGGCGTCGGCTCGAACCTGCAGGATCACCTCGATCTCTTCGTCATTTCCGAATGCACCGGCGATCACACCTATGACGGCGTCGCCAAGCTGCACCGGTCGATCTGGGCGGGCCTGCAATATGTGCTGTTCCGAACCGGTCCGGTCGCCTCCTCGCTCTTCGAGACCGGCGGTTTCTGGTATGCCGATCCGGATGCCCGCTCGCCCGATATCCAGTTCCATCTCGGCCTCGGCTCCGGCATCGAGGCGGGTGTCGAGAAACTGAAGAACGCCGGCGTCACCTTGAATTCCGCCTATCTGCATCCGCGTTCGCGCGGCACGGTGCGGCTGTCATCATCCGATCCGGCGGCGGCGCCGCTGATCGATCCGAACTACTGGGCTGATCCGCATGACCGCAAGATGTCCATCGAAGGCTTGAAGATCGCCCGCGAAATTCTAAAGCAGGCGGCGTTGAAGCCCTTCGTCATGGCCGAGCGTCTGCCGGGCCCGAAGGTGATGTCCGACGAGGAGCTGTTCGACTATGGCTGCGCCAGCGCCAAGACCGACCATCATCCGGTCGGCACCTGCAAGATGGGCACGGGGACTGATGCCGTCGTCGATCTGGAGTTGAAGGTTCACGGCCTTGAGGGCCTGCGTGTCTGCGACAGTTCCGTCATGCCGCGCGTTCCCTCTTGCAATACCAATGGGCCAACGATCATGATGGGCGAAAAGGGAGCCGACATCATCCGCAACCGGCAGCCGTTGCCGGCGGCGATCTTCTCCCACGAACGCAACGACCAGCGGCCGCGGGCACGCGCCAACATTCGATAGGACTTTGTCATGATCCGCCATTGTGTTTTCATCCGCTTCAAGGCCAGCGTTGCGGATGCCGAAAGAGCATCGATCCTCTCCGACATCGCCGCTCTGAAGCCGCTTGTGCCCGGATACCTCGCCATCGACATTGGCCCCAATGTCAGCCCCGAGGGCCTTGGCAAGGGCTACACCAATGGCTTCATCATCGACTTCGAGGATGCTTCTGCCCGCGGCGCCTATCTTGGTCATCCCGATCACGAGAAGGCTGCGGGCCGGATCGTTGCCGCCACGGAAGGCGGCGTCGATGGTGTCTTCGTCTATGATTTCGACATTGCGGGCTGATTTTAAATGATATCTGAACCCCGCGCCTTCCTGACCAGCCTGTTCGAGGCGGCGGTCAAAGCAGCCGATCCGCTCGCCGCGATCCGCGCCCATCTGCCCGAGAAGCCCAAAGGCCGTACCATCGTCGTCGGAGCCGGCAAGGCAGCAAGCCAGATGGCGGCGGCGTTTGAGAGCCTGTGGGACGGGCCGCTCGAGGGCATTGTCGTCGCGCGTCACGGGCCGATTGCTGCCTGCGAGCGCATCCGTGTCCTGCAATCGGCCCATCCCGTGCCGGATGAAGCGGGGCTCGCAGGCTCCGCCGAATTGCTCCGGCTGGTCGAAGGGCTGACGCCGGACGATCTCGTCGTGGCGCTGATTTCCGGTGGCGGTTCCTCGTTGCTGCCGGCGCCGCCTGCGGGTCTGACCCTTAACGACGAGATTGCCGTCAACCGCGCACTTCTTGCCTCCGGCGCGCCGATCTCGGCGATGAACGTCGTGCGCAAGCATGTCTCGCGCATCAAGGGCGGCCGGCTGGCTTTCGCGGCGGCACCCGCCCAGATGGTCAGCCTGATCGTCTCCGACGTGCCCGGCGACAATCCGGCCTTCGTTGCATCCGGTCCGACGATCCCCGATCTGTCGACGCCGGCGGATGCTCTCGCGATTGTCGAGCGATACCGCATGGAACTGCCGGAAGCAGTGATGCGTCACCTGACATCATCCGAAGCTGCGGCGCCGCCGCCGGACAACGCGGCCTTCGCCAATCACGAGCGCCATATCATTGCCTCCGCAGCGGTTTCGCTGGAGGCTGCCGCCGCCAGGGCGCGGCAGTATGGGATCGAAGCGGCGATCCTGTCCGATGCCATCGAGGGGGAGGCTGCCGATATCGGTCGCATGCATGCGGCGATCGCGCGTGAAACGGCCTGGCGAAACCGGCCATTCCGGAAACCGGTGGTCATCCTTTCCGGTGGCGAGACGACGGTGACGATTTCCGGCAAAAACTACGGCAAGGGCGGTCGCAACAGCGAATTCCTGCTCTCCTTCGCTCTTGATATCGACGGTGCCGACGGCATCCATGCGCTGGCTGCCGATACCGATGGCATCGATGGTTCCGAGGACAATGCCGGTGCTTTTGCCGACGGAAGCACGATTGCCCGCATGCGCGGCGCGGGCGGCGATCCAAGCGACCATCTGGCTCGTCACGATGCCTGGAGTGCCTTTCATGCGAGCGGCGACTTGTTCGTTCCCGGGCCGACAGGAACGAATGTCAACGACTTCCGGGCGCTGCTGGTCGTCTGATTTCGTCGACGCCCTGGCGTGCGCGCCGGTGCCCGGCATCCACGGGTAGGTTGTCAGATATTGCCGATGGTTCTAGTATCGCCGGTGGCGCCTGCCTCGCGGCGGCGCCCATACGACACTCTCGTCCAGTCATCAGGGGGCGCTGACAGCGGCGGTATCCCCGCCTTCTCCTCGAAAGCTCGATCCTACACGGCGCCGGGACGAGTGTTAAATACATGCGCCGTTACGGTATGCGCCTTGTGTCGGAGGCCCGATCGGCTTCCTATTTCCAGACCTGAAACAGGAACTAGGATGCGGGAAACCCCGTTTCCGCTTGGTTGGTGGAGCTAGGATATGTTCATACGGTTCGGATACGAGATCGGTATCAGCTGCGATCAGCCGACGCCGATGATGACCTATCTTTCCGTCGATCGTGGCAGGCGGTCCGACATCATCAGCGAGCGCGGCCCGAGTTCCAATCTGGCGGTGAAAATCGGAGAGGTCATTGATCCGCATGGCAATGTCTGCATGCGCATGGTGGTGCCCGCCGGCGGGCTGCATTTGAGCTACGACGCCGTCGTCAGCGATAGCGGTCGCCCCGATCGCGTCAATCTCGACGCGAAGGCTGTACCGGTCGAACAACTGCCCGCGGTCTGCCTGCCATATCTTTCGGCCAGCCGCTATTGCGAAACCGACCGTTTTGCTGCGCTCGCCTGGCGCCTGTTCGGCGACCTCGAGCCCGGTTGGTCTCGCGTGAAGGCGATCTGCGACTATGTCCATGACAGGCTGATCTTCAGTTACGGCTACGCGCCAGCCTTTCGGACCGCGATGGAGGCGCATGAGGAGAGGGCGGGGGTCTGCCGGGATTACGCCCATCTCGCCGTTACACTGTGCCGCTGCATGAACATGCCTGCACGCTACGTCAATGGCTATATGGGTGACATCGGCGTGGGCGGTGACCCGGCGCCGATGGATTTCAATGCCTGGTTCGAAGTCTATCTTCAGGACCGGTGGTACACGTTCGATGCGCGCCACAATATTCCGCGTATTGGCCGCATTGCCGTCGCCCGCGGCCGTGACGCCGCCGACATTCCGTTGATCCAGACCTTCGGCAAACATGAGCTGACGACGTTCAAGGTATGGACCTACATGGAAGAGACGAGTGCGATGACAAATCCGCATAGTCAGCCGGATGTCTCGCTGCTCAGCCCCTGGTTCAGCGAACAATGGTCCAGGCACATCCGGGAAAGAGAACACGGCCGGGAACATTAAAGCCCCTGCCGCGTTTACTATGTTGGCCGATCGCGCCCTCGGACGGTTTTTTCCCCTGAGGCGCAAAACAAAGAAAATAATATCTATAAACTCGATGGAAAATATCGGAGAAAACTAGGGCGCGATACGGTCAGCAGAAGATCTGCAACAACTCAAGTGGAGGACAGGATGCAAGGTTCGAAACCAGTCATGCAGAATCGCCCAACCGCCTTTGGCCACGCCGGAATTTCCTGGAACATGGCCATGCAAGCGGTCGCACTGGCTGCGGCCTTCCTTTTCGTTTCCGCACTCGTCCTCGGTGCGATCTGACCTTTCCGAGAAGGCGACTACAACGTTTAAAGATTGCGAAAGCCTCTGAGCCTATACCGGTTCAGGGGCTTTCGTTTGTTAGGACGTGCCTCCAGCCAGCCATGAGCGGTGGCGGACGGCCAGATCGTCCCCCTTGCCGTCAATCTCCCAGATATCGTAGCCTTGCCTGGCGGCAGGGATTGAACATGCAACGCATCGGTGCGGACAAATGGTATCAGGTGAGGCGTCTTGGCGACGACGTGACCGCCATTTCCGAGCCGTTCATCCAGCAATTCTACCGCTGCAACATCTGGCACGTGCGCGGGCGTGACCGCGACATGCTGATCGATAGCGGCATGGGGGTCGTGTCCCTGCGCGAGTGGGTGCCGCTCGTAACCGAGCGCGGCCTGCTCGCCGTCGCCAGCCACACCCATTTCGATCATATCGGCTGCCATCATGAATTCGAATGCCGCGCGGTGCATTCAGCGGAGGCCGATCTGCTCGCCAATCCGACGCGGGAAAATACGCTTGCCGATCCCCATGTCACAGACGAGATTTTCGACGCGCTGCCGCCGGAGCCCTATTGCTCTAAATGTTATGCCGTAAAAAAAGCGCAAGCGACGCGCATTCTCGAGGATGGTGATGTCATCGACCTCGGCGATCGCCTCTTCGAGGTCATCCATACGCCCGGCCACTCTCCGGGCGGCATTGCGCTCTACGAGAAGGCGACTGAAATTCTGTTCTCCGGCGATATCCTCTATGACGGCCCGCTGGTCGAGGATACTTATCATTCCAACGCCGAAGACTATCTCGCCTCGATGGAGCGGCTGTCAAAAATCCCCGTGCGCATCGTGCATGGCGGCCATTTTCCGAGCTTCAGCGGCGAGCGCTATCGCCAATTGATCATCAATTGGCTGGCGGAAAAACAGAAGACGATCTGACGGGAGGGAAAAGCATGCTCGACAAACGCAAGTTCTACATCAACGGCGAATGGGTCGATCCGATCGTCGCCAACGATCTCGAAGTGCTGAACCCGGCGACGGAGAAGCCGGTTGCGGTGATTTCCATGGGAACGGCGGCCGATATCGACCGCGCCGTTGCCGCCGCCAAGAAGGCCTTCGTTACCTACAGCCGCACCAGTGTCAAGGAGCGCCTGGCGCTTCTGGAAAGGCTGCTTTCGATCTACAAGCGCCGTTACGACGAGATGGCGCGGACCATCACGCTCGAACTCGGTGCACCGCTGACCATGAGCCGCGAGCAGCAGGCCGATGTCGGCGTCGGCCATCTCCAGGGCTTCATCGATGCGCTGAAGCGGTTGCATATGCGCGAAGTCCTGCCGAATGGCGACGTGTTGTTGCGCGAGCCGATCGGCGTCTGCGGCCTCATCACGCCATGGAACTGGCCGATCAACCAGATCGCGCTGAAGGTCGTGCCGGCGCTGGCAACGGGCTCGACCTGCGTCTTGAAGCCGAGCGAATTCACACCGCTTAATGCGCTGCTTTACGCCGAGATGGTCCACGAGGCCGGTTTCCCGGCAGGCACCTTCAACCTCGTCAACGGCGACGGCCTGAATGCCGGTGCGGCGCTTTCCAGGCACAAGGACGTCGACATGATGTCGTTCACCGGCTCGACCCGCGCCGGTATCGCCGTCAGCAGGGACGCGGCCGAAACGGTGAAGCGGGTGACGCTGGAGCTCGGCGGAAAGTCGCCGAACATCGTCTTCGAAGATGCCGACCTGGAAGATCGCGTCACCGGCAGCGTGCTGGATTGCTTCAATAATTCCGGCCAGTCCTGCGATGCGCCCACGCGACTTCTGGTGCAGAAATCCGTCTACGACAGGGCCGTCGAGATCGCCATGCGAGTTGGCAAAGGAGTGAAGGTCGGCAACCCGGCGGAAGAGGGCAGCCATATCGGCCCGCTGGTCAGCGATATCCAGTTCTCGAGGGTGCAGGCGTTGATCGAGGCGGGCATTGCCGAAGGCGCCCGGCTTCTGGTCGGCGGCGCGGGCAAGCCGCAGGGCTTCAAGCAAGGCTATTTCGTCAAGCCGACGATCTTTGCCGACGTCAACAACACGATGCGGATCGCCCGCGAAGAAGTGTTCGGCCCGGTGCTTGCCATCATGCCGTTCGAGACGGAAGAAGAGGCGATCGAGATCGCCAACGACACCAACTACGGTCTTGCCGCCTATGTCCAGACCGGCGATCCCAAACGTGCCGAACGTGTCGCGTCCCGGCTTCGCGCCGGCATGGTCCACATCAATGGTGGGCCGCACCGCTACGGCAGCCCCTTCGGCGGTTACAAGCAGTCCGGCAACGGCCGCGAGGGCGGCATGTTCGGACTGGAGGATTTTCTGGAAGTGAAGACGGTTCACCGGCCGGACGCGGCGTGAAGCCGCATATCGACAAACGCTCTCCGCGACCAGCGGAGAGCTTGCTTCACCAATTGTCATGCTCCCATCAGGAGAAGTCGCTGTTTCCGGCGGCGGGTTTCTGATAGCTGCGATGCGTTATCGCGTGGCGGCACCGTGCCGCGCAGATCCTGTGGACAGCATGTCAGACACCGTCCTTCGTTCTCCCGCGTCACCGACCTCGGCAGCAAGCCGCCTTGCGCTTATTGCACTGCTCGTCGGTGGTGTCGCGATCGGCGGGTCGCCGATCTTCGTCCGTCTGTCGGAAGTCGGGCCGATGGCGACCGCATTCTGGCGGGTGGCACTGGCGCTGTTTCCTCTTCTGATCTGGGCCAAGGCAACTGAAAAGACGGTTACGGATTCCCGGCCGGCGGGCCTGGCCGATTACGGCATGCTCGTCCTGCCCGGCATCTTCCTCGCCGCCGATCTCGCCGCCTGGCACCTGTCGCTGCATATGACCTCGGTCGCCAATGCCACGCTGCTCGCCAATCTGGCGCCGATTTTCGTCACTCTCGGTTCCTGGCTCCTGTTTCGCGCCCATGTCAGCGGCGTGTTCCTCACCGGTCTGGCGACGACGCTGGCCGGTGTCGTGATCCTCAAGGGCGGTCCTGCGGCCCTAGGCGACGGGCATCTTGCCGGTGACGCGACAGCGGCGGTGGCCGCCGTATTCTACGCCGGATATATCCTGTCGATCGGCCGCCTGCGCAGCCGCTTTTCCACCAAACGGATCATGATCTGGAGCACGGCTTCGGCTGCGGTGTGCATGTTGCCGTTGGTGCTCCTCTTCGAAGACAGCTTCATGCCCGTGGCGCTGTTCGGCTGGGCCATGCTGATCGGTCTCGCCCTTATCAGCCACGCCGGCGGGCAGGGCCTGATCATCTATGCGCTCGCCTTCCTCGCGCCGGCCTTTTCGTCGCTGACACTGCTGCTGCAGCCCGTCGTGGCAGCGGTCCTTGCCTGGCTTCTGCTCAACGAGCCCCTTGGTCTGATGCAGGCGATCGGCGGCGCCGTCGTGCTTGCCGGCATAATGGTCGCCCGCCGGGGCTGATCAGGTCGCCGGTCAAATCCCTGGCAGGTTGAAGGACGAAAGCCGTTCCTCCAGTTGATGGATCGTCGGCGTGTCGGCATTGGCGAAGGCAAAGCGCAGGTAGCCTTCCTGGCCTTCGCCGAAATAGTCGCCCGGCAGGCAAACGATACCGGCGATCTTCGCCAGTTTTTCCGCGACAAATTCCGAGCTGATGTCTTGATAGGGATGGCGGATATAGGCGAAATAGGCTCCGATCGCCTGCAGCTTCCAGCCCTTCAGCCTGCCCATCACCTGTTTCAGCGCCTCGGCGCGACGGGCGATCTCCGCGCGGTTGCCCGCCCGCCAGCTGTCCAGCGCCGGAAGCGCCTTGGCGACGGCGGCCTGCGCCGACCGCGGGGCGCAGATCTGCAGGTTGTCCATGATCTTGGCAATCTGCGCGACGACGCGGGACCCCGCCGTGATCGCGCCGAGACGATGGCCGGGAATGCAGAAGGACTTGGAGAAGCTGTAGAGGCAGACGAGGCTATTCTGCCACCCCGTGACTGCCAGGAGGTCATGCGGCCCGCCGCTGCCTTCGGCGAGGAAATCGCGATAGGTCTCGTCGAGGATCAGCCATGTGCGGTTGGCGCGGCAGAGATCGTAGATCCGGCGCAGCAAGGCAGGTGGGTAGACGGAGCCGGTCGGGTTGTTCGGGGTGACGAGCGCCAGCGCGCGAATGCCGGGTCTGAGAGCTGACTCGATAGCCTCGATGTCCGGCAGGAAGCCGTCATGGGCATCGCAGGGCACCAACTCGATGTCGATGCCGAGCATGGCGAGTGTTGTTTCCTGGTTGAAATAGAAGGGGTTGGTCATCAGGACCGTGTCACCCGCGCGCGCAAGCGCCATCGCCGTGCAGATGAAAGCCTGATTGCAGCCCGAGGTGATGTGGATATTGTTGGCCCTGATTGTCGCGTTGTAGAGGCTGGAAACATGCGCGGCATAGGCCCTCCGCAAAACCTGCTCGCCTTCGATCGCCCCATAGCCGGTGAACGCGGGCGAGGCGGCGGCCTCGCCGAGCCATTTCAGCATGTCGGGATGCGGTGGATAGCCGGGCACTGCCTGGCTGAGGTCGATCAGCGGTCCGCGCGTGCCGTCATAGGCCTTTGCCCAGGCGAGAACGGAAGGCACCGGCGGCGGCGACAGTTTGGCGATCAGCGGATTGAAGTGGGGCATGTAGCTGTTGTCCTGTGGGCTATGACTTGCTTCGGCGCTTCGGCTCCGGGCGTCTGGCGCGGGCGGGAGAGGAGACGGGCTTGAAGCCATCCTGGGCGGGCATGCGTTCGGGCGCGCTGACCTTCGGGGCGCGGGCGCGGATGATCGTGCGCGCCGAGGTCTGTAGTTCCGGCATGGGATCGCTTTCAAGCGCTGCAAACAGCCAGTCGATGAAGACCTTGACGATCGGGGCGGCGCGGACCTCGTTGCGGCAGGCGACATAGAAGGCGTCGTTGGCGGGCACGGTGAGGTCGAAGGGCGCGATCAGTTCGCCCTTGGCGATGAGGCTGCCGGCGGTGATCGTGTCGCCGAGCGCCACGCCCTGGTTGTGCAGCGCCGCTTCGGTCGAAAGGCGGGCGTCGCTCATGAAATGCTGGCGGCCGCGCGGGATGTCTATACCGTCTGCGGCGGCAAGCCAGGTGTTCCATTCGCGGCCGTCATCGCCGTGCAGGATGACATGGTCGCGCAGATCGCGCACCGAGCGCAGCGGCCGCATGTTGAGAAGCGTCGGGCTGACGACGGGGAACAGTTCCAGCCGGCTCCACAGGCGTGCCCAGCAATCCGGCCAGTTGCCGTCCCCATAGAGCATGCAGACATCGACGTCGCCGGAAAACAGGTTGGAGGAATCGTTCGACGCGACCAGTGTCATGCGCACATCGGGAAACTGCTCAGTGAACTGATGCAGGCGCGGGATCATCCAGAATGACAGGAGCGCCGGCACGCAGACGATACGCAGTTCGCCGCTGGTAGTCGGCCGGGTCATGGCGGCGGTGGCAGCGGCGATGCCTTCGAATGCCTCGGTGACGGCGGGCAGGAGAAGGGCCCCTTGAGAGGTCAGCTTCAGGCGCTTGCCGCCGCGTTCGAAAAGCGCCGCGTTGAAGGAGAGTTCCAGCGCCCTTATCTGATGGCTGATGGCGCCATGGGTGACGTTGAGCTCGCGTGCCGCCGCAGAAACGGAGCCGCGCCGGGCCGTCGCCTCGAAGGCGCGCAACGGGTTCAGCGGTGGCAGGCGACTGGACAAGGAAACGGCTCCGAAGGGCAAAAAATGATGTGAGTTTTTCTCACATCAAACGCTATAACAATGTCAATTGATTTTCCAATGAAATTGTTTCCTAATGTCGGCAACAAAGGCAAAAGCCTGGGGAACATGCACGCAAGCGCTCCGGCACCAATGGTCGATGAGCGAACCGTTTTCGGCGAACATTCGAGCCGTTTGAAAGGCTTTCCGATCGTCGATCCCGCACGTCTCCTCTGGCTCCATACGAGGTGACGGACATGGCGTGGGATGAGAAGAAACTCAGCGAGCTGAAGGCCAAGTATGGCGAAAGCCATGGCGGCGAGTTGTTCGATCCGGCCTTCCGCAAGGTGGCGGACAAGATTTTCTCCAAGACCGGCACGCGCCTTGCGCCTTATGCCGGCGTTCCGACCTTCCTGACCGCCCCCTATATGCCGGTGGATGCCGGTGAGCCCGATTTCGGCAACCTCCAGGTCGCCATCGTCGGCGTACCGATGGATCTCGGCGTCACAAACCGTCCGGGCTCCCGTTTCGGGCCGCGCGCCATCCGCACCATCGAGCGCATCGGCCCCTATAACCATGTGCTCGATTGCGCACCGGTATTCGACCTGCGCGTCGCCGATATCGGCGAC
>UCOA01000014.1 GCA_900474095.1 Hyphomicrobiales bacterium | reverse complement strand
GGAGCCAGTAGATCGGCAGGAGCAGGAACAGGATGTAAAGGGTCGGCACGATCCAGGAGAGATTGCGGCCGGATGTTTGAGTAGTGGTCATTGTTTTCCTCCCTTCGCCCGTCACTTCTGCGCGTCGCTGGTGGTCATCACGGTGTAGAATATCCACGAGAGCAACAGGATGATCAGGAAGTAGATGAGCGAAAGTGCTGCTGCCGGACCGAGGTCGAACTGGCCGATGGCCGTCTTGACGAGATCGATCGACAGGAATGTGGTGGCATTGCCGGGGCCGCCGCCGGTAACGACGAAGGGCTCGGTATAGATCATGAACGAGTCCATGAAGCGCAGCAGGAAGGCGATCAGAAGCACGCGCTTCATCTTCGGCAACTGGATATAGCGGAACACGGACCAGCGCGACGCGCCATCGATCTTGGCCGCCTGGTAATAGGCATCCGGGATAGAGACGAGACCGGCATAGCAGAGCAGCACGACGAGGCTCGTCCAGTGCCAGATGTCCATGACGATCAGCGTCACCCAGGCATCGAAGACGTTGTTGACGTAGTTGTAGTTGATGCCGAGCGCCGCCAGCGTATAGCCGAGCAGGCCGATATCGACGCGGCCGAAGACCTGCCAGATAGTGCCGACGACATTCCACGGAATGAGCAGCGGCAGCGACATCAGGACGAGGCAGACGGGAACGCCCAGGCCCTTCTTCGGCATGTTGAGCGCTATCAGGATGCCCAGCGGGATTTCGATGGCAAGGATGACGGCGGAAAAGGCCAGGTTGCGGGTGAGTGCGTCCCAGAAGCGGTCCGAATGCAAGACGTCCGTGAACCAGTCGGTGCCCGCCCAGAAGAATTCGTTGTTGCCGAACGTGTCCTGAACCGAATAGTTGACCACCGTCATCAGCGGGATGACCGCCGAGAAGGCGACCAGCACCAGCACCGGCAGGACCATGAACCAGGCCTTGTTGTTCCAGGTCTTTTCCATGATCAGGCCTCCCCGCCCACACGCCAGCTATCGGCGTAGATATTGATGGCATTGGGATCGAAGGTGATCTTCGGTTCCGACGGGATCTCGCGATCCTCATGAACGACGATGGCGATCGGGCGGTTGGCAAAGGATGCGCGCACGATCTTCTGGCGGCCGATATCCTCGACCTTGGAGATCGTCACCGGCATGCCTTCGCGCCCAAGCCGGACGAATTCCGGCCGGATGCCGAGCTCGGTCTTGGCACCAGCGGCGATCTTCGGCGCAAAGGACAAGGCGACCTTCTGGCCGTCGAGATCGACGGATGACCCATCGATCTTCGCGGGCAGCACGTTCATGCCCGGAGAGCCGATGAAATACCCGACGAAGGTGTGCTTCGGCTTTTCGAAGAGCTCGGCCGGCGTGCCTATCTGCACGATTTCGCCGTCATACATGACGACAACCTTGTCGGCGAAGGTCAGCGCCTCAGTCTGGTCGTGGGTAACATAGACCATGGTGAAGCCAAACTGCTTGTGCAGCCGCTTCAGCTGCGAGCGCAGCACCCATTTCATATGCGGATCGATGACCGTCAGCGGCTCGTCGAACAGGATGGCGCTGACATCGGAACGCACCAGGCCACGGCCGAGCGAGATCTTCTGCTTCTGGTCGGCCGTCAGCCCCTGCGCCTTTTTCTTCGCGCGGTCCGAGAGGCCAATCATGTCAAGGATTTCCTTGACGCGGCGGTCGACTTCGCCTTCCGGAACATGGCGATTGCGCAAGGGGAAGGCCAGATTGTCGTAGACGGTCATGGTGTCGTAGATGACCGGGAACTGGAACACCTGCGCGATGTTGCGGTCCTGCGTCGACAGGTTGGTGACATCCTTGCCGTCGAACAGGATCTTCCCCTCGGATGGCTGCAGCAGCCCGGAAATGATGTTCAGAAGCGTGGTCTTGCCGCAGCCGGACGGACCGAGCAGCGCATAGGCGCCGCCGTCGTTCCATTCGTGATGCACTTCCTTCAGCGAATAGTCCGAAGGCGTCTTCGGCTTCGGGCCGTAGGCGTGGCGGATGTGGTCGAGATTGATGCGTGCCATGGTTTCCTCCTCACGCCGCCCGGAAGGCGGAACCGCCGGCATGGCCGCCGATCGCGCGCCCGTCCGGCCCGAAGGCCATCAGGTGGCGCGTATCGACGAAAAGCTCGATCGCAGTGTCCGGCTCGATGTCGTGAATGCCGTGCTCCAGCATGACCCAGCGCGAACCGACGCAATCGACGTGGATGAAACTTTCCGAGCCGGCGATTTCCGAAATGATGATCCGCGCCTTCAGCGTCGCCGCCGTTTCATGCGGTCGAGCGAGCGACAGGTGGTGCGGATGGAAAGCAATCGTGTAGGGACCATCGGCGATCCCGGACAGATGCGCCGGCACCGGCAGAACGGCAATGCCGTCTCTGTCGAATGTATCGCCGGATTTCACCAGGTCGATGGTGTTGAGCGGCGGGTCGGCAAAGGTCCTTGCCGTCACGATATCGGCCGGCTTGCGATAGACCGAAATGGTCGGTCCGAACTGGCTGATGCGGCCTTGGCTCAGCGTCGCCGTATTGCCGCCGAGAAGCAGCGCTTCCTGTGGCTCGGTCGTCGCATAGACGAAGATCGAGCCGGAGGCCGCAAACAGCTTCGGCAGTTCTTCGCGCAGTTCCTCGCGCAGCTTGTAATCGAGGTTGGCGAGCGGCTCGTCGAGCAGCACGAGGCTGGCGTTCTTGACAATGGCGCGGGCAAGCGCCGTGCGCTGCTGCTGGCCGCCCGACAGATTGAGCGGCGTGCGCTCCAGATAGGGCGTCAGCTTCATCAATTCGGCCGCCTTGCGGACTTCGCGATCGATCGTTTCATGATCCTTGCCGGAAATGCGCATCGGCGAAGCGATGTTCTCATAGACCGTCATCGCCGGATAGTTGATGAACTGCTGGTAGACCATGGCGACCGAGCGATCCTGCACGCGCATGCCGGTCACGTCTTTTCCGTCAAAGGTGATGGTGCCGGTCGTCGGCTTGTCGAGGCCGGCCATCAGCCGCATCAGCGACGTCTTGCCGGACAGAGTCGGGCCGAGCAGCACGTTGAGCGAACCGCGCTCCAGCGTGAGATCGGTCGGATGGATATGCGTATCCGCACCCACGACCTTGGTTATATTTTTCAGTTCGAGCATTCTTAAGGCTTCCTCCCAGCCATCGGCGGCGCCATCCCGGCGCGTCCTTCAGGCAACCCTGCGGATGGTCTCCCGCATATATTCCTCCAACCCGGCGGCTTCCGCCTGGGTCAATTTCAGTCCAAGCTTGGTGCGGCGCCACAGCACGTCCTCGGCACGGCGCGCCCATTCCTCGCCCATTAGCCACTGCACCTCGACCTCATAGAGATCGGCGCCGAAATGCCGCCCGAGACCCTCGGCCTTGTCGATATTGCCGAGCAAGGTCGCGGCCAGCGTCCCGTAAAGCCGGACCAGGCGGCGGGCGTGACGCTCGGCAAGAAACGGATAGCGAACCGTGAGCTTCGAGACTTCAGCCTCGTAGCCAGTCGCTGGGAAATCGCCGCCCGGCAGCACGCTTTTCGCCGTCCACGGGCCGCCCTTGGCACCGATTGCGCCGGCGATCTTTTCCAGCGCATGCTCTCCGAGCCGACGGTAGGTGGTCAACTTGCCGCCAAAGACGTTGAGCAACGGCGCGTCGCCATTGTTGGCATCAATCTTCAGCACGTAGTCGCGCGTGGCTTCCTGCGCCTTCGACGCACCGTCATCGTACAGCGGACGCACGCCGGAATAGGTCCAGACGACATCGGAGGGTTTGACGGGCTCGGCGAAATACTCGCTTGCCGCATTGCAGAGATAGTTGATCTCACCCTCGGTAATGTGGATGTTTTTCGGGTCGCCGGTGTAATCGCTGTCGGTTGTGCCGATCAAAGTGAAATCGGTCTCATAGGGGATCGCGAAGATGATCCGGTTGTCCGGGTTCTGGAAGAAATAGGCGCGCGGATCATCGAACTTTTTCTTCACGACGATATGGCTGCCCTGAACCAGTCGGACATTGTGGACGCTGTTCTTGCGAACGGCATTCGACAGGACGACGTCGACCCAGGGGCCGGCGGCGTTGATCAGCATGCGCGCCTGGAACGTATTGACGGCCCCGGTCGCGCTATCCTCGACATCGACCGACCAGAGGCCGCCTTCTCGCTTGGCCGAAACCACGCGGCTGCGGGTCATGATGCGGGCGCCCTTTTGCGCCGCGTCGCGCGCGTTCAAGACCACGAGTCGGGCATCGTCGACCCAGCCGTCGGAATATTCGAATGCCTTGGCAAACAGCGCCTTCAGAGGCTTGGCAGCCGGATCGCGGCGCATGTCGAGCGTGCGGGTGGCGGGAAGCAGCTTGCGGCCGCCGATATGGTCGTAAAGGAAGAGGCCGAGGCGGATAAGCCAGGCCGGCCGGATGCCGCCCTTGTGGAAGGGCAGGACGAAACGCATCGGCCAGATAATGTGCGGCGCCATGGCCCAAAGAACCTCGCGCTCCATCAGCGATTCACGCACCAACCTGAACTCGTAATGTTCAAGATAGCGCAGTCCGCCGTGAATGAGCTTGGTGGCGCGCGAGGATGTGCCGGAAGCGAAATCGTCCATTTCGGCCAGCGCAACCGTATAACCACGACCGACGGCATCCCTTGCGATGCCGCATCCATTGATGCCGCCACCGATTACGAAGATGTCGAATACGTCCTGCACAGGCACTGCTTCCCTCCCACATTTCGCATTGCACCATTTTGAGCACATGCGAAAGTGAAATTACTTAAAGCGAAAATCTTACGAATGTCAAACGAATGTTTAGGGAAACCCGACTCGCAAAAAAATAAGGAATTTACCGTGAGGTCTCGATCAGCCGAACGTCCTGCTCCTGGCAGATGGCGCGAACGTTTTCGACCGGACAGATATCGGTAATGAAAGTATGAACCTGAGTGATATGACCGATCCGCACCGGCGCTGTGCGTTCGAATTTGGTCGAATCGGAAACAAGAATGACGTGGCGCGCATTGGCGATGATCGCCTGCGCCACTTTCACTTCCCGATAATCGAAATCGAGAAGCGCGCCGTCGTGATCGATCGCCGATGCACCGATGACGGCGTAATCCACCTTGAACTGGCGGATGAAATCGACTGCCGCCTCGCCGACGATGCCGCCATCAGCCCCGCGCACCACGCCGCCGGCGATCACGACCTCTATCGAGGGGAACACCCTCAACCGATTGGCAACATTGATATTATTGGTGATGATCATCAGCTCCGTATGATCGAGCAGAGCCTCCCCCACGGCTTCTGTCGTCGTGCCGATATTGATGAACAGAGAGGAGTTGTTGGGGATCATCGCGGCGGCGGCTTGGCCGATCGCCTGCTTTTCGAGCGCCGCAATCGACCGGCGCGCTTCGTATTTCACATTCTCATTGCCGCGCGGGAAAATCGCGCCGCCATGGATGCGGGTCAGCACCCGGCCGTCGCAAAGGTCGTTCAGGTCCTTTCGGATGGTCTGCGGCGTGACCGAAAAACGCGCGGCAAGTTCATCGACGAGAACCCGTCCCTCCGTCTTGGCAAGATCGAGGATTTCAGACTGCCGACCCGTCAGATACATGAATATTCCCTCCCCCGCGTTTTCGTTTTCTTTCATAATATGCAAAAACGAAAGCAGCGCAATTTCATAAACGCGGCGCGCGCTTAAAGTGAACCTTCCCCTGAGGGGGGAATTCTGGCGCGTTGCAATTCAAGCCGTGATGCGACAGCCTGTCGTCGCTGAGGAGGAGTTCAGATGTTTCACCCATCGCTGTTCAAGGGCATGAACGTCGTCGTCACCGGCGCCGGGCGCGGCATCGGGCTGGAAGTGGCGCGGCAGTTTCTCGATTGCGGCGCAATCGTCTACCTGCACGGCGGCCGCACGGCGCGCGAACCGCTGCCCGATTTTCTCGACGCAGCACTGACGGAAGGCCGGGCATTTCTCTCCTATGCCGATTTCTCGACCGCCGGCGGCGTCGAGATGCTAGCAGCGGGCATAGCCTCGCGGTTCCAGGCCATCGATGTTCTGGTCAACAATGCCGGCACCATGGTCGGCCGGTTTCTGGCCGACGAATTGACGGATGAACAATATGAAACGGTCGTGCAGCTGAACCAGACATCCGTGGTCCAGACCACCCGCGCCCTCTTGCAGCTTCTCAAGCGCGGCACGCACCCCGCCATCATCAACACCGTTTCGATCTCGGCCGCGACCGGCGGCAGCGCCGGTTCCTCCATCTATTCGGCGACGAAGGCCTTCGTTTCGACCTATTCCAAGGCGCTCGCCCGCGAACTGGCGCCGGCCGGCATTCGCGTCAATTGCGTTTCACCAGGCACGATCACCACCGACTTCCACGAACGCTATTCTTCGGCCGAGAAACTCGAAGCGACCCGCAAGACCATCCCCTTGCTGCGCCTCGGCACGCCGGAAGACTGCGCACCCGCCTATCTCTTCCTCGCCTCGAACGCGCTCTCCGGCTATATCACAGGCCAGGTTCTCGAAGTGAACGGCGGACAACTGATCTGCTGAAGGTAGAGAGACAACACCTGGGAGAGATTGCGTGATCGACAAGCTGGAATTCTTCATCGCGCTCGCCCAGGAGCGGCATTTCGGCCGGGCCGCCGAACAATGCGGCATCACCCAGCCGACGCTGTCGGCCGCGATCAAGCAGCTGGAAGATCAGCTCGGTGTCATGCTCGTCAATCGAGGCTCGCGCTACCAGAGCCTGACGCCGGAAGGTCAGCGCGTGCTGGAATGGGCACGCCGGATCGTCGGCGATTCACGGACCATGCACGAGGAAATGCGCGCGGCGCGGCGCGGCCTAGTCGGTCACCTCAGGCTGGCGGCGGTGCCGACGACGCTTGCCATGGTGCCGCGCATTACCGCCCCTTTCCAGGAGAAACACCCGGAGGTGACCTTCTCGGTGCTTTCGACGACATCTCTCAAGATCCTCGGATTGCTCGAAAATCTCGAGATTGACGCCGGCCTGACCTATCTCGAGAATGAACCGCTCGGGCGCGTCACCAGCGTGCCGCTACAGGTGGAGCGCTATCATCTCGTCACGGCCGCTGGAACCGAACTGGCGGATCGCGAAAGCGTGACCTGGAAGGAAGTTGGCGGTATTCGGCTTTGTCTATTGACCGCCGACATGCAGAACCGGCGCATCATCAACCAGCATTTCGCCGAGGTCGGCGTCACCGTTACGCCGACACTCGAATCGAACTCGATGATCGTGCTTTTCTCCCATGTGCGCACGGGTCACTGGTCCAGCATCATGCCCTACAACGTCGGGAAATCATTCGGGTTTCACGATGAAATCCGAATGATTCCGATCGTCGAGCCGGACGCACAGCACACGGTCGGTCTGGTAGCAACACATCGCGAGCCGTTCACCCCGCTCGTTTCCGCTCTTTTGCATGAAGCCCGCATTCTGGCCGAGGTGCAGTCGTTTCGATAGGAAATATCTATCACTCAACGAAACACGCGTATTGACCCCTTTCGCAGCGACTGCAAAGCTGATTTCCTGCGTGAAGCGTGATTGCGGCTTTGCCCTGACCAGCCGGATGTTTCTTGGAGGAGCACCGATCGAAGTGGTCTCGGCAGATTTTCCCATCATCGCCAAGCGAAATTCGTTTCAGTTCGGGAGGTCTGAACGTTGAACCTGCATCTATCAAGCCGCGATATCGACGTCCGGACGCTGGATATCGTCAGCGAGATGAAGTCGCTCGAAGGGCCGCTTCTGCCGATCCTGCATGAAATCCAGGCCGAGTTCGGCTATGTGCCGCAGGAGGCCTTGCCGATCATCGCGCGCGAACTCAACCTGTCGCGCGCCGAAGTGCACGGCGTCGTCACCTTCTATCATGACTATCGCGACCATCCGGCAGGCCGGCATGTGCTGAAACTCTGTCGCGCCGAAGCCTGCCAGTCGATGGGCGGCGATCAACTCGCCGAACGGGTGAAATCCCTGCTCGGCATCGATTTCCACCAGACGACGCTCGACGGGGCAGTGACGCTCGAACCCGTCTATTGTCTTGGGCTCTGTTCCGCCGCACCCGCCGCGATGCTCGACGGCGAGGTGCATGGGCGGCTCGATGCGGATGCGGTGGATGGTCTCGTTGCGGAGGTGCGCGCATGACCGTCAGGATTTTCGTTCCCAAGGATGCGGCCGCGCTGGCGCTTGGCGCCGAACGGGTCGCCAAGACGCTCGCAGGTGAGATCGAAGCGCGCGGCATCGATGCCACCATCGTGCGCAACGGGTCCCGCGGCCTGCACTGGCTGGAGCCGATGATCGAGGTCGAGATGCCCCAAGGGCGGATCGCCTATGGCCCGGTCAAGGCATCCGATGTCGCCTCCCTGCTCGACGCCGGATTGGCGACGGGCGGCAATCACCCGCTCTGTCTCGGAAAGACCGAAGAACTGCCTTTCCTGAAAAGCCAGACGCGTCTGACCTTTGCCCGCTGCGGCATCGTTGATCCGCTGTCGCTCAGCGACTACCGGGCCCATGACGGGCTGAAGGGCCTGGAACGCGCCGTGACCCTGGCGCCTGCCGATATCGTCGCCCACGTGACCGAGAGCGGCCTTCGCGGCCGCGGCGGCGCTGGCTTCCCGACCGGCATCAAATGGAAGACCGTTCTCGACACGCCGGGTGCGCGAAAATACATCGTCTGCAATGCCGACGAGGGCGATTCGGGCACCTTTGCCGACCGGATGATCATGGAGGGCGATCCCTTCGTGCTGATCGAGGGCATGGCGATCGCCGGCATCGCAACCGGCGCCACCAAGGGCTTCGTCTATATCCGCTCGGAATATCCGCATGCGATCGCGACGATGACGCAAGCGGTCGAGATCGCCCACAGGACCGGTGTGCTCGGCGCCTCGGTGCTCGGCTCGGCTCATGCCTTCGACATCGAGATCCGCACCGGCGCCGGCGCCTATGTCTGCGGCGAGGAAACGGCACTTCTGAACTCGCTTGAAGGCAAGCGCGGCATCGTCCGCGCCAAGCCGCCGCTGCCCGCCCACAAGGGCCTGTTCGACTGTCCGACAGTCATCAACAACGTCATCTCGCTCGCCTCCGTGCCGATCATCCTGGACAAGGGACCGATCTACTACAAGGACTTCGGCATGGGCCGCTCGCGTGGCACGATCCCGATCCAGATCGCCGGCAATGTCAGGCATCGCGGGCTTTATGAAGCAGCCTTCGGTCTGACGTTGGGTGAGATTGTCGACGACATCGGCGGCGGAACGGCGTCCGGACGGCCGGTGAAGGCCGTGCAGGTCGGCGGCCCGCTCGGCGCCTATTTCCCGCGCGCGCTTTTCGATACCCCCTTCGACTACGAAGCCTTCGCCGCAAAAGACGGGCTGATCGGACATGCCGGCATCGTCGTCTTCGATGATACGGCCGACATGCTGAAGCAGGCGCGTTTCGCCATGGAATTCTGCGCTGTCGAAAGTTGCGGCAAGTGCACGCCCTGCCGCATCGGCTCGACACGCGGCGTCGAGGTGGCCGACAAGATCGCCCAAGGGATCGAGCAGGAGAAGAACCGCGAACTGCTGACAGACCTCTGCAATACGATGAAATTCGGATCGCTCTGCGCGCTGGGCGGCTTCACGCCCTATCCGGTGATCAGCGCGATGACCCATTTCCCGGACGATTTTTCACCGGTTCCGATGGTGGAGGCGGCGGAATGATGATGAATTTTTCAGCAGGTTTGCCCCTCACCCTAGCCCTCTCCCCGCAAGCGGGGAGAGGGGACTACGGAGTTCGCCGCTTGTTCCTTCGCCCCGTTTACGGGGAGAAGGTGGCCGACAGGCCGGATGAGGGGCCTGTCTCCTCGCGGACCGCATCAAGTTTTTCGGGAGAAGCCCATGCCCCTCATTTCTGAAATCGACTTCGGCACTCCCGCTTCCCGTTCGGAAAAGATGGTGACGCTCACCATCGACGGTAACGAGATCACCGTGCCGGAGGGCACCTCGATCATGCGCGCCTCGATGGAGGCCGGCATCGAGGTACCGAAACTCTGCGCCTCCGACATGATGGACTCCTTCGGTTCTTGCCGGCTCTGTCTCGTCGAGATCGAAGGGCGAGCCGGGATGCCCGCCTCCTGCACGACGCCGGTGGCACCCGGGATAAAGGTCTCCACCCAGACAGAGCGCCTGAAAGATGTCCGCCGCGGTGTGATGGAACTCTATATTTCCGACCATCCGCTCGACTGTCTGACCTGTGCTGCCAACGGCGACTGCGAACTGCAGGATATGGCCGGCGCGGTCGGCCTGCGCGACGTGCGCTACGGCTATGACGGGTCGAACCACGTCAAGGCGCGCAGCAATGGCGGCATCAACGTCAACTGGGCGCCGAAGGACGAATCCAACCCCTATTTCACCTTCGATCCGGCGAAATGCATCGTCTGTTCGCGTTGCGTGCGGGCCTGCGAAGAGGTTCAGGGCACGTTCGCGCTGACGATCGAGGGACGCGGATTCGACAGCCGCGTTTCGGCAGGCATGCATGAAAATTTCCTCGAGTCTGAATGCGTCTCCTGTGGAGCCTGCGTCCAGGCCTGTCCGACGGCGACGCTGACGGAAAAATCGGTGATCGAAATCGGCCAGCCGGAACATTCGGTCGTCACCACCTGCGCCTATTGCGGCGTCGGCTGCTCGTTCAAGGCGGAAATGCGCGGCGAAGAGCTGGTGCGCATGGTGCCCTGGAAGGATGGCCAGGCCAATCGCGGCCATTCTTGCGTCAAGGGCCGTTTCGCCTATGGCTATTCGACCCACAAGGAACGCATTCTCAACCCGATGATCCGCGAAAAGATCAGCGATCCCTGGCGCGAAGTGAGCTGGGAGGAGGCTCTTGCCCACACGGCCGCCGAATTCCGCCGCATCCAGTACCAGCACGGCCGCGATTCTGTCGGCGGCATCACCTCGTCGCGCTGCACCAATGAAGAGACCTATCTCGTCCAGAAGCTGGTCCGCGCCGGCTTCGGCAACAACAACGTCGACACCTGTGCCCGTGTCTGCCATTCGCCGACCGGCTACGGCCTCGGCGCGACCTTCGGCACGTCGGCCGGCACGCAGAATTTCGATTCGGTCGAGCAGACCGATGTGGTCATCATCATCGGGGCCAATCCGACCGACGGCCATCCGGTCTTTGCCTCGCGGCTGAAGAAGCGGCTGCGCCAGGGTGCCAAGCTGATCATCATTGATCCACGCCGCATCGACATGGTCTCCTCGCCGCATATCAAGGCATCACATCACCTGCCGTTGCGCCCGGGCACCAACGTCGCGGTGATGACATCGCTCGCTCATGTCATCGTCACCGAAGGCCTCTACGACGAGAAATTCATCCGCGAACGCTGCGACTGGTCGGAATTCGAGGACTGGGCAACCTTCGTCGCTGAACCGCATCACAGCCCGGAAGAGGTCGAAAAGCTCTCCGGCGTCCCGGCCGAGGAAATCCGCGGCGCCGCCCGCCTGTTTGCCACCGGCGGCAATGGCTCGATCTATTACGGCCTCGGCGTTACCGAACACAGCCAGGGCTCGACCACTGTCATGGCAATCGCCAACCTAGCCATGGCGACGGGCAATATCGGCCGCCCCGGCGTCGGCGTGAACCCGTTGCGCGGCCAGAACAACGTGCAGGGTTCCTGCGACATGGGCTCCTTCCCGCATGAACTGCCGGGCTATCGCCACGTATCCGACGATGCCACCCGCGACATCTTCGAAAAACTCTGGGGCGTGACCATCTCCAACGAGCCGGGCCTGCGCATCCCCAACATGCTGGACGCCGCCGTCGACGGCTCGTTCAAGGGCATCTACATCCAGGGCGAGGATATTCTCCAGTCCGACCCGGACACCAAGCATGTCTCGGCCGGTCTTGCCGCGATGGAATGCGTCGTCGTGCAGGACCTGTTCCTCAACGAAACGGCCAACTACGCACATGTCTTCCTGCCCGGCTCGACCTTCCTCGAAAAGGACGGCACTTTCACCAATGCCGAGCGCCGCATCAACCGCGTCCGCAAGGTGATGACGCCGCGCAACGGCTATGCCGACTGGGAGGTGACCCAGAAGCTGGCGCAGGCGATGGGCTTGAATTGGAGCTACAGCCATCCGTCGCAGATCATGGACGAGATCGCGGCTACGACGCCGAGCTTTGCCATGGTCTCCTACGACTATCTCGAGAAGATGGGCTCGGTGCAGTGGCCGTGCAACGAGAAGGCGCCCCTCGGCTCGCCGATCATGCACGTCAACGGCTTCGTGCGCGGCAAGGGCAAGTTCATCCGCACCGAATATGTGGCAACCGACGAGAAGACCGGCCCGCGCTTCCCGCTGCTCCTCACCACCGGCCGTATCCTGTCCCAGTACAATGTCGGCGCCCAGACGCGGCGCACGGACAATGTCGTCTGGCACGAGGAGGACCGGCTGGAAATCCACCCGAACGATGCCGAAATGCGCGGCGTGCGCGACGGCGACTGGGTGAAACTGATGAGCCGGTCCGGCGACACGACGCTGAGAGCCTTGATCACTGAGCGCGTCGCCCCCGGCGTCGTCTACACTACCTTCCACCACCCGACGACGCAGGCGAACGTCATCACCACCGACTTCTCCGACTGGGCAACCAACTGCCCGGAATATAAGGTGACCGCCGTGCAGGTCTCGCCCTCGAACGGCCCGTCGCAATGGCAGGTCGATTACGACGAACAGGCACGTCAGTCCCGCCGCATCGCCGGCAAGATGGAGGCTGCGGAGTAGGTCTTGCAATGCTGAATTTGCGGCAGATACCCCCCTCTGTCCCTTCGGGACATCTCCCCCTCAAGGGGGGAGATTGGCTGAGCGCGCCCCTGCACATGGAACTTTCTACGAACACGAATTTAAGTAGAGTTCGCGGAAACATCCGCATGCTCCAGTCTCCCCCCTTGAGGAGGAGATGTCACGCAGTGACAGAGGGGGGTGCCCCGGGCTCCGTTGCTACATGACCCAGTTCAAACTCACCCAGACAGTCACCGAAACGGCCCGCCGCAACGGCAAACTTGGCGCCGGGTCGCGCGTGGTTCCCGAAGAGACCCCAATTGCGCTGTCCTATGGCGGCTCCACCCATGCGGTGATGATGGCGACACCCGGAGATTTCGAGGATTTCGCTGTCGGCTTCAGCCTGACGGAGGGGATCATTGCCGATCCCGCGCAGATCGAGACAATCGAAGCCGTTCCGGACGAGCAGGGCATCGACCTGCAGATTGTCCTGAAAGGCGAGCAGAACGAGGCGCTCGTCGCCCGCCGCCGTCATATGGCTGGCCCTGTTGGCTGCGGTCTCTGCGGCATCGAATCGATCGAGCAGGCCGTGCGCAAAACGCCATCGGTCGCCGCTTCGCCGCTGCGGCTGACGGACGCGCAGATCGTCGAGGCCGTGACACTGCTGAACGGCCAGCAGCCGCTGCATTTCGAGACGCGGGCCGTGCACGGCGCCGGCTTTTACGTGCCCGGCAAGGGGCTGATCGCGGTGCGCGAGGATGTCGGTCGGCACAATGCACTGGACAAGCTGGTGGGTGCGGCGGCGCGGGCCGGTTATCCCGGGGCAAGCGGCGCCGTTGTCGTTACCAGCCGGGTTTCCGTCGAGATGGTGCAGAAGACGGCCATTATCGGCAGCCCGTTCATCATCGCCATTTCCGCCCCGACGGCGCTTGCCATCCGCACCGCGGAGGAGGCTGGCATGACGCTGATTGCCTTGGTGCGCGGCGCCGACTTCGAGATTTTCACCCATTCAGACCGTATCCAGTCCGGAGCCATCGCCGATGTCGCTTGACAACACCAACGCCAAACTCGTGCGGATGGCGAACCAGATCGCCACCTTTTTCAAGTCGCAGCCGGAGGCCGAGCGCATCCACGGCGTGGCGATGCACATCAACAAGTTCTGGGAACCGCGCATGCGCAAGGCGTTCTTCGAGCTTGTCGAACAGGGTGACGCAGGCTTCGACCCGATCGTGATCGCAGCCGCCGATATCATCAAACGGCCCGGCAGCCCGTCGCAACCGTCCGAAACGTCCGAACACATCGATCCGGCCATGCTGGAGGCTGGCTTCAGCGATTGATTCGCGTCGACAAGATGATTGACGACAGGGTCTTCTCGACACCGTCGATCTCGCCGATCCGGTCGATGACCAGATCGAGTTCGCTGATCGACGAGGCCGCAATGACGGCGATCAGGTCGAAGCTGCCACTCACAGAATGCAGCACCCGCACATCCTCGATGGCATGAAGATCCTGCGTGACCCGCGCCAGCGCCTTGGGCGCCAGCGTGATCAACACATGTGCCTTGACCAGCCCCTTCTCGAAATCATCAGAGAGCCGCACGCCGTAGCCGGCGATCACGCCGTCGCGCTCCAGCCGCTCGATCTTGGCCTGCACGGTGGTGCGCGAAAGCCCTAGCTTGCGAGCGAGCAGCGCCGTCGGCATGCGGGCGTTTTCGCTGAGAATTGCAAGAAGCTGTCTGTCTTTGTCCGCCAACGTCATTATGATCATCCTTGACGGCATATCGCCAATTTCTGCTAGGCATTTCTATCATATCGTAGCTTCATATCAACGGCCAGAACACCGATACTTGCGTCAGACAGATTCAAGTTTTGGGGGGACCTAATATGAAAACCATCGTCGTCATCGGAGCCGGTAAGATCGGCTCGACCATCGCCCGGCTTCTCGCTCATTCCGGCGATTATCACGTGACGCTGGCGGACCGCAGCACCGAACAACTCGCCATGATCGAAACGCATGACGCGATCACCACCGCGGAGATCGATATCGCCGACGGCAACGCGCTGGTCGGCCTGCTCTCCGGCAAATTCGCGGTTCTCAGCGCCGCGCCGTTCCATCTGACCATCGCTATCGCCGAGGCCGCCTCGAAGGCCGGCGTACACTATCTCGATCTCACCGAAGATGTCGAATCCACCCGCCGGGTGAAGGCCATCGCCGAAACGGCGAACACCGCCTTTATCCCGCAGTGTGGCCTGGCGCCTGGCTTCATCTCGATCGTCGCCAATGACCTCGCCCATCATTTCGATACGCTCGACAGCGTGCGCATGCGCGTTGGCGCCCTGCCGCAGTACCCCTCCAACGCGCTCAACTATAACCTGACCTGGAGCACGGACGGCGTCATCAACGAATACATCGAGCCCTGCGAGGCGATCGTCGAAGGCCAATTGATCGAAGTTCCCGCTCTGGAGGAACGCGAGGAGTTTTCGCTCGACGGCGTCACCTATGAGGCCTTCAATACGTCAGGCGGCCTCGGCACGCTCTGCGAAAGCCTCAAGGGCAAGGTCCGCACGCTGAACTACCGCACCATCCGCTATCCCGGCCACGCCGCGATCATGAAGGCGCTGCTCAACGATCTCGGCCTGCGCCATCGCCGCGACGTGCTGAAGGATATCTTCGAGAACGCGCTGCCCTCGACCATGCAGGACGTCGTCATCATCTTCGTGACCGTTGCCGGTCGCAAGGATGGTCGCCTCGTGCAAGAAACCTATGCCAACAAGGTCTACAGCGCCGTCGTCGCCGGCCGGATGATGAGCGCCATCCAGATCACCACGGCCTGCAGCATCTGCGCCGTGCTCGACATGCTGGCGAAGGGTGAGCTGCCGTCGAAGGGCTTTATCCGTCAGGAAGAAATCGGCCTCGCCGCCTTCCTCAAGAGCCGTTTCGGTCATCACTACGAGCAGAAAGCCTACGCGGACAAAATGGCAAGCTGACCTGCGGGGAAACGCGGGCGCATGATGCCTTCGGACAACGTCATGCCAAGACAAGCAACAAGACCATGAACCGCAGCGCCCGGGATTTTGAAAATCCCGGGCGCTTTCGTTTTTTCATCGTTCCAGAAGATGCACGCCTCAGCTGAGAAGCCCAGTGGCGTCGGGAAAGACGGTGCGGCGTATCCCTTCTCCCCGGCTGCGGGAGAAGGTGGCGGCCAGACGGACGAGGGCCGTGACCCGACGCTCTAAGTTCGGCCGAATTCGTCGTCGAGACGAACGGTATCGTCATCCTGGAGATAGGAGCCGGTCTGCACCTCGATCAGTTCCAGCGGGATCTTGCCGGGATTGGTCAGCCGGTGCACGACGCCCTGCGGGATATAGACCGACTCGTTTTCGTGCAGCAGGCGGGTCTCGTCACCGACGGTGATTTCCGCCGTGCCGCGCACGACGATCCAGTGTTCCGAACGATGGTGATGCTTCTGCAGAGAGATCTTGCGTCCGGGCCTGACATGCAGCCGCTTGACCTCGAACCGTTCGCCGCTCAGCACCGCAGAGACATCACCCCAGGGGCGGTACGAGGTCGGGTGCGTTTCCGTCAGCGGCCGTGTCTTGGGTGACAGGGCAAGTTTCTTGACAATTTTGCCGACGTCCTGGCTGTCTTTGAGATGCCCGACATACACAGCGTCTTCGCTGGCGATGACGGCGACATCTTCCAGCCCGTGAACGGCAAGATGAATATCCCGCGACAGGACGAGAGAGTTGCGAGTATTGCTCACCGAAGCATTTTCGCCGACGACATTGCCCTCGTCGTCCTTTTCGCCGATTGCCCAGACGGAGTCCCAACTCCCAAGGTCGGACCAGCTGAAAGACGACGGAACGACCGCCGCGTTGGGCGTGTTTTCAAAGACTGCATAGTCTACTGAAATATCCGGTGCCTGCGAGAAAGCAGCCTCGTCAAGGCGATCGAAGTCGAGATCGTGCCGCGTCTCTTGTATCGCGCGCTGAGCCGCATCGTGCACGGCGGGAGCGAAACGTAGCAGTTCCGCGAGGAACTGGCCGACAGGCAGCATGAACATGCCGGAGTTCCAGAGATACCGGCCGCTCGCCAGCAACTCCTCCGCGCGTTCGCGGTTCGGCTTCTCGACGAAGCGAGCGACGGTTTTTGCACCGGTCTCCAGATCATCGCCGGTTTCGATGTAGCCATAGCCGGTGGCCGGTTCCGTCGGTTGGATGCCGAACGTCACCAGCTTTCCGGACTTGGCTGTCTCGCGGGCAATGCGGATGCAATCGAAATAGTGTTTTCCGGCGTCAATCTCGTGATCCGATGCCAGCACCTGCATAATCGCCTCGTCTCCATATTCGCGCAGAACGACGAAGGCGGCGGCGGCCAGCGCAGGTGCAGTATTGCGCGCGATCGGTTCCAGAAGAATGCTCGATAGCGGCGCATCGAGCGCGCGGGCCTGCTCGGCGACGATGAAGCGAAACTCGGCATTGGTGACGACGACGGCGGGCGTGTACCACTCCGGATCTGCCACCCGCTGCAAGGTTTTCTGGAACAGCGAATGATCGCCGAGAAACTGGAGAAACTGCTTGGGCGCCGCCGAACGCGACAGCGGCCAGAGCCGCGTTCCCTTGCCGCCGGCCATGATGACCGGCACGATCTTCGAAGACATGCGCATCCTCTTGTCTGTTGTCTCTGTCCGATAATATCAAAAAAGTCTGCGACTGGCGCAGCTTAACGGAAAAAGGGACTATGTAAATTCAATTCGCAATTGCGATATGTTATGAAATCAAAGTGTTAACACGGTAGCGACCGGCCTGAAAAGAAACCGGCGTTGTAACATGCATCGTAAAAATCGAAATCATGGACATTAAAAAACCCCGCCGGAGCGGGGTTGGAAAGCCACTGGAAGCTATCAGAAGGCAACCAGGATGCCATTCAGCTGGGTAAGCTCGCTCAGGAACGTCTCTACGCGCGTGCGCTGCTCATCACTATGCGCGATGTCCTCGAGTTCAACCTTGGCTGCCTCGATGCGCCTTTCGATCAGGGTCCGATCGACTTCCTCGGCCGGAACGGCGGACTCGGCGAGCAGCGTGCAGCCCGTCGGCAGGATGTCGGCGAAGCCGCCGAACACGACGTAACGGCTGACCTTTCCGTCGGCGGCCTTGACGGTCACGACACCCGGCTTGATCGTCGTCATCGTCGGCGCGTGATTGGCCATGACGGTCATCTCGCCTTCCGTTGCCGGAATGACGACTTCGCTGACGCGCTCGGACAGCAGAAGGCGTTCCGGGGAGACGAGTTCGAAATTGAAATCAGCCATGATCATTCGCTTCTTTTGGAGCTACCGGCTCAAACCCGCCGGCAGAGAATTCCGTTCGGCGCAGCCGGATCCTGCCGACCGCAGCGATTGACGAACGGGGCGCGCCATTCGGACGCCCCGTTCGAAATTCCTCAAGCGGCTTCGGCAGCCAGCTTCTTGGCCTTTTCGATCGCTTCCTCGATCGAACCAACCATGTAGAAGGCAGACTCCGGAAGGTGATCGTAGTCGCCGTTGACGAGGCCCTTGAAGCCCTTGATCGTGTCTTCGAGAGCGACAAGCTTGCCCGGCGAACCGGTGAAGACTTCGGCGACGAAGAACGGCTGCGACAGGAAGCGCTCGATCTTGCGGGCACGGGCAACGGCCAGCTTGTCTTCTTCCGACAGTTCGTCCATGCCGAGGATGGCGATGATGTCCTGGAGCGACTTGTAGCGCTGCAGGGTCGTCTGCACCTTGCGTGACACTTCGTAGTGCTCTTCGCCGACAACCATCGGGTCGAGCATGCGCGAGGTCGAGTCGAGCGGGTCGACGGCCGGATAGATACCCTTTTCGGCGATCGAGCGCGACAGAACCGTCGTTGCGTCCAAATGCGCGAACGAGGTTGCCGGCGCGGGGTCGGTCAAGTCGTCGGCCGGAACGTAGATGGCCTGAACCGAGGTGATCGAGCCCTTGGTCGTCGTGGTGATGCGTTCCTGCATCTGGCCCATGTCGGTGGCAAGCGTCGGCTGATAGCCCACGGCCGAAGGAATACGGCCGAGAAGAGCCGAGACTTCGGAACCTGCCTGGGTGAAGCGGAAGATGTTGTCCACGAAGAACAGAACGTCCTGGCCTTCGTCGCGGAACTGTTCGGCGATCGTCAGACCCGTCAGAGCGACGCGAGCGCGGGCGCCCGGCGGTTCGTTCATCTGGCCGTAGACGAGGGCTGCCTTGGAGCCTTCGCCGCCGCCATGCTTGTTCACGCCGGATTCGATCATTTCGTGATAGAGGTCGTTGCCCTCGCGGGTACGTTCACCCACGCCTGCGAACACCGAGTAACCACCGTGCGCCTTGGCGACGTTGTTGATCAGTTCCATGATGAGAACGGTCTTGCCGACGCCGGCGCCGCCGAACAGGCCGATCTTGCCGCCCTTGGCGTAAGGCGCGAGCAGGTCGACGACCTTGATGCCGGTGACGAGAATCTGTGCTTCGGTCGACTGCTCGACGTAAGCCGGCGCGTCCTGGTGAATGGAGCGCTTGCCTGAAGTGACCAGCGGACCAGCTTCGTCAACCGGCTCGCCGATGACGTTCATGATGCGGCCAAGGGTTTCGAGACCAACCGGAACGGTGATCGGGGAGCCCGTGTCGGTGACCGGCTGACCGCGAACCAGACCTTCGGTCGAGTCCATGGCGATGGTGCGGACAGCGTTTTCGCCAAGGTGCTGGGCAACTTCGAGAACGAGACGGTTACCGTTGTTGTCGGTTTCCAGCGCGTTCAGAATTGCCGGAAGTTGACCTTCTTCGAAGGCAACGTCGACAACGGCGCCGATGACCTGCGTGACGCGACCGACTGCACCCGCCGATGCGATGACTGCGGATGCCTTTACAGCCGCCGGCTTGCGGGCTGCTGCAGGCTTCTTAGCCGCTGCGGTATCTGTGGGGGTAGCTGCCTTAGCCATAATCCTTACCCTCTTTCCGTAACCTTAGAGCGCTTCCGCGCCCGAAATGATTTCAATGAGTTCCTTGGTGATCTGAGCCTGGCGCTGACGGTTGTAGGAGAGCGTCAGCTTGTTGATCATTTCACCGGCATTGCGCGTGGCGTTGTCCATCGCGCTCATCTTGGCACCCATTTCACCGGCAACATTTTCGAGCAGAGCCCGGAAAACCTGCACCGAAATGTTGCGCGGAATGAGATCGCTGAGGATCTCGCCCGCGTCGGGCTCGTATTCGTAGATCGCAGCCGCACCTGCTTCCGCCGAAGCCGCCTCTGCCGGAACGGCAGCGGGGATCAGCTGGAGCGCAGAGGGAACCTGGTTGATGACCGACTTGAACTCCGAATAGAACAGCGTGCAGACATCGAACTCGTCCTTTTCGAACAGGCCGATGATCTTCTTGCCGATCTGATCCGCGTTTTCGAAGCCGATCTTCTTGACTTCACGCAGGTCGACGCGGTCGATGATCAGCGAGGCGAATTCGCGACGCAGGATATCGAAGCCCTTCTTGCCGACGCAGATGATCTTCACCGTCTTGCCATCGGCAAGCAGCTTGCGCACGTGGTCACGCGCGAAGCGGGCGATTTGGCTGTTGAAGCCGCCGCAAAGACCGCGTTCCGCCGTGCAGACCACAAGCAGATGCGTCTGGTCGCGGCCGTTGCCGGTCATCAGGCGCGGCGCGCTGTCGCCCGAGCCCACAGCCTGGGCGATGTTCGAGAGAACTGCGCTCATCCGCTGCGAATAAGGCCGAGCGGCCTCGGCCGCCTCCTGGGCACGCCGAAGCTTCGCCGCGGCGACCATTTTCATCGCCTTGGTGATCTTCTGCGTCGCCTTGACGGAGGCGATCCTGTTTTTCAGATCCTTAAGTGAAGGCATCCGTTATCCGTCCTAAATGGAACCCGATCAGGCGAAGGATTTCGCGAACGTGTCGATGGCAGCCTTAAGCTTGCCCTTGACGTCGTCGCTGATTGCCTTGTCCTTGCGGATAGCCTCAAGAATGTCCTTGCCTTCGGAACGCATGTACGACAGCAGACCCTGCTCGAACGCGCCAACCTTGTTGACGGCGATCCTGTCAAGGTAACCGTTCACGCCGGCGAAGATGACCGCGACCTGCTCTTCCGTCTTCAGCGGCGAGAACTGCGGCTGCTTCAGGAGTTCGGTCAGGCGTGCACCGCGGTTCAGGAGGCGCTGCGTCGCAGCGTCGAGGTCCGAACCGAACTGGGCAAAAGCGGCCATTTCGCGATACTGGGCGAGTTCGCCCTTGATCGAGCCAGCAACCTGTTTCATCGCCTTGATCTGAGCGGCCGAACCCACGCGGGAAACCGACAGACCGACGTTCACCGCCGGGCGGATACCCTGGTAGAACAGGTCGGTTTCAAGGAAGATCTGGCCGTCGGTGATCGAGATCACGTTGGTCGGAATGAACGCCGAAACGTCGTTCCCCTGCGTTTCGATGACCGGCAGAGCAGTCAGCGAACCGGCGCCCTTTTCGTCCGACAACTTTGCAGCGCGTTCGAGAAGGCGGGAGTGCAGGTAGAAAACGTCGCCCGGATAGGCTTCGCGGCCCGGCGGGCGGCGCAGCAGCAGCGACATCTGGCGATAGGAAACGGCCTGCTTGGACAGGTCGTCGTAACCGATCAGCGCGTGCATGCCGTTGTCGCGGAAGTATTCGCCCATCGCGCAACCGGCGAACGGTGCGAGATACTGCATCGGAGCCGGCTCGGAAGCCGTCGCAGCAACGATGATCGAATACTGCAGGGCGCCACGCTCTTCGAGCACCTTGACGAACTGGGCAACGGTCGAGCGCTTCTGGCCGATAGCGACGTAGACGCAATAGAGCTTCTCAGCCTCAGGACCGTTGTCGTGAACGGCCTTCTGGTTGAGGATCGTGTCGAGAATGATGGCGGTCTTGCCGGTCTGGCGGTCGCCGATCACCAGTTCGCGCTGGCCACGGCCAACCGGGATGAGGGCGTCGATGGCCTTGAGGCCGGTCGACATTGGCTCATGCACCGACTTGCGCGGGATGATGCCCGGAGCCTTGATGTCGACACGCGAACGGCGCGTGGCGTTGATCGGGCCCTTGCCGTCGATCGGGTTGCCGAGCGCGTCAACGACGCGGCCGAGCAGTTCCGGACCAACCGGAACGTCGACGATGGCGCCGGTCCGCTTGACGGTGTCGCCTTCTTTGATGCCGCGGTCGGCACCGAAGATAACCACGCCGACGTTGTCGGCTTCAAGGTTCAGCGCCATGCCGCGAATTCCGCCCGGGAATTCAACCATCTCACCAGCCTGGACATTGTCCAGACCGTAGACGCGGGCAATACCGTCACCGACGGAGAGCACCTGGCCGACTTCGGAGACAACTGCCTCCTGGCCGAAGTTTTTGATTTGATCTTTCAGAATTGCGGAAATTTCCGCGGCGCGGATATCCATCAGCCGACCTCTTTCAGTGCAAGCTTAAGGCTCGAGAGCTTTGTGCGAAGGGAAGTGTCAATCTGGCGGGACCCGACCTTGACGATCAAACCACCGAGAATAGACGGATCGACGGTGACGTTGACCGCCACGTCTTTGCCGGTGACGCCCTTGAGCGCCGCCTTCAATTCAGTTTGCTGCGCTTCAGTCAGCGCATGCGCCGAAGTCACTTCAGCGGAAACCTCGCCCCGATGACGGGCGGCGATCTCGCGATACGACTTGACGATACCAGGAACCGCGAACAGGCGGCGATTGCGTGCAACGACTTTCAGGAAGTTGCCGACGAGACCAGTGATGCCGGCCTTCGCGACGATCGCGGAAATGGCCTTGAACTGGTCGTCGGCGGAAAAGACCGGGCTGACAATAAGACGCTTCAGATCGGCACTGTCATCGATCATGCGCTGGAATGTATCCAGATCAGACCCAACGCTCTCCACCGATCCCGCGTCAAGCGCGAGATCGAAAAGCGAAGACGCGTACCTTTCTGCAACACCGGAAATAAGCTGGGATGTGTCTGCCACGGGCACAAGCTTCTCTGATTTTAATCCAAGGGCGATGTCTGCGGAGAACCGTAAACCCAACATCTTGAATTTGTTGCTATATTTTTTGAGCTACACAAGCCGGGCGGCCTGTTTCCCCCACAAGTCGCGGTTCGTCTAGCATAGGATATCTGGACTCGCAACACGCGAACAGCACGAATGCGCGATAAGTCTGCATCCATTTGGCCAAATCTTGCCCAAAAAGGGGTATGAGCTGACGAAGCCTGCCTGTGCCCGCCCCAAAACGCCCTCAGACGAGGCCGAAGACATAGGCCAAGGGTAAGGCCGAAAGCACAATTTGAACAATCAGCAACAACCAGTTCACGACCGTATTACCGCTATCCGACAGCATCGACAGGATGCGACCGAAGGCGGCGAGCGCGAAGGCGGCACCGAGAGCCAGATAGACCATCGGCTGGGCGAGAAGGAGCGCTGCAATACCAAGCCCGAGATGAAAGCCGCCCATGGTCGAGCGCGCCTCTGCATAACCGCCCCGCCGCCCCTCGCGCAGGTCGATGCCGACGGCGCGATAGGCGACGCCCGGGGCAAAGAGAAACAGAAGCCCGATCAGAGAGGTGACGACGGCCGCACAGAACGCCAGGAATTCTCCCGTTTCCGTCGGAATGTAGAACTCCATGGTGCGTCCCCGCCTGCTCGATCAACCGATTCGCTTATCGCACAGACGGATTTTTCCGGAAAGGCGACGACGGTTGTTTACGGTACGCTCAACACATCCACGCGAGCGCGCCGCACCTCTACTCGGAATCCAAGGGAATTATCCCTTTTTAGCTTCAAATCCGCGAAACACAATCTGGAGGTGGGCCGATACCCGCCTCACAGAAAACTCTGCGGATCGATATCGAGCTGAACGCTGACCGAGCCGCGCACCTTTGGCCCCGCCGCCATCATCGACTTCACGAACGCCTGCATGTCGCTGTTGCGGCGGCCATGCACCAGCAGCCGGAAGCGGTGGCGGCCGCGGATCAGGGCGAGCGGCGCTTCGGCAGGCCCGAGAATGCTGATACCGCTGACGCGGGCTGCGGCCTGCCGCAGGCCTCTGGCATGCCCCTCCGCGTCAGCTCTCGTATCGGCCGAAACAATGATCGACGCCAGCCGTCCGAATGGCGGCAAAAGCGCCTTTTCCCGCTCGTTGATCTCGCGCTCGTAAAAGGCCTCCGAATCGCCTGAGACGATCGCCTGCATCACCGGGTGCTGCGGCTGATAGGTCTGCAGCAGACCGAGTGACTTCAGGCCCGTGCGCCCGGCCCGGCCCGTAACCTGACTCAAGAGCTGGAAGGTTCGCTCGGCTGCACGCGGATCCCCGTTCGCAAGGCCGATATCGGCATCGACGATGCCGACGAAGGTCATCATCGGGAAATTGTGCCCCTTGGCGACAAGCTGCGTGCCGACGACGATGTCCGCCTCGCCACGGGCAATGGCATCCAGCTCCAGCCGCAGGCGCTTGACGCCCATCAGGTCGGAGGAGAGCACGATGGTGCGGGCCTCGGGGAAATGCCGGTCGACCTCTTCGGCGATGCGCTCGACGCCGGGACCGCAGGCAACCAGATGATCGAAGGTGCCACATTCCGGGCAGGCTTCCGGCGTCCTCTCGGAATAGCCGCAATGATGGCACTGGATCTGGCCGCGAAAACGGTGCTCGACCAGCCAGCTCGAACAATCCGGGCACTGGAAGCGATGGCCGCAAACCCGGCAGAGCGTCAGCGGCGCATAACCGCGGCGATTGAGGAACAGCAATGCCTGTTCGCCGCGCCCGACGGCCTTCCCGATCTGATTGAGCAGTACCGGCGACAGGAAGCCGCCACGCTCCGGCGGATGCCGCCGCATATCGATGACGCCGAGATCGGGCAGCGCCGCATCGCCAAAACGGGTCGGCAGGTGGATCGGCCGGTAGCGGCCGAGATCGCCGTTCACCCGGCTTTCGACCGAAGGCGTCGCCGAGACGAGGACAATCGGAAAATCGCCGATGCGGGCACGCACAACCGCCATGTCACGCGCATTGTAGAAGACGCGGTCTTCCTGCTTGTAGGCCGGGTCATGCTCCTCATCGACGACAATCAGGCCCAGATTCTCGAACGGCAGGAACAGCGCGGAGCGGGCGCCGGCAACGACACGCACGCCGCCCTCCGTCACCTGCCGCCAGACTTTTTCACGCGTTCGCGGGGCAAGGTCCGAATGCCATTCGGCCGGCTTGGAGCCGAAGCGATCCTGGAAGCGTTCGAGGAAGCTCGCCGTCAGCGCGATTTCCGGCAGGAGGATCAGCACCTGCTTGCCGGCCTTAAGCGTCGCGGCGATCGCCTCGAAATAAACCTCGGTCTTGCCGGAGCCGGTGATGCCGTCGATCAGCGAGACGGAGAAGCCGCCGGTTTCGACGCTCTCCAGGAGGTCCTGCGCCGCCTGCTTTTGCGGTCCTTCGAGACGATGCTCGACATAGTCCGGGTCAGGCACCGCCACTACCGGCGGCGGCGACATGAAGACGGTCTCGAACACACCCTGCGCCGTCAGTCCATCGATGACGCTCGAAGACGTTCCCGCCGCATGCGCCAGCCCCAATCGCGTCCAGGTAAAACCATTGTCGGCGGTTGCGATTACCCGCTCGCGTGCCGACGTCATCCGCTCGGGCCGCGTGTCGGTCAGCCGCAGCCCTTCGACCATCGGCTCCGGATCGAAGGCGGCGGGCGCGCGCAGCGCCATGCGGGCGACGAGGCCGGGCGGCGAGACGGTATAAGCGGCAACCCAGTCGAGGAAAGTGCGCATCTCTTTCGCCAGCGGCGGGCAGTCGAAGACCTGGGTAATCGGCTTCAATTTCTTCGGATCGACGATGCCATCGTCCGTCCCGTCCCAGACCACACCCATCACCTGGCGGGGGCCGAGCGGCACCTGCACGATCGATCCCGGCTCGACGGCCATTCCTTCCGGCACGGCATAGGAGTATGCTTTCGGGGCGGGCATCGGCACCAGAACGGGCACGACCCTGCTGGCAAACAGGCCGTCAAACAAATCGATCGAATCTTCGGTCATCGGCCGTGACCTTGCCTCCGGATTGCGTTAAAGAAAACCCCGAAACAACAAAGCAGCCCGTGTGTCCCAAGGGAGAATCCCATGAAATTTTTTGTCGATACAGCCGATGTGAATGAAATCCGGGAGTTGAACGACCTCGGACTCGTCGACGGCGTGACGACCAATCCGTCGCTGATCCTGAAGTCCGGCCGTAACATCCTCGAGGTGACGAAGGAAATCTGCGGTATCGTCGATGGCCCGGTTTCGGCTGAAGTCGCGGCGACCGATTACGAATCGATCATGAAGGAAGCGGCTGTCATTTCGAAGATCGCCGACAACATCTGCATCAAGGTGCCGCTGACGCTCGACGGTCTCAAGGCCTGCAAGAATCTCTCCTCCGACGGTCACCTGACCAACGTGACGCTGTGCTTCTCGGCCAACCAGGCGCTGCTCGCCGCCAAGGCCGGCGCGACCTTCGTATCGCCCTTCGTCGGCCGTCTCGACGACATCGCCTTCGACGGCATGGACCTGATCCGCGAGATCCGCCAGATCTTCGACAATTACGGCTACGAGACCGAAATCCTCGCCGCCTCGATCCGCACCGTCAATCACGTCAAGGAAGCAGCCCTGATCGGCGCCGACGTCATCACCGCCCCGCCGGCAACCCTGAAGGCGCTGGTCAAGCACCCGCTCACCGACAAGGGCCTCGAAACCTTTCTCGCCGACTGGGCCAAGACCGGCCAGAAGATCGCCTGATTATTTGGGGTTGAATGAGATGGAAGCCTCGCGAGATGATCGCGGGGTTTTTTGCTTCCATCGATTCTGGAAAGCTGAAGAATTCAACGCTGGCTGAAATCAATGCGTTCTTTTCGAGGCAGGCGTTGAGTAACACAGGATATTTATTTCTAGTCACTAAATAAGCTGGAAATCTCACTCGATATAGGCGGGGCGTCTCTGCCTACTTGCGTTTTCTTTATCCAAGACCCTGTAAGTAGATCGATATCATCTATTCCTTTTTGAGAAAACGTTTCATTTACGGCCCCCAAGAAATCCTGAAACCCATTCTCGAATGGAACATCGGAGTATGTTCCATCCTGCTGCATGACTGTTCTTCCAACATAAAAGTCTCCCGACGAAACCAAAAAATCGACTAGTTTAATGGCATCGGAAAGACGGCGTTCTGGACTTTTTTTTAGGGGGATATCTTCTGCATCAGCACTCACCATGCTCAAGATATGCCCAAAAAATATAAGATCGATATCACCTTCCTGGTATATATATTTGACTGTTTCGTTCGCGTGATCGGCCATACCCATGATTGCCTCGGTGCAATGTGAACTTTGTATCCGGCGGTGCCGCCTCTAGGAAAAACATCGATAGTCTTTCCACCGGTAGTGGAACTATTGCGTAGGCCAATTTTCGTGCCGTCAGCAAGGGTTCGCATTATTCCATTATAGCTTTGAGCAGGCGTCACCGTACCGCCAGAAGTAACTTCGCTATACAGCGATTCCAATTCCGCCTCTGAATTAACATTGAAGCCGTTTTTCGCTACCTGTGTTGCGTTTTGCCGGACTATCGCCCGAACATCGGATGACTGAGACGGCGAACCAGGCTTTTCTTGCTTTGCTTGCTCACCATCGTCGTCACCATCCGGACCTGGATCAGCAGAACCTGCAGCAGTGGATGATGCGCCTCCTGACGCGGAAAACTGCTTGTCGGCATTCTTCGCCATGTTGGAAGCGTTGCATCCGCCGGGGCACATTGAATCAGGAGCCATCTGGTTCGTTGGCATCGTCAGGACTGCCACGGCGCCAACAGCACCAACCGCAAGTCCGGCAGAAGTTGCCCCAGCGGAAGCGGCTGCAGCCGTAAGCCATCCGTGGATTGTTTCAGCTATCCCGCCCCACCCTCCGACCGTCTCGGCAATATGCCCATTTGGATCACTCTTGTTCACCGGGTCGTTTCCCGAATAGGCATATCGGTTCGTCCCGACGCCCTCTATCGTCGGGTCCCATGTATCGGGCTGAATGAAGCGAGCATTCGCCACCGATCCAAATGACACGGATAGCAGGCTGCAGATTAGCAGCAGGCTGAGAATGCGGGTGAGAAACCCGCCGGAAAAGCATTTCATGAACAGGTCCCCACTGGCATCAGATTGTCATTGTGTCTGGCCGTCCTGCGGCCGCCACCCCAGTGCTTCCGCCCGGGCAAAAGCCTCGATATTTGCCGCGTACCACCGATCGGCCTTGGTCTTCAGGTCGGCCGGAATGTCTTCCATTCGCGTATATTTGTCCGCCAGCTCCCGCCGCAGCAGCCCGCTATAGGCGCTGCCCTTCTTCACCAGCCCGTAGGCGAAGGTGGGGTAATGCCGCAGCAGCACATCGGAAACGGCGATCGCATGTTCGAACGCGCCTGCCTCGATCTGATGCTCCACCACAAACGAGACGATCAGCGCCGTTGCTTCCTCATGGGCCAGAGGCCGGAGATAGACGCCGTTCGCCACAGCCTTGTCCGACATCGGCAATTTCTGCCGGTACCAGGCATCGCGGGTGAAGCCGCCGCCGCTGGTCGGTTCCAGATTCCAGACGGCGCCGCCATCATCGGTATATTTGACGAACACATGCAGCGGCGCCTCCGCGAGCGTCATGGTCAGCCCGAGGCGCTGGCCGAGCGCCAGAAACAGGATCGGCATGGTGATGCAATTGCCGCGCCGGGTCGTCAGGTAGCGCTGCAGCAAGCGGTTTGCCGACTTCTCGCCGAGCGGATCGTCGAGGTCGTATCGAAACGGCTTGTTGCCGTTCCAGCCGCCGCTTTCATAGAGATAGCGTTTCAGAGCGGTGAGTTTTTCGGCGCTTCGCGCCTCCTCTCCCGCCATGCTCTTTATGGCATCCGTCATACGCGCGATTTCGGCTTTCACCGCCTGCGCATTGGCGGACGGATCAACCATTGAATCAACAGTGAGCTTGACATCTAGCAGATCGCGACCCGGCGCGAAAAGCGCCTCCACCACCGTCACCAGTTCCGTGGAACCAGCGCTTGAGGATTGCGCAAGAACCGACGCAACCGGCAGGCACAACGCCAAAATGACAAAGCAAAGGAATTTCATGATCCGTCCAGCAGCTACGCAACCATGAGTATTATACTCGACACTCTGCAGTCAATGAGTAGCAGCGTCCTGCGTGCTTCGAACCCGCATTATCTTTATCCACCGTATCGATCGCCCGGTTCCGGCCGAAGGCGCCGCCTGCGAGGACGAGTCGATCATCAACGAAGCCCCGCGAGACGATCGCGGGGCTAGTGTACAGAACAGTCAGCAATTTCGGCTGCAGGCCGAGAGCGTTAAGCCGCCCGCCGGGCATGCGCGACCGCGGAAACCTGGAAGCGTTCGGCAACGCAGTTCAGGTCCTGCACTTCATCGCTGAGTTCGCGGCACGCAGCGTTGGTCTGCTCGACCATCGCCGCATTCTGCTGGGTCATCTGATCCATCCGGTGCAAGGCGGCATTGATGTCTGACAGTGCGGCCGTTTGCTCTCCGGCGGCAGCAACGATTGCGCCGATAAGGCCGGTTACCTGCAGCACGTGGCCTTCGATGCCGGTCAGTGCGGCACCGGTCTGATTGACGAGTTGCACGCCGCCGGCAACCTCGCGGGCCGAGGACTCGATGAGCGTCGTGATTTCACGCGCCGCCTTTGCCGAACGGCCGGCCAGTTCGCGGACTTCCTGGGCGACGACTGCAAATCCCTTGCCCGCTTCGCCCGCGCGCGCGGCTTCCACACCGGCGTTCAGTGCAAGCAGGTTGGTCTGGAAGGCTATCTCGTCGATGACGGTGATGATCTGGCGAATCTGCGTCGATGAGCCGGCGATCCGCTCCCTGGCGGCAACTGCGTCCCGCACGATGAGGGCCGATTTCTCTGCACCGTCCTTTGCCGCGGCCATTACCGTGCTTGCTTCACGCGCACGCTCCGAGGAGTTGCGGACCGTGACGGTGATTTCGTCGAAGGCTGACGCGGTTTGCTCAAGGGAGGCCGCCTGCAACTCCGTCCGTTTCGCCAGATCGTCGGTTGCACCGGCAATTTCTGAGGAATTGGTCTTCAGCCGCGCCGAGGTGTGCAGAACCGTGGAAATCGTCTCGGCCAGTCGCTCGACGCTGCCGTTGAACTCCGTCCGCAGCGCTTCGTATTCCGCTGCAAACGGCTGTACGATGCGGATCGAAAGATCGCCGTCCGACAGCCGCTCCAGTCCGTGTGTCAACTGCTCGATCACCTGCAGGCGTCTTGCCTCCTCGGCATCCTTCTGACGGCCAAGAACGGCGTCACGTTCGTCCTGCTGCCGACGCTCGTCGTCGGCGCGCTCGCGCGTTGAAGCAATCAGGTCTCAAAGCGGGCGTCGCCATCCCGGGCCAGATCGAAGACCGCGTGTCGCTCCAGCGCCCGCGTCACCTCGGCCGGATCTCCGTCCAGCGCATCCGGCTCAATGAGATTGCCGATGGTGAAGTCGAAGAGGTCGCCCTTCTTGTTGAGGAGTTCATGGAACACCGTCATGTCGCGCAGTTCGGTCGACCATTTGGCCAGCCAATAGAACAGGCCGGAATTGCGCGCCGACATGTGGATCGGCAGGATCGGCAGATTATACTTGCGGGCAAAGCCGACGGCCGACGTCTTCCACGGGCGCTCGTTGAGCTTGTCACCCGCCCAGTAGGCGATGCGGCCCGAGGGGAAAAGCACGGTTGCCTTGCCTTCCGAGATCGCCCGGTTGGTAACCTGCAGCGTTTCGCGCGCCTTCAGCTTCGTCTTGTAATCCTCGCGCCATTCGACCGGAATGACCATTTCGACCAGACGCGGATTGACCCGGATGGCATCGCGATTGGCGAAGAACATCATGTCGGGTCGGCGCTGTTTCAGGAGATCGAAGACGGCGACGCCGTCGGCAATCCCGGTCGGATGGTTGCTGACCAGCAGGAAGCCGCCCTGTTGTGGAATACGCTCGGCGTTGCGAACGCGGATATCGAGAGCGAGGATATCGCTCAAATACTGGAAGGCCTGGTAGCCCGGCAGGTTGGCGACGCTATCGGCGAATTCGATCGCCTTGCGATAGTTCAAGACCGTATAGAGAAACGGCCTCATCACCGGCCAGAGCGGATGCTTGACGATACGCTGTCCGCGCTCGGCAATCAGCGTATCGACGATATGGCCCGGCTGGCCCTGCGAAACCAGGGCAATTGCCTCCGCAAAATACGTGAAACCGCTTGCCGAATCGCGTCTTGCCATCTTTGTCCCGCCTCGTCCGCCCGCAGCTATCGCAGTTGAATATGATCCCAACATGACAATTTCCAAGGGTCATTAGGAAAAACATAACGGCATACGGCGCAGAGTTGCGACAACCAGACGTCAGGCCAGACACCGGGCCAAACATCGGGAAGCAAGCGTGAACGAACTGTTGATCATCGGCCATCCGGAACTGATGGAGGAGCGCCAGCGATGGCTCTCGGGGCTGAGCCGGGAGCGGCGCCTGTCGGACAAGACCGTCGAAGCCTATGAGCGCGACACGCGGCAGTTCCTGCATTTTCTGACAGGACATCTGGCCGGCCCGCCACGCCTGAGGGACATCAGTTCCCTGCGACCGGGCGATCTGCGCGGCTTTCTCGCGGCGCGACGAAGAGACGGCGCGGGGGCGAGAACGCTCGGCCGTGGGCTTGCGGGGCTTCGCTCCTTCCTGCGGCATCTGGAAAAGAAAGGCCTTGCCAATGCGGCGGGAGCCGCTGCC
>UCOA01000130.1 GCA_900474095.1 Hyphomicrobiales bacterium | reverse complement strand
CGCAGTCGCGCGCCAGCCAGAACGTTTGGACAAGATTTTTCACTAGGAGGACTACGGAAATGGGGAAAATTGAGCCAATTCATCCCGACGGCGCCACGATCTATATTGGCGACTATGTTGCAAACACGATGAGCGACTTGGAGGATGTTATCGGGGTGATAACCGGCCGCCGGCCGACCGAAAAGACAAGCGAACTTTTATATTTGATCGGTATAGTGAAGCTCGCGGCCTTTGATGTTCAAGGACTGACCCCTGTGCCAAACTTCACCGTGGAACTCGCGCGCCGAGCCGTCGCTGATCCCCGCATCGAGTCGGAACTGGACGACTACACGCTGCTGACCAGATTTCCGTGGGATTGGAGCTATCATCTCCTCGACGCAGAAGGCTGAAGTGGAGGGGAAATAGTAGACCCATGAACCCTCATAGTCATGGCTCAAGCACGGTACCCGCCTATGCCATTCGCGCGTCGGTTATACCCCTTTTGGCGTCGAATTGGGGCCAGCCTCCTTTGAATGTCAGGGCGACGGGGGCTTAACCCCTAGAATCTCATAATAGTATTGGCTGCAGTGTTTTGACATAACAGTACCCGGTTTGGTTGCGGTTGTGGCCTGACCAGGGTCCTCTGGCCCTGGCAGCCGGGGCGAGCGGAAACGACCCGGCTGCTCAAAATGAGAGCGTCCTTTAAGGACAGCCTACATGAATTTCTGAAAAGGCCAGGAAGACAAGGGCCGACTTCCGCGCGTTTCTCCTTCTCCCCGTTGTTCCGCACGAGCTCGAAGGCAGGAGGAAGGCTCCCGCGTTGCGGAAGAGGGGGAGGCTGCTTCGCTGGGAAAGCAAGGCCGCAGCGCAATAGAGGAGTTCGAGTTATGACATCTAAAACCTGGCGGGCGTGGCGGCCGGCGGGGCGTCCAGTCGACGAAAGGAAGCCTGCGTTCCGAACCTCTCAACCCATCAGTTCGGTCCTGCTTGCGAATAGGGCGGCGCGCGAACCAGTTCGGGGAACAAAGCACAAAATATCGTAGGTCAGGTCGACCGCCCAGTTACCGCTATTGTTGAAAGCCAAGCCGGTGGAAGACTAGTCTGCCTTCACGGCGCCTACTCCCGGTGACCGTTGAATCTCCACAGGCGTCTTCATGATGATTTCTCGATGTGGGAAGGGGATGGCTATTCCCGCGTGCTTGAACGCGTCCCATAATGCCATGAGGACTTGTCCGCGAATATTGGTCAGACCGTTTGCCGGATCGGAGATCCAGAAGCGGAGGCGGAAATCCAGGGAGGAGGCACCGAAGGCCGTCATCCAGCAGACCGGGACCTGGTAGTCATTGGCGACGCGGGGAACGGCCGATGCAGTTTCGATGGCGATCCGAACCACGTCATGCGGATTGCTATCATACGATGTGCCGAAATCGACATCGATACGGACGTAGTCGCTGGAAAAGGACCAGTTCACGACTTGCTGGGAGATGAAGTCCTCATTGGGGATAAGATATTCCTTCCCGTCGCGGGTAATGACCGATACGAAACGGGAACGGAGATCGCGGATGGATCCGAACGTGTCGCCAAGCGTGATCGTGTCGCCGGGCTTGATCGATTTGTCGAGCAGGATGATAATCCCGGAAATGAAATTGGACACCACCTTCTGAAGTCCAAAGCCAATTCCAACACCCACAGCACCCGAAAAGATCGTTAGGGCCGTGAGATCGATTCCGGTCGCTGACAATGCGACCGTGCCGGCGATCATGATCAAGGCGATCTTGATGACTTTGCTGATCAGCACCTTGAACGACGGCGTAAGGTCGCCGGATCGTTGGACCCAATGGGAAAGCACGTTGCCGATCAGCGTTGCGACCCAGATCAGGGCGACCGTCAGCACGACCGCCTTCAGGACAATCAGAAGCGACAGACGCGTCGCCCCCAGATTGACGGCGGCACCATCCAGCGTCGACAGGACAGGACCGTCAAGCCCGGTGGCGTACAGGGCGAGGTAGCCCCAGCTTACGATGGCCACCATGCGCGACAATGACGGGTTGCGGATGATCTTGGTGAGCACGGAAATTACAAACCAAGCGGCCGCCAGGGTCAGCGCCGTCGAGACCAGCCAGCGCTGCGAAGGCCAGGTGCCCCGGGTGAGGATGACGTTCGCCAACCACAGCCAAAGGATAAAGAAGAGCCATTTCAGGCGGCGCATGAACGCGATGATGACGCGCAGCAGATCCGGGTTTCCCTTGATGCGCCTGGCTCTGGTTTCCATCGCCGGCTCGGTTCTGGATGCGATGAAGGAGGCGAAAATGTACCCGGCCGCAATAATTCCGAGCTGGTAGAACGTCCATTCGCTCAGCACGAATGTCCTGAACCAAATTTCAAGCGGTCGAACCATTTGCATGAAATCCACGGCAATGCCCCTTGATGTAGATTTGCTACTAACCCTCTGAATTCAAGCAAGTCTCCGCCCCGTCGAGCTGCCGACCGCCTCGAATCATGTGGCCTGAGGTCAGGCAGATCGAGTGACACCAGAGGACGACCTTCGCCCGCCGCCCTCACCTTGGCGAGGAAAAGGTTGGATTGCGCCCCGAAATGATATCCAGGTGACCGACGTCTCCATCTTCATCGTTTTTGCGCCATAGCGCAATGAAAAGCGCCGACGCAATGCTCGTCAAGGCTGCCCCTGATCAGGCAATGCGAGAGACGGAACGCTAATTTTTGTCGCTGTGTGCGCCGGCTGCCAGATCTAACATCAGGTTAGTTCGGAGACACGGCATTCTTGAAACTGGCTGAATGAGCCTGTTCCAAGTTGTCGATACAAGGAGCGCGAGGGCGCTCCCTGTCGTACCCGCAACTGACCGTGGCCGGAGGCGCGGACGATGATCGAGCGGGCTAAAAAACTATCCTCGGTTAAGGGCTTCAGAAACGTTTCTCGTGAATCGGTGACGTCGATAATTAGCTGTTCCAGCTTCAGCCGGTATGAGCCAGTTGAGGATCATTGCTTGCAACAGCGGAACACTATCCGGGGTCTGTTTGAAGGAAGGTGTCTGGTATTATTACGGCCTCAGTTCCTGGCATTCGATGAGTTCGATCCGACCCTTGCCCTTGATGTCCACGAAGCCCAGGGAGCGCCCGCGGCCTCGCTCGCGAATGCGATGCCAAGTGGCCCCACTGGTCGCTACAGTCCCGGGGCTAGCATGAGCTGCGATCCGGGAGGCCATGTTTACGGTGTCACCCCACAGGTCAAACACGTATTGTCGGTGTCCGATGATACCGGTCACCACCGGCCCGAACTGGACGCCGCATCGAACCTCCCACTTGGGTTCGATGCGGCGTGATGCCTTCACCATGTCGAGTCCGCATTGCAAACTGGCAAAAACAGGATCTGGCATGGGATTAAACAGGCCGGCCGTAGCCATAAAGGCATCGCCGATCGTTTTTATCTTCTCCATCTCATGCTGATGCACGATGCGTTCATATTCGCCTATCAGTGCCTGGAGATCCTCCACCACTTTCTCCGGCGGGTTCTCATCGCAGTAGGCCGTGAAGCCAACGATATCGCAAAAGAGCACCGCGACTTCGTTGTAGCGACGGGGGCGAACTTCATTGGTCGCTTTGAGCTCGCGCACAGCGCCGGGGGGCAACATGGCGTACAGTAGCTCGTCCGCTCGGCGTTTTTCGTCTTTGATCTGCTGCGTGTAGACAGCCTCTTGATCGCGCAGCGTCTTCTTTTCCAGGCAGGCGGCGACGCGCGCACGCAGAAGAACCGCGTTAAACGGTTTGGCCAGATAGTCCTCGGCGCCAAGGCCAATACAGCGCGCCACAACCGCAAGCGAACGTCTGGTGGCGCCCGGCATCCTCGTGATGAGTTCCAAGGTTCCCCCAGTGGCGTGCTACCGTAGCGGATGCCGCTGCCCGACCTGACGTGCGCGCGGCGGCTACGTCAGACCTCGCGCTGGCCATTTCTTCCTACATTCCGCAACAGAAGGCGCAGCGGGAAATTTCGGCAATCAGCGAAGCGTTGCTCAAAGCGGCGGTATCGCCGACGCCCGGCGATCTGGCGCGCTTCGTCGCCTCCCAGCCGTCAAGGACGGGAAGACTTAAGTCCATGAGAATCAGCGCCGGTGCGTCCGATCGCGCGCGCGCCACGCCCTGATCGCCATCGGTGGCGACGATGACCTCGTAGCCTTTGCGTCTTAGTCGCGCCGTCAGCATATAGATGTTGTCTTCATTGTCTTCGACATAAAGGATCCTAGCCATCATGGTGATCCTTGTCCGGCGCGTTTCGCGCAAGGCTATATAGTGCAACCGTCTTGCGCAATTCCTCATGAAGCTCGTTGCGACTGAAGGCGGCTTTGGCGAGCACCCGCTCGACACCACCGCTCAGGCGCCGATGGTCTTCGTCGCTGAGCGTCGCCGCCGTCACGACCACAACCGGCACGGCCCTGAAGGTAGGCTGCTTGTGCAGTTCGACAAGAAACTCGAAACCGTCCATTTCCGGCATGATGAGGTCGAGAATGATAAGGTCCGGGAGCGCGTGGATGAGACGCTCAAGCGCGACGCGCCCATTCTCGGCCTCGTTCACGACGCAGCCCTCGGTGGCCAATAGGCGACGCCATTGCTTGCGCGTGTCCTCATCATCCTCGACGATCAGAACACGAAGCGCTGAGCCTGGCGCGGTGAATTTAGCGATGAGTTTCCGGAGCGCATCGCGCTCGATCGGCTTCAACAGGTAATCGGCGGCACCAAGCGCGTAGCCGCGATTCCTCTCATCGGTCAAGGTGAGCATCACGACGGGGATATTCGCGAGTTCCGGATCCGCCTTCAGGTCCTGTAGGACGCTCCAGCCGTCGCAGCCCGGCATCATAACGTCAAGGGTGATGAGGCCTGGCTTCATCTGCCGGGCCAGTTTAAGGCCCTCCGCGCCGTCCTTTGCCGTGATCACATCACAGCCCTCGCGGACGAGAAACCGGCGCATCTGGTCCCGCGCGGCCTCATCATCATCAACGACAAGGACGACGTTCGAGACGGCGCGAATACGATCATCCGCAGCCTCGGCGCGGATCAGCGGCTCTGCCAGCGTGGAGGGTGCATCGATCGCCGATGGTAGCCAAACGATGAACTTGGTTCCGGCGCCAGGAGTACTGTCGACGGTGATTTGGCCGCCCATTGCGCGGCACAGACGTTGGCTGATGGCAAGCCCCAGGCCGGTGCCGCCGTATTTGCGGGTGGTCGAACTGTCGGCCTGGCTGAACTCCTGGAACAGATTCGTCATCTGTTGCGGCGTTATGCCGATGCCGGTGTCGGCCACCGTGAACAGCACGCCATCGGCTTCATCAACCTTCGCCCACTCCGCTGCAATCTCGATTTGGCCATTTTCCGTGAATTTGCATGCATTGCTCAAAAGGTTGAGCAGGATCTGACGAACCCGAAGCGGATCGCCGCGCATGCTGCCAAGGTCATCTGAGCATTTGGTGACAATCTGATTGCGGTTTTTGCGTGCGAGTGGCAGCGCGGTTGCGGCGGCATCTTTAACCATGCCTGCGACATCGAACGACTCGGTATGCAATTCCATGCGGCCAGCCTCGATCTTGGAAAGGTCGAGCACCTCGTTTATGAGTTTGAGCAGATGCTTGCCAGCGCGCGAGACCCGACCAAGCGGTTCAACGAGTTCGCTTTGATCGGCCTCGTTGGCGTCTTCCTGCAGCATTTCGGTAATTCCAAGGATGGCGTTCAGCGGCGTGCGCAACTCGTGGCTCATGCTGGCAAGGAACTTGCTCTTGGCCTGTGTCGCCGCCATTGCCTCGTCCCGAGCGATCTCAAGCTCCGTTTCGTGCCGCTTCAGATTGCTGATGTCTGTGTAGACGGCGACCGTGCCGCCGCCGCTGATGCGCCGTTCGTTGACCTGAATCCAGCGGTCCTGGCTGCGGTGTTGAACCAGCGTCTGCTTTGGATTGCGATGTGCCTCAAGCCGAGCGGCGACCCATTCTTCCTCGTGGTCTTTCGCATCTTCGACGAGGCCCTGTTTCACGGCCTTGCGGACAATCGTCTCAAATTGTGCGCCGGGAACCACTGCATCGGCTATGCCGGGATAGAGAATTTCCTTATAGCGGCTGTTGCAAAGGACAAGGCGGTCCTCAGCATCGTAAAGTGCGAAGCCTTCGGAGATGCTCTCGATTGCATCGACGAGCCGCTGGCGCGCTTCGGCTACCTCGCGCAGGTTTTTTTCCTCGACCTCGACCGCGGTGTCACGGAACAGCCGAAGCGCCTTGGCCATGCGACCGATCTCGTCGCGGCCCGTTGTAGGCAGTGGCGCCCGAAGATTCCCGCCGGCGATAGCGAGCATGCTTTGACTCAAGCCAGCCAATCGGGCGAGAAGACTGCGGTCGACATACAGCCACACAACCAGAACCGAACTGAGGAGGCTCAACACTGCAGAGCCAAGAACAACTCCGGTACCGTAGCGCTGGACGGTTGCAGCTTCGCGGCCAGCCTCGGAGATGTCACGGTTGGCCGCAGCGACCAGCTGGTTCACGGCATCCGTTAGATTCCGCGACAACTGCTCATTCTCCAGCAACAGCTTGCCGCCCTTCGCGAGCACCGCGAGCTCATCTTCGCGCGCCTCTGGGATGCTCTTCGGACCGTCCATCAGTCCCTCGAACTCGTCAACGCGCTGGCGGAACCGCGTCCGCAGCTTCTCGTCAATCTCAGGTGTCACAGCCGCAAGGGTTTCGAGCGAGCGGCGCAAGGGAAAGGACATCAAAGACTTGCTCGCGGCGCTCAAAGGGACGGCGGCAAGCACGGCGGCGGTGGCTGAGATCGAAGCCGCGGTGATTGGTCTACGGCGCAATCTGAAAGCTCTCGATGAACTTGTTGCTGCTCGCCTCACGGTAGTTGCACGCAAAGAGGAGCTGCTGCGCCGCTTGTCTGCGACAACAATACGGGGCCGTTTACTCTTCGCTTTCTTTGGTATCAGCACCTTCGCGGTGCTCGCGACGGCGGCGGCCGTATTTGCCTTCCTCCAGGTGGGCGAGGTCGTCGAGCGGATCACGGAGCGCCGCGTCCCCTCCGCGCTTGGATCGCTTGAGCTCTCCCGCCAGGCCGAGCGGGTCGTCGCCACGGCGCCGGCCGTCCTTGCAACGACCACCGCCGTGCAGCACGACGAAGTTTCGACCGCGATCGGGGCGGAGATGGCGCGCCTGGAACTATCGATCTCATCAACGGCCGATATCATGACAATTGGAATGCTGCGCAGCGTTGTGTTGGCCTTGACTTCCTCGAGCACCTGATAACCGTCCATTTCCGGCATGGTTATGTCGAGCAGGACGAGGTCGAATGGCCTTGACGCCAGCAATTCGAGCGCCTCGCGACCATTGCTGGCGCATGCCACGTTTATGTATCCTTCTCGCTTCAACCGCTCTGTCAGCGTGAAGCGATTGTCGTCGTTATCGTCGACGACGAGCAGAGCAGGTCCAATCTCGGTCATGGCATCGACCCCTTCGGAAGCAGAGCCTGGATCTTTGTAAGCAGGCGCGCGAACTCGACAGGTTTGGTATCGAAGTCATCGCACCCGGCTGCCAGTGCTGCTTCGCGGTCACCGGGCATCGCGTGCGACGAAAGCGCGATCACCGGAATATCGTGCGTCTCTGCCAAGGCCTTGAGGCTGCCGAGATGGTCAAACATCGCGGCTGCCTATCGATCCGGCTGATGTGGTCAACATGGCCCGCACAGCTCTTTACTCAGACGCGATCCGCAGTGATTAGCGTCGCGTTATTCCAATGGCACGTATTCGCCATCCTTCCAGATATACCATACCCAGCTTTGAACAGTGAGGTCACCCTTGTCGTCAAAGTCGATACGGCCAAGGACGGTGTCAAATTGATGGGTGCGCAATGACGTAATCACTTCGCGTAGATCCAGCGAGCCGGCTTCCTTGACCGCCTGCGCCCAGGCCTGAACGGCGCCGTAACTCAGCAGCGTGTAACCCGCAGGTTCGAAGTTTTCTGCACGGAACCGTTCCACGGCCGGGGCCGCTTGGGGATTTCGCCGTGGGTCCGCGGAGAAAGTGAAAAGGGTTCCCTCAGCGGCAGGACCGGCGATCAAGGCAAATTCTTCGGTCGCCAGAGCGTCACCTGAGATGAGTTGAACCTTATTGCCACGGTCGCGTGCGCCGCGAACAATCAAGGCAACCTCGGCGTGATAGCCGCCTACATATGCCACGGCAACACCCGCGATCTTTAGTGCAGCGATTTCAGCCGAGTAGTCGTTCTTCGCAGGCGCGTAAGCCCGGTAGAGCGCCTCCGTCACCCCGCGCTTGTTCAACTGCTTTCTGGTCTCGTCAGCTAGACCCTTGCCGTACATGGTGCCGTCGTGAAGGATCGCAATCTTCTTGTCGCTCCAATGATCGGCAAGGTAGTTGCCGGCCACGATACCCTGTGCATCGTCGCGACCAATGACGCGAAACACGTTGGATCGTCCTTGTTCGGTCAACAGCGGATTGGTCGATCCTGGTGAAATCTGCAGAACTCCAGCGGCCTCGTATATCTTCGATGCCGGGATCGAAGCTCCAGAACAGTAATGCCCGACGACGAGCACGACGCCGTCAGCCACCAGCTTCTCGGCGGCGGCCACCGCCTGCTCGGGATCACAGAAGTCGTCCACAGTGATGAGCCGCACCGGCTGGCCGAGCACGCCGCCCGTCACATTAAGATCGGCAACGGCCATCTCTGCGCCACGCTGCCCCTGCTCGCCGATCCAGGCGAGCCGTCCCGTCATTGCGGCTGAAACTCCGACCAGAACCTCAGCGTGCGCGGAGTGACTGATCACGGCTGCAAGCGTGACAACGGCGACGGCAAGGATGCGATGCATGGAAAAGCCTTCCGCCTTTATATCCTAATTTGGTCCACGAGATCGATACCCGCAAATTGCGTAGCGGGGTCGCCCTGCCGGCAATCGCCAGTCGCTATTCAGGCGGCGCGCATTTTGCCAACCCTGAAATCATACCATGTGCCCGTGCGGAGGAATATGGCCTTGGCGTCGAAGGCGACTGGCAGGTCACTGGGTTCAAAAGACGTTGTGGTGATCGGTTCCGGCGTCGGTTCTGCCTCCGATGCGAAATTCATCGCAAACAACGCACAGATGCATGTCTTCAAGCATCCAGATGTGTCCACGTGCTCCTTTCCGCCATGGCGTAAGGTCACGGCGCGGATTGCTCTCGCGGACTGGTCCAGCCGTCATACCTCGGCGCCGACGTATACGGATACGGGCAACCTCTTCGTCCTCGCCGGGAATTGAATCCAGAGCGCGGCAACATGCTCAGATCGGATCTCGGCGGTGAATTCATGGCGCCTGGCCTGGTAGAATCCTATGGCTAGAGTTTCAAGGCCTGTCTTTATGGCGTCGATAACTTCGATGGCAGCACGATCAAGCCTGTTGTTTGGCGGCCGCGGCGCTGGCGTTGACCATATCATTTATTCCGATATTAATTGGTTTGCTGAAGCAGCGATGGAGCCCGGGAAGAACTGATGAGCCAAAATTTTCTAGTAATCGATCCGGAAGAGGGCATGGCTGTCCTCAAGGCACTTGCCTCGACGTCCCGGATCGCCATGCTTAAGCTCCTGCATGTGAAAGGCCCGCAAAACGTCAACGAAATCTCCGAAATCCTTGGCCTTCCCCAGTCCACGGTCTCAATGAACGTTGGGATTCTGGAAGAAGCTGGCCTTATCCGCACGGAATTGCAGAAAGCACGTAAGGGCAACCAGAAGATCTGCCATTCGAACTTCAATGAGGTTCTGGTCGTGTTCAAGGATGATATCAAAGCGTTGAAATCGAACGGCATCGAGGTCGGAATGCCGCTGGGGCTCTATACGAGCTGCGAGGTTACCGGTCCTTGTGGCCTTTGTTCCGTTGACGGAATCATAGGTCTCCTCGATGTGCCCGATACCTTCCTTGATCCCGACCGCATGAAGGCCGGTCTGATCTGGTTTACGCGCGGCTATGTCGAATACCAGTTCCCGAACAATGCACGTCTAACCGGCGCGCAGATCGAAGAGATTGAGTTCGCAATGGAATTGAGCTCGGAAGTGCCGGGCACGAGCGCTGACTGGCCGTCCGATATCACTATTTCGGTCAATGGTGTCGAGACTGCGACCTGGACCTCTCCGGGCGACTACGGCGATAAGCGCGGCGTCTTTACGCCTGACTGGTGGAAGCTGAAGGGCTCTCAATATGGCAAGTTGAAGAACTGGCGCATCGCCGCTGACGGCACCTACATCGACGGCTTGAAGATTTCCGAGGTTGCCTTGAGTGATCTGCGGCTCTCCGAACACCACTCGATCCGGCTGCGCATCGCCGTGCGCGAAAATGCCAGACATCCGGGTGGAATCAACATCTTCGGCCGTGGTTTTGGTAATTACGACCAGGACATCGTTATGCGATTGAAAACCAAATAACGGATATAAACCCGATTTTCCCTTGACGCCGGCGGCGCCTTCCTTTTTATTATCGCTAAACGTGATTAATATCACAATATACGATGATACAGGGAGGGCACGCCGTGAAGGCTTCCGTTGTCGCACACCGGAACTATGTGATTTCGCAGATCGATGAACGACTCTATGGCTCGTTTCTCGAGCATCTGGGTCGCGCCATCTATTCCGGCATCTACGAGCCGGATCATGCCACCGCCGATGAAAACGGCATGCGCAAGGATGTCATCGAACTGGTCAAGGAGCTGAAGGTTCCGGTCGTTCGCTATCCCGGCGGCAATTTCGTCTCGGCGTATAATTGGGAGGACGGCATCGGCCCGAAGGAGGATCGCCCCACGCGGCTTGATCTCGCCTGGCATACGTCCGACAGCAACCAGGTCGGCATTCATGAATTCGCCGACTGGTGTGACAGCGTCGGCACTGAGATGATGCTGGCCGTTAATCTCGGTTCGCGCGGCCTCGATGAAGCCCGTAATTTCCTCGAATATGTCAACCATCCCGGCGGCAGCAAATGGAGTGACCTGCGCATCGCCAATGGACGGACCGAACCGTTCAACACCAAGCTGTGGTGCCTCGGCAATGAGATGGACGGACCTTGGCAGATCGGTCATAAGACCGCGGACGAATACGGTCGGCTGGCTCATGAGACCGCGAAGGCCATGCGCGCTTTCGACACTTCGTTGGAACTCATCGTCTGCGGTTCGTCCAACGCCCACATGCCAACCTATCCGGAGTGGGAAGCGACCGTCCTCGAGCACACCTACGACGAGGTGGACTACATCTCGCTGCATATGTACTTTGAAAATCGAGCCGGCGACACCGCGAACTACCTCGCTCAGAGCGTCGAGCTCGACCGTTACATCGTCACTGTTGCCAGTGTCATCGACTACGTCAAGGCGAAGAAGCGCTCGAAGAAGCAGGTCTATATATCCTTCGATGAATGGAATGTCTGGTACCATTCCAAGGAGCAGGACAAGGCGCTACTGGCCGGAAACCATGGCTGGCCGCATGCCCCGGCCCTTTTGGAGGACGTCTACAATTTTGAGGACGTGCTGCAGGTTGGGCTGATCCTAAACACCTTCATACGCCGCTCCGACGTGGTGCGCATCGCCTGCATCGCGCAACTTGTCAACGTCATTGCGCCGATCATGACCGCGCCAAACGGCGATGCCTGGCGGCAGTCGATCTTCTATCCCTATTACTTTGCTTCGGTCTTCGGTCGCGGCACGGCGCTCAACCTGGCGGTCGATTCGCCGACCTATGATGCGCCCGTTGCCGACAAAGTGCCCTTCGTCGATGTCGCCGGCGTGCATGATGAGCACGGCAAGACAGTCACCTTCTTCGCCGTCAACCGTCACCTGACGGAGGGCATCGAGACGGAGCTCAGTCTCGCCGGATTCGATAAGGCCGAAATCCTTGATCACCAGGTGATGACGCACGAGGATCTGCGCGCCGTCAACACGGCGGAAAAGCCCGATAATGTCGCGCCGCGTAAGGGAACGGGCGCGTCTATCAACGGGGCGGTGGTTTCGGTCGCTCTGCCGCCTTTGTCCTACCACGTGCTACGCGTCAGGGTGGCGACGAATATCATATAAATTGATATATATCATGTTCGCGTTGACTTGAGTTTCGCTTTCGGAGATAAATCGGTCGCCACGGGAAGGCGCCGTGGCTGGGGAGAGCCAGGGAGTATCCGAGGTCGGCAGGAGATTTCTCCGCTACGCCGGATCGGAACATTTCAACGGCAAGGGAGGTTAACGTGACGGCGCATATCGAGATCAAGGACGTGGTCAAGCGATTCGGCGCTGCGACGGTTATCGATCATCTGTCGCTATCCATCGATCCTAATGAGTTCATGGTGTTTCTTGGGCCGTCCGGCTGTGGGAAGTCGACGCTGCTGCGCATGATTGCGGGCCTTGAAAGCGTCGATGAGGGAACGATTTCGATTAACGGCGCGCGCATCGATAATTTGCCGCCCGGCAAGCGCGATATCGCCATGGTGTTCCAGAGCTATGCGCTCTACCCGCACATGACCGTCGCCGACAACATGGCTTTCGGGCTGCGCAATATCGGTGTTGCCGCCGACATCATTTCGGCCCGTGTCGCCGAAGCTGGACGCATGCTTGAGATCGGCCATCTGCTGGAGCGCAAGCCGGGGCAGCTTTCTGGTGGCCAGCGCCAGCGTGTCGCCATCGGCCGCGCTATCGTCAAGGAGCCGAAGGCCTTCCTGTTCGATGAGCCGCTGTCCAATCTCGATGCCGCCTTGCGCGTCCGTACACGTGTCGAGCTTGCCCAGCTTCGCCACCGAGTGAAATCGACGATGATCTTCGTCACCCACGACCAGATCGAGGCGATGACGCTGGCCGACCGCATCGTTGTCATGAACAACCGCAAGATCGAGCAGATCGGAACGCCAATGGAGATCTACTCCCGGCCAGCGACGCGTTTCGTTGCGACGTTCGTCGGTTCGCCGACCATGAACTTCGTACCGGTGCGCGTCGCAGGAGGGGAGACGGGCGGCGCGACCGTCATTCTCGGCGACGGCACGCACGTGAAGACGGCCATTCCAACGATGAAGCTTAAAGCCGGCAACTTTACGCTCGGCATTCGCGCCGAGGCGGTTCGGGTCGCGATTGATGGGCAGGGCGTGACAAGCGGAACAGTCGATGTTCTCGAGCGGCTGGGTGACCGGACGCTGATCTACACAAAGTTGAAGGACGGCAGCGTAGTGGTCGCCGAAGACATTGGCTATAGCCGCGTCGCCGTCAACGATACGGTTTCCTTGTCGATTGATGGATCGCGGGTGCATCTGTTCGACGCATCGGATCGCGCCTGGCATTGCGAGGAGGGGCTCGATGGTTGAGGCGGTCGTTTCCTCTCGGGAAGAATTCTCATCCTCGTTGGCGGGGCACAAGGCGCCGCCCGCCAACGTCAACGCGGCGCAGTGGCGCAACGCCCTGTTCGTCGCGCCCTACCTGTTCTTCTTCGTCACGATGCTGGTCTTTCCACTGGTCTGGGGCATCTGGCTGAGTTTCCACAAGGCCGATACGTTCGGCGTCGGCAAATTCGTCGGACTTGCCAATTACGCGCGACTGTTCGGCGACCGCATTTTCCTGCTGTCTGTCGGCAATACCTTCTATTTCGTGCTTCTGACGGTGCCGGCACTGGCACTCCTTGGCCTTTTTCTGGCCCTGGCGCTAAATCGGCAGACGCGCACCGCCGCGTTCTTCCGCGCCGCCTACTTCTCGTCCTCCGTCCTGTCCGTCACCATTGTCACGCTGATCTGGCGCATCGTCTTTGTGCCGGACTTCGGGTTTCTGGCGACGGTCTACGGCTGGTTCGATACCAAAGCGCCGGCATTTCTGTCCGACCCGAACCTCGCGATGATCGGAATCGCTATCGCCACAATCTGGTGGTGCCTCGGCTTGCCGATGATGCTGTTCCTGTCGGCCTTGCAGCAAGTTCCAGCTGAGATCTACGAGGCGGCGGCGCTCGACAATGCCAATCGCTGGCAGACTTTCCGCTCGATCACCCTGCCGTCTATCAAACGCACTTTCATCCTCGTCGTGCTGATCCAGGTCGTGCTGCAATTCCAGTTGTTCGGGCAGGCGCGGCTGATGACGCAGGGCGGCCCGAACAATGCGTCCAAGCCGATCGTGCTTTACATCTACGACGTCGCCTTCAAGCGCTGGGATCTCGGCCTTGGTGCTGCCGCATCGGAAATCCTATTCATCCTGATCCTGATTGCCGCCATGGCGCAGTATTTCCTGACGCGAAACCGGGGAGAGAATTGATGAGCAATGCCCGCTCGACAAGCATCATGGGCCGCGAATCGGGCGACCGCGTCGTACTGTTGCTGGTCATCGCGCTGGCACTGGTGATGGTGGCGCCTGTCCTCTGGGTCATCGGCCTATCGCTAAAGCACAACGCCGAGCTGATGGCCAACACCAACTCGGTCTTTTATCCGCCCTATACGATCACCAACTACATCAATATACTCGGGACCTCATCGGTGTTCCGCTGGATCTTGAACAGCCTGATCGTTTCCGGCGGATTGACGATCTTTACGCTGGTGCTGGCCTCGCTCGCCGGCTACGGCTTTGCCCGGTTGAATTTTCCCGGACGCGACATTCTCTTCATCATCGTGCTCCTCGGCCTTGCCGTTCCGGAACAGGCGGTGCTGATCGCACGTCACCAGATTTTTGGCATGCTGAAGCTGCACAATAGCTATCAGGGGCTGATCCTGCCCGGGCTGTCGGCACCCTTCGGCGTCTTCCTGATGACACAGTATTTTCGCGCTATTCCAAAGGAATTGGATGAAGCGGCGCTGCTCGACAATGCCAGTCGCTTCACGATCTTCTGGAAGGTGCTCTTGCCGCTGACGGTTCCGGCGCAGGCCACGCTCGGCATCTTCACTTTCCTCTGGTCCTGGAACGATTATCTCTGGCCGCTGATTTCGGGCACGAAGAAGGAAATGTTCACGCTGACGGTCGGCATGGCCTCGACGCAGACCAATTTCGCGCAATCGGAAGGATTAGGTTTCCTGATGGCGCAGGCGGTCTTCGCCGGCGCGCCGATTCTCATCCTTTATCTGTTCTTCCAGAAATACATCGTCACGGCCGTCTCGGGCGCCGCCGTGCGCTAGCGCCAATAGCGTTTTCCCAATCAGCCGGACGCGGGACATTCGTGCTGCGCCGGTCGTGAAAGACGGACCCTTGGGAGAGGGTTTGACCACCAGCAGAACGAACCAACGGAGGAGACAAGCATGACACGGCATTTCAGATTATGGATCATGGCGGCGACATCCGTCGCCGCGCTCGCGAGCGCATCGCCCGTTTTTGCGCAGGACGTTACCGAAATCACGGTGCAGCGCTTCTTCGGCGCCTGCGATGCCGATTTCGGCACGAATACCGACGTTACCAAAGCGGTCGGCGAGTGCGGCATCATCACCTCGCTGATCAACAAGTTCAACGCTGACAATGCGGATATCAAGGCGACGGTGACCACGGTCGAATGGCCGGGCTACGACCAGCTGACAGCGCAGTTCGCCGCCGGCGATCCGCCGGATGTCGTCACCATCCACGAATCGGTGCTGTCCGACTATCAATCAAAGGACCTGCTTCTGCCGCTCGACGAGCTCCTCGCCTCGGTGGGCGTGTCTGCCGATGGCTTCACCGAGGCCGGCCGCAACGGCGTCACCAAGGACGGCAAGATCTACGGCCTTCCGATCGACAGCTGGACGATGCTCTACCATATCAATCTTGATCTGTTCAAGCAGGCCGATCTGTTGAACGGCGACGGCACGCCGAAGCTGCCGACCAGCGTCGACGAGCTGATGGCACAGGCCGAGCAGTTCAAGCAGAAGACCGGCAAGCCTTACTTCGTCCAGAACCTTGCCAATGAGACCGCACTCTATACGCGCAATCTTTACACCTATCTCTTTCAGCAGGATTCGGACTTTTTCGCCAGTCCGACGAAGGTGAAGCTCAATACGCCGGAAGCCAAGGCCGTTGTCGAGATGTACAAGAAGATATTTGACAATGGCTATACCACCAAGGACATGGACTATAGCGCAGCGATCCAGGCGTTTCTGGCCGGTGAAGGCGGCGTTCAGCTGAACGGCACATGGGTGATCGGCGATTATACAGCGTCGGCAGAAACCGCCGGCACGGAACTCAACAAGGGCGGTTATGCCGTTAATCCCTATCCGCAACTCTTCAGCGGCAAGAAGGCGCAATATGCCGATGGTCACACCTGGGCCGTTTCCGCCAAGGATGACCGTACCCCTGAACAGACGGCGGCGATCGGCAAATTCCTGAAGTTCTTCGCCGAAAACGATTTCGACTGGTCGCGCACCGGTCACCTGCCGGCACAAAAGGCGGTCTTGGATTCAGCCGAGTTCAAAGCCCTACCGCACCGCGATACCGTCGCACCGATTGCTGCTCTGGGCACGCCGTTGCCTTCTTCGGTCCAGCGCCAGTTCGCCATTCAGGATATCGTTGGCGAAGAAATGGGCGCGGCAATCACCGGTCAGAAGGAAATCGATGCTGCCTTGGCGGATGCGGAGAGCCGCATCAACGAACTGCTCGCCAACCTATAAATACTATGCGCCGAAAGGAAGGGGCCTGCCCTGCTACATGGCAGGCCCCCTTTCCGTTGTCGGATGCCATAAGTGCCGCTGACGGACAATGCTCCGCTAGGGGCTTGGCCGTCATCGAATGATCTTGTCACAAGATACAGTCCCAAAATCACGGCTACGCTATCTTCAGGTAAAACGGCTGTTGGCAACAGCTGAAATGAGTTAAGTGAAAAGCCAAGTCGCGTAAAGTTGAGTTAATTCTTTCTAAACTGAGTCTAATATTAATGCGCGTTTATTAGTAAAGTTATACGTTTATTATTCGTATATTTATCTTTCCACGAATGACGCTTCGTCGCCGCGGTCGTTAATTAACGTGTTGCAATCGCACTGCTTTAAGGCGTTGCACGTATACATTGATTCTACTGTCAGGTCAACATAGGATTGTATCGTACGATGGCGTCAAAAGAGGAGTAGCCTGATGTTCAGTTTCGAAGATGCAAACAAGAAGAGCAAAGAAACGTTGGATACGATGTTGAAGAGCGATGCAGCGTTGACGAAGGCTTTTCAAGCGATCGCGACCGAAGCAACCGACTATTCGAAAAAGGCGTTTGAAGACAGCGTTGCTCACGTCGAAAAGATCAGCACCGTCAGAAGCGTCGAAGCGGCGCTCGAACTGCAGACCAAATATGTGAAGTCGGCATACGAAGGCTATATCACCGAAGCCACGAAGATCGGCGAAATGTATGCCGATCTCGCCAAGGATGCCTACAAACCGTACGAAGCGCCGATTGCCAAGGCCACCTCCGCCGTCAGGTCCGCTAGCGCCGCATAAGGTTTCGGGCACAAAATCAATTCTGAAGAACCGGCCGCGCATTCCGCGGTCGGTTTTTTGTCTGAATGGTGGTGACGATAGACCACCGATAGAACTCCAATGCCGCTTTCTGCCGCATGGATCCAGATCAAGTCGGGGGAGACAAGGCGGGATAGTATCTTGGGCCAGTGATACCGCACCACGTACCCCGTCATCCGGCGAATGGATGGCCGGATGAAGGCGCTGTTGTTGCTTCCCGCCGAAGGAACAAACGCCCCTGTGTCATGTTCTCCTTTTAAAGGAGATCATCATGAAAACCCCACATTCGAAACGCCTTCCGATCGGGGATCCCGGCTACAGCGCCGAACTGCGAAAGGTGATGAATCACGCAATCGTCGATTTGATCGACGAGTTCACTGCAGCTGGATGGGACAAGTGGGAAACGCTCAAAGCCTTGACCAAGGTCGTTTGTGACCACGCCCTCGCCTATCAAGAGGACCGCGATCAATCCCCAAGATCGAGAAGGCGGAAATCAACTGGCTCAGTCACTGTCACGGGCGGCGACGGAGGGGCGGCGACAAGATGACGGTGTCTGATGACGCAATAGTGCGCAAGGATTTAGGCAACCAAGCCAGTGCCCATGCCCATTGCGAGTCAATGTTTCTTGTGACTATCTGCTTTTTGCCGGCAGTCCGACCTTCAATGACCTCTTGACCAGAGCGAAGGTGGTTCCCAAATTATTTGCGTCGGTCGCTGCGATGGGACCGACGCTGTCAGGGAGCGTCAGCTTGCTTGACGCCCCTCGTATCTATGTTGCTCAAAGGAGGATGTAGCTATGAGAACAAATATGGACTTCTCCCCCTTCTACAGGTCGAGCATCGGTTTCGACCGGATTTTCGACCTGCTCGGACAGGCCCCGTCGCAAAACAGTGACAACGGGCCGGCCTATGACATCACCAAACTCGGCGAAGACAAGTACCGTATCGTCATCGCTGTCCCGGGGTTTGGCGAGAACGAGCTGACGGTCACGCACGAGCCGAATATGCTGGTGATCAACGGCTCCAAGCCCGATACCGAGGTGCAGTATCTGCATCGCGGGCTGGCACTGAGGCCTTTTGTCCGGCGCTTCGAACTCGCCGACCACGTCAAAGTCGATGGCGCGAAGCTTGAAAACGGTCTTCTGATCGTCGACCTCACGAAGGAAATCCCCGAGGAGATGAAGCCGCGCCGGATCGCGATTACCGCTGACGCGCCCGGCGAGACTTCAAAGCAAATCGAGGGCGATGTAGCGGCCTGATCTGAACGGTGGTCCAGCGACGCCCCGGTCCTGCAAAGGGCCGGGGTCGCATCGACCGCAACAGCATGGAGTATCAAAGACAGGAAAGGAAATGACGATGGCCATACGTGACTTGATCCCCTGTAACCGCCGAAACTGAGGACCAGGATCGTCAGTTCAGCGAACGCGACTACGGGCGTTTTGAACGGCGTCTTGCCCTTGACCTGGAAGTTGATGAGGACAAGGTCGCGGCGACCTCCAAAAACGGTGTGCTCACGGTAACCTTGCCGAAGACCGAGACGGCACAGGCACATGCCAAGCGCATCGCGATCAACAGCAAAATGATCCTCGATCAACGTAAACCGCCCGGGTGCTGTCGGTGCGCCCGGGTGGATGCGCGTCTTTCACCGGATGGGGACGAGAACACCAGCTTGAGGTGGGATTGGGAGACAGAGGAGATGTTTTTGAAGCTCAACGACGGTGACCGCTCCGTCTATGTCAACATGAACCTGGTGACCGATTTCGTCCGCTATCACCCGGACGATCGGTTTACCCAGCTCATTACCGTGGCAGCTGGCGCAAAGGCAGCCCGTGCGATCCTTGTAATCGAAACGCCGCAACAGATTTATGAACTCCTGGAATACGAACAGCAGCGCAGCGCAAACCTCTCCAAGAGAGGTGGTTCCGGCTAGACCAAGCCCAAGGCAGGTGAGGCTGCCTCTCTCGTGCCCTCAATTACAATAGTGCCCTTCCGGTTTCCGGAGTTTTGCTCCGACGACCAATCTGTCCGGTACCGGAACTCGGAGTGACCGGATCCGCCAAAAAATGGCCTCTTCCCGGGGAGAGGAAGAGGCCAACAGATTTTCCTCATTAGCACCCGATCAGACTGCCAAGCAATCGGGCGCTCAAATAATTCCTCGATGGGCCATCCGTGACAATAAATTTGTTTAATTGGCCCAGCATTGTACGAAAGAGGACAAAAACCGGTTTGGGCCTTTGTCTGTTCGGGCTGATCTCTGTATCTGTGGCCAGCGCGCTAGCATGGCAAGTCACGTCCGCGAGGGCGGCGCCTCTAAGATTCGTGAAATTTTTTTGGAGAAAGGATGTCCACCGCGCCGCGATCCCGCGAGGCTCATTCTGACGGCTTGCGCACAGCCGCGCGGCTGGGACGGCCACGATCTCGGCACCGCCATTGGCAAGAAGGTGTTTGCGCACCAGCACTCGCATCATGCGGGCGGCCGTCGAGCAGTCCTTGGTTATTCGGGTCGCCTCATTCTGCATCAGCGCGACATTGCCTTCGCCGCCGTTTCGATAACCTCGGCAACCTTGTCGGGCTGGGAGACGAAAACTGCGTGGCTCGCCTTGATCTCGGTTATCACGCTGCCGGCGCGCTTCGCCATTTCGCGTTCCAGTTCAGGATTGATGGAGCGGTCTTCGGAAGCAACGATTGACCAGCTCTGCTTTGTCTTCCAGGCGGGATTGCCGATCTTTGCGGTGAAAGCTTCCTTCGAGGCGAAGACCTGCGATCTTGCCAGAAACGCCGCGTCGTCCTTCGGCAGATCTGCGGCGAAGTCGTTGGCGAAGGCGGCTGGGTCGAGATAGAGATATTTTCCATCCGTTGTTTCGCGGATATTCATGCCGCCAGCCGGCCTGGAACCTGCGAGGCTGAGCAGGCTTTCGCCGCGATCCGGCTGGAAGGCTGCGACATAGACGAGGCCCGCGACAACCGGGCTGTGACCGGCTTCGGTGATCACCATGCCGCCATAGCTGTGGCCGACGAGAAGCGTGGGGCCGTCCTGCAGTTCGAGCACACGATTGGTGGCGGCGATATCATCGGCAAGCGACGTGAGCGGCTCCTGTACAATGGTGACATTGAAGCCGCGTCGGACGAGAATATCCGATGCCTTGCGCCAGCCTGAACCATCGGCGAGTGCGCCATGGACGATAACGATGTTCTTGACGTCGGCGGCCTGTGCCGCGAAGGCAATCACGCTTGTGGCGAAAGCGAGAGCGAGGGTCGAGATGTAGTGACGGTTCATGGGTTTGACTCCTATCGGTTGTGGGTGGTTTGGGTAGGGGCGATGAGGTTTCAGCCGAAGGTGAAAGCGTAGGCTTCGACACCGCGATCGAGGAAACGGATTTCGAATGTCCGTTCCGCCACGCCGCCGGATTGGCGGACGAGCTGGTAGAGTTTTGTTGAGGTCACCGTGCCGTATCCATCAGCGCCGGCATCTGCGCCGTGGTTAGGCCCGGGAGCCTTGCCGTCGATCGTCACCTGGAAGCGGACAGGCTTGCCGGCCGCGCGGGGTCCGAGGACCAGGTGCAGGTCGCGAGCACTGAAACGATAGACGATGCTGCCATCCGGCTGGTCCAGCACCGCCTTCTCGGCGCCAACCGTCCAGGTTCCGGAGAGGCCCCATTCATTGAGGCCCGGTTCGTCGATGGAATACTCGTTGACAGCGTCGGCACGCAGGTTTTCCGGAGAGACGAAGCTGGCGGCGCGTTTGTAGCCGAGATAGGTTTCGCCGGAACGGATGTTCTTGAGGTCCGGGCCTGCCTCGGCACCTATGGCGTCCGGCGTCACTGGCGCAGTCGAGACCATCTCGCTGCCTGCTTCGCGCAACAGGTCCTGGATCGCTTGCTCTGTCTGGCGATAGTTGCCCTCGCCGAAATGATGGTAGCGTATCTGCCCATGGGCATCGATCAGGTAATGCGCCGGCCAGTAGCTGTTCTCGAAGGCGCGCCAAATCTTGTAGTCGTTGTCGATGGCGACCGGATAGCCGATCTTGAAATCCTCGACCGCCGTTTTGACATTGTCGATCTTCTTCTCGAAGGCGAATTCCGGGGCGTGCACACCGATCACCACGAGGCCCTGGTCCTTGTACTTTTCAGCCCAGGCGCGGACGTACGGCACGGTACGGATGCAGTTGATGCAGGAATAGGTCCAGAAATCGACGAGGACGACCTTGCCGCGCAGCTGCCCAGTCGTGAGTGGCGGCGAGTTCAGCCATTCGACGGCGCCGTTGACTGACGGCGCGAGACCTTCAACGGGGAGATTGCTCCGGAAGGGTCGGCTTGTATCGACGGCGGCAGCCATGATCCCACTGCTGGCAATATCGGGGGATGGATCGGCTGCGGGCGTCCGATGCAAATGATCCAGTACGGCCTGTTCGAGGGACGCGGTGCTGGTATAGGAAAGCCGCGCTAGCAGTCCGGTATCGAGACCAAGCGCAATAACGGCAACGCCGGCCAAAACAGCTGCTCCGAGCATCTGGCGAATCCGTTCACTGATGCCGAGGGATCGCTTCATGCCGGCAAAGATCGTCGCTCCGACAAGAAGGGCAACGGCAAGCGATGTCGCTGCACCGGCAGCATAAGCGGTGAGCAGGAAAGTCGTTTGAAGATTGGCACCTTGCAATGCGGCACCCGTCAGCAGGAGGCCGAGGATAGGCCCGGCGCAGGGTGCCCAGAGCAGCCCGGTCGCAACGCCAAGGATGAAAGAGCTCGCGGCAGTCGGTATTGAGCCGGGTTTGCCCGACGCACTCAACAGCTTGTTGCCGGCGTCGACGACAGGCTGGGTGATGACGCCTGCAATGCTTGGCGAAAGAAGGCTTGCTCCGAATACCGCAAGCAGCAGGATCGCGACAAGACGGCCGTGTTCGTTGGCGTTGATCACCCAGCTGCCGCCAACCGCCGCAAGCGTCGCGACCATTGTGAAAGTAACACTCATGCCGATCAGCATGGGCAGCGTGCTTCGGATGAAAGGCTGTCCAGCGCGTGCAAAGACGAAAGGAAGGATGGGAAGGATGCACGGGCTGAGGATGGTCAGCGCCCCTCCAAGATAGGCAACAATAAGAAGTGTCATCGTCTTTTCCTTGAAACCGGTTGGTCGGGCTCTGGACGGCGACGTGGCGCGACCAGCTCCGGGGCCAATCTGGTCGGCGCGACGTATCGCGGATGTGTCCGGGTTTCAGGTGAAGTGTACCGAATTGTACGGGTTGGCCGGGCTGCTACAGAACCACACAAATCTCCGGCAAGGCTTAAGCCAAGACGGCCAGGCAGGACGCAAATTGTATCAGAACGTATCAAAGCGGCCGGATGCTACAGACGCATTCAATTGCGGGCTCGGCGGGACATATGGAGGATACAAGCGACAGGCTTTCTTCAAGTCACGATCAATCGAGCTAGAGAGAACGATGTCTCCTGAATTCAACCACCAGCGCCGCCGCTTCTTCGGTGTCGCCGCCATGACCATCGCAGCCGCCGAATTCGGCATGATCGCGATCGCCAAAGCCCAGTCGTCCACATTATCCTTACCAGCGGCTAAGGCAGGAGAGCACACATCGTTCGAAGCGTTGAAGCAGGTCAACGCGGGTGTGCTCGATATCGGATATGCCGAAGCCGGGCCGAAGGATGGGCCGGTCGTCTTGCTGGTGCACGGCTGGCCTTACGACATCTTCAGCTATGTAGATGTTGCACCCATCCTGGCCGATGCAGGCTATCGCGTCATCATCCCCTACCTTCGCGGTTACGGCACGACGCGCTTCCTTGCCGACGAGACGCCGCGTAATGGCCAGCAGGCGGCGCTGGCGGCTGACATGATCGCGCTCATGGATGCACTCGGAGTCGAAAAGGCAATACTCGGCGGATATGATTGGGGCGCCCGGACCGTTAATATTATGGCCGCTCTCTGGCCCGAACGCTGCGAGGCGATGGTTTCCGTCAGCGGCTATTTGATCGGTAGCCAGGAAGTCAACAAGAAGCCGTTGCCGCCGACGGCCGAGCTGTCCTGGTGGTACCAGTTCTACTTCGCCACCGAGCGCGGGCGGCTTGGCTATGCTGCCAACACACGTAGTTTTGCAAAGCTGATCTGGCAGACGGCATCGCCGACATGGAAGTTCGACGACGAAACATTCGACCGCTCAGCAGACGCGTTCAACAATCCCGACCATATCGATATCACCATCCATAATTATCGCTGGCGGCTCGGTCTCGTAGACGGCGAGGCGAAATACGATGATTATGAAAAGCAACTGGCGATGGGACCGGTCATCACAATCCCGACGATCACCCTGGAAGGCGATGCCAATGGCGCGCCCCACCCGCAGCCATCGGCCTATAGAGGTAAATTCTCAGGGAAGTACGAACATAGAACATTAACCGGGGGCATTGGGCACAATCTGCCGCAGGAGGCGCCGCAGGCCTTCGCACAAGCCATTCTGGATGTTGGGAAGTTCTGACGACCGTCCGGTCGCCGCGAGAAATCGCTTTACTCGCAGCAACTGACACGAAACTAATGATGGATGTAGTTCCGCCGCTGACTGTAGTGTTTGAAAGACAAAAGATGGAGCATGTCGACCATATATTGATCGTCGACGACGATCGTGAAATTCGCGAACTGGTGTCGAGCTATTTGAAGAAAAACGGTCTTCGGACGACAGTTGCCGCCGACGGCCGCCAGATGCGCAACTTTCTTGAAACCAGCATGGTCGACCTGATCGTACTCGACGTGATGATGCCGGGCGATGACGGGCTAGTCCTTTGCCGGGAACTTCGGGCCGGCAAGCACAAAGCGACGCCGGTCGTCATGCTGACCGCACGCGATGACGAGATGGACCGGATCATCGGGCTCGAAATGGGAGCCGACGACTATCTTCCAAAGCCTTTCGCGGCGCGCGAGCTTCTTGCCCGCATCAAGGCGGTGCTGCGGCGCACGCGAATGTTGCCGCCCAACCTTCAGATCAGCGAGGCAGGACAGCTGTTGACTTTTGGTGACTGGCGGCTCGACACAGTTGGCCGGCATCTTCTTGACCGGGACGGCACGGAGATCGCGCTAAGTGGTGCCGAATACCGGCTGCTGCGGGTCTTCATCGATCATCCTCAACGCGTGCTCAACCGCGACCAGATCCTGAACCTCACGCAGGGCCGCGATGCCGAGTTGTTCGACCGTTCGATAGACCTTTTGGTGAGCCGTCTGCGCCAGCGGCTCGGCGACGATGCGCGCGAGCCAACCTACATCAAGACGGTGCGGGCTGAAGGCTATGTCTTGTCCGTACCGGTCGAGATCTCGGTGCCCAAGACATGAGTGAGGGCGGCAAGCCCCGTTCCGGCTGGTGGCCAGGCACACTACGCGCACGCCTCTTCCTGATCCTGTTTGCCGGGCTGGCGGTCGCTTATGGCCTGTCCTTCAGCATTCTTTTTGCCGAACGCTACATGTCGGCCAAGGCGGTCATGCTCGGGACACTGGAAAGCGATCTGGCAACGTCGATCGCCGTTATCGACCGGCTCCCCGCCAACGAGCGGGCTGAATGGCTGGACCGCCTGAGCCGTGGCAGCTATCGTCTTGTTCTTGGGCCGGGACTTGCCGGTGTACCGGATTTGTCGGGCCGCGGAGCGGAGATCGCGGAACGGATCGAGGAGGCGGCAGGTAACAGGTTTCCGCTCCGCGTTGAAGCTATTCCAGGTGACGGCAAGCGGCTGCAAGGCCATCTGACACTTTCAGACGGTTCCCCGCTCACCATCGACGTGACGCCGCGCGGTGTAATGCCGTTGGCTGAATGGCTGCCATATGTCTTTGCCGCACAGATGGTGCTGCTGATCCTCTGCACCTGGGTTGCGGTGCACCAGGCAGTTCGCCCGCTTGGCGATCTCGCGGCCGCCGCCGATGCGCTCGATCCCAAAAAGAAGGGGTCTCCCGTGAGCGAGAGCGGGCCGAGCGAAGTCGCCGATGCGGCACGCGCCTTTAACGCCATGCGTGACCGTATCGCCCATTACCTGGAAGAACGCGTGCAAATCCTCGCAGCGATCTCGCATGACCTGCAGACGCCGATCACGCGCATGCGGCTGCGCGCCGACATGGCGGAAGATACCCCCGAAAAGGATAAGCTGGTCAGCGATCTGCGTGAAATCGAGCGGCTTGTGCAGGATGGTATTGCCTACGCCCGCAGTTCTCACGGGAGTGGCGAAAAGTCATCTCGTATCGATCTCGCATCCTTCATCGACAGCATTGCCTACGATTATCAGGACACCGGCAAGACCGTCACGGTTGCAGGCTTCGTCCAGGGCACGGCCGTGACCAAACCACATGCTTTGAGACGTATCCTGACCAACTTCGTCGACAATGCCATCAAGTTTGCGGGCGCAGCCGAGATCAGCGTCGAGCGCAATGGCGAGGGAGCTGTAGTGATTACAGTCCTGGATCGTGGGCCTGGTATTCCGGACGACATGCTGGAAGCGGCCATGCAGCCGTTTTTTCGGCTTGAGACCTCGCGCAACCGGGACACGGGGGGTACAGGATTGGGACTGGCTATCGCCCAACAGCTTGCCGTGTCGGTTGACGGCGCAGTGCGGATCTACAATCGCCCCGGCGGGGGCCTCGGCGCAGAGATATCGCTGCCCTGAAGAATGCCCGGTTCTGCAAGGCAAATTGGCAGCCTCGCGCGCGGTTCGCTACTGTCTGCTACATTTCCACCCGTTTTCGGAAACATGCCGGATACTTCGAGGCGTCAAAACGTTCCTGTCAACACCATCGCTGCGGCGACAGAACAAGGAGTGTTACATGACCAAGATCGAGAAGGTTCTTTATACCGGTAAGATCCACACCACCGGCGGCCGTGACGGTGTAGCGCGTAGCGACGATGTGCAACTCGACCTGCACCTGTCGCCGCCGGGCGGCGGCAAGCCCGGAACCAATCCCGAGCAGCTCTTTGCGGCCGGGTGGTCTGCCTGCTTCATCGGTGCGCTGGGTCTTGCTGCGGGCAAGCGCAAGGTTCCACTTCCGGCGGATACGGCAGTCGATGCTGAAGTCGACCTTGGCGTGACAGACGGCGCCTATCTGCTGCAAGCACGGCTGGAGGTCAGCCTTCCGGGGCTAGATCCGGAACTTGCCCACGCGCTGATCGCGGAAGCTCATCAGACGTGCCCCTATTCGAAGGCAACAAGAGGCAATATCGCGGTCGAGCTGACCCTTGCCTAGTCTCGGAAATCCATGGAGTGTTCGATGAAACGCTTAGTCGTTGGCTTGCTGGTGCTCGCCGTCTTCGCAGCGCCTTGCGTCTATGACGCGTTCTCGCCGGAACCATCACCCATAGCCGCGCTCGCCGCACCGTTGGTCTTCAAGGATAGAGAAACCGGTAATCCGAAGGGGGAGATGCTGGCGGGTGACTGAGATTTCGGAGCAAGGTACTATTCTTGAAGACGGCGAAAACATCCGCTATCTGATTTCGTCGATAGCGACCGGTGCCTGACGAGGCGCCGAACCTTTTCTATTCAGCACTCCGAGCGCGATCGCAGCCCTTCTCTTTGCCCGGTAGCGGTTGAATTGCTGATCTGCCAGAACCCCGGCCAAGATCACCGCCCCCATCACCGCGAAGTTGAGCGAGGAAGGTATCCCGAGAAGATTGACCAAGTTCTGCAATTCCTGAAGCAGTACCGCGCCCAACACGACGCCGATGATCGAGCCTTCTCCGCCACGCAAGGAGAAGCCGCCAAGGACGGCCGCAGCGATCGCGTAAAGTTCGTAGAAATTGCCATGCGACGAGGGCTGAACCGACCTGGTGAACATAGCGAAGTAAACCGCGGCGACGGCGGTCAGCACAGCGCAAATAACATAAGCAGCGGTGATGACGAAACCGGTGCGAATGCCCGAGTAACGGGCTGCATCCTCATTCTTGCCCACCGCCTGCAAATGCCTGCCAAAGACAGAGCGATGAAGAAGGAACCAGCAGACGATCCCGATGATGATCATGGCAAAGAAGGAGTGTGGAACTCCCAAAGAGCGGCCAATCGTCAACCATTCCAGCGCCGGATAGTTCGCGCCGAATGGAAAGCCGGCAGTGGCTTCGCCCGTATAGCCGCGCGCGGCGCCGCGATAGATCAGCAAGCCACACAGCGTCACCACGAAGGGTTGCATCCTGAGTTTGGTGATCAACAGTCCATGAGCCAGTCCCAGGAGCGTTCCGATGACGATGACGACAAGGATTGCCACCGGCCAAGGCACGCCGAACTTGCCCACCATGTCGACAAATATGACTCCGAGCAGCGCAATCATCGACCCGACCGACAGATCGATGCCACC
>UCOA01000015.1 GCA_900474095.1 Hyphomicrobiales bacterium | reverse complement strand
GGCAATCCACGCCAAGCTCGATGAAATCATCGTGTCAATGCGTGAGACCCGGAATGAGGTCGTCGGCCTCGAGCACGAACAGCCCGAGCGCATCGCGGCGGAAGTCGAGCGGCTCGAACAGGAAGCGGACAAGCAAAACCCTGCCTCTCGGCAGACCACTATATAGCGGAATTGTATAGGCGCGACACCGGCACGCTCCGGTGCACCAGCCTATCGGTACCGACGTGGAGGTGCTCCGCTTTTCTGATCGGGGTTCCCGGCTCGGTAGTTTCGGCGACGCCCCTTGAAGGCTTAGGCAGCCAGGGCGACGCGTTGCGTCACATGGGCTCGAATGGCTTCGCGCGCTTCGGCAGCCGACGAAAAGCGTCTGCCATCAAGCTCCATAACATCGTATTTCACTGCCATGAAGGCAAGGCAGCCATCACGCGGTATGAGAACACCAACCGGAATACCCTGGTATTCGACAACTTGCTTCATAACTGAAATCTCCGTTCAACGCGCAATACTGATTGGCACGGATAAGTGTGGACGCGGTTTGCGCCTGATGGAAAAAGAGAGAGTTGAAAATAGTCGAGATATCGGTCCCAGGTTCTGAAAGTACATGACATATCGGGTTTGTCAATTCGATGATCGAAGATCGTAGAATGAAATTTCAATAGTATGATATTTGGCGGGCTTTTTAGGAACCGTATTCTCGAATAGCTTGTTGCGGCGCAACATAATTCTGTGCAGCGCAATGGCCCTGTGGGGAGGATTTGTCTGCTCGCGAGTTTCTCGGCAACCTCCCTCCGAACCGCGTCGTCGCGCCCATCGAGCTCACGAGTGCAAGTTAGCGCATCGCGTCGACAGCATTTCTGATGATCGGTATGAAGATTGTCGCTGAGCCGACATCAATCACGAGCAACGGGAAGATTATCAGCCTCAACGACCGGGACTCAGCAAGCCCGATGGCGGCCGCTGTTTCCTCGCCTTTGGTGCTTTCGGTTTGATGCCCGACGAGCACATCCATCGATAAGCACCACCTCACCGACACAGGGGCGATGGCCCCCAAGCATAAGGTGAGATGTTCTTTCTTCCGATAGGGCGACAGCACTTGACGTCCCAGCCGCGATGTACCGTGGATCGTCCCGAGACAATAACATCATGCGCTTTCGCGCAAAAAACTTTGAAGTCAATAATTCTCACCTCAGAACGGCCGACCTTCGACTGACGAAGTCCGCCCTGACTCCTGGCCTGACCATACCGGCCAGCTCTTCCACGTGCTCAGTAGTGTCCAGAGCATTGGCGACCGCGGCGGCCAGGCCAGAGCGGCCAGAATCAAAGCGAGTCTGCGAGCACGGATCGAATTGGACTTGGTTCAGTTTGCGCCGGCCTTATAGGCTATCGCCAGCCCGGCAAGGCGGCCGAACTCCATTTTACGGTCATCGCTCAAGAAGCCGGTCAAGAAGTCTTCCGATTCGGTTGGCTCGCCTTTGTCGAAGTTCACGCGCACCACTTTATAGCCGGCCGGATCCGCCCGGTTTGCCGAGCCGCGTAGCGTGACAAAGGCATCATTGCGGTATTCCTCCGGAAACTGCTCCGCATCTAGAAATGGATGTTAATCACGGAGGCATGCGCGTCAAACGTCAGCGCCGGCCCGACGGTCTTGGTGCTGCAGAACTCGTCCTTGGGCGCCCCCTCCGGCATGGTGAAGCTTGCCCAATCGGGCTGCCGATCGCCATAGCAGAAGGGCCAGCCGTAATGCGCGCCCTCGTCGATCTTGGTTCAACTCCTCGCCGGGCAGGTCATCGCCAAGATGGTCGACACCATGGTCGACGCCCCACATCACACCCGTTTCTGGATGCCAATCGAAGCCAAGCATGTTCCGCAGGCCCTTCGCGAACACCGTACGCTTCTTGATGTTGAGATCGAGGCGGAGGTTGGCAGCCTTTTCGTCACTGCTTTCGAAGCAGGCATCGCAGGAACTGCCGATATTGATGTGCAGCGCTCCGTCCGGCGCGAAGGCGAGCGTTCGCCGCCCGTGCTGGCCGCCGTCGGGCAGGTCGTCGAAGGGTTGTGTTTTGGCCTGAAAACATTTGTTTGCACACTGTGGACAACGCCTTCCTGTTGCGCCCATGCCGCCGTGGGGAACAGGAAAGATGCACGGCATTATTGCGGCTGGCCTGATCATATCTACCCTCCTGCTCAGCGGGCTCGTCTTTCTCAGAAGGAACTGCAAGGCATCGGATCGGCGGCTCTGGCAGTGATACAGTCTAGCCTAACTGAAGGTAACATATGAAACGGGTATTCATCGTCGGCGGTGCTGGGAAAGTCGCCAGACATCTAATTTGAGCAACTCGCGGACGCTGGCCACGCGCTTTGGCGCTACACCGTAAGCCTGAACAAACTTCTGAGCTGGAAACGCTCGGCGCGACCGCTGTCATGGGCGATCTCACGACGCTTACGGTTGAAGAGTTGGCGCCGGAGATGAAAGGCAGCGACGTCGTGATCTTCACCGCCGGCGCTGGAGGTGCCGCAATTAGGTTACCAACGCGAATGACGTGCGGGGGCTGGAGCTCGCCGTGGATGCAGCTCGCAAGACCGGAGTTCCGCGGTTTCTACTGGTATCGGTGTTCCCGGATGCCCTGCGTGACGTAGATCGCAAGGAAGGTTTCGAGAACTACAATTCGCGTCAAAAAGCAGGCGGATGCCTATCTCGTCGCCTTGGATCTGGATTGGGTTATCGTTCGTCTCGGCACGCTGTCGGATGCTCCCGGCACAGGCGACGTCAATCTTGACTTCGCTATCTCGTACGGCGATGTCCCCAGGGAAGACGTTACCACCTGTCTGACACGAATTGTCGGCGAGCCGAACGTGCGCAACGTCATTCTGGAACTGACGGCAGGTTCCGAGCCGATCAATCAAGCTCTATATGAGGCTTGTCGCGCGCGCCGCGAAGTCCTGACCGGTCGGATCATTTGACTTTGAACGTATCCGTGCCCGTCGCGGTTTCGCCTGGACCGAGTCATCACCAGGCCGGGTGCTGTAATCGTCTGTTTCGAACGGTTCGCTCATCCACGTGCTTCGAGCAGGCAATCAGCGAGCGCGCTAACGGCCTCATCAGGTCGCATTTTGCTCACCATGCCGATTTCGCGGGTCAATCTGTTCTCTCCCAGGGGAATCGCGCGCACGCCTGACGGTAGAGGCATATTGGATTCGCTGATGGGCAAAATTGCAACTCCCAGCCCTTTCCCGACGAGCGCGAACATTGCCTGCAAGTCGTCGACCTCGATCGACTCACTAACTGAGAAAGACTGGGACTTCAAAAAACGCTCAACTTGTCGCCCGCCAAAAGATGTTCGTTCGTAGCGGATGAAGGGTTCCTGCTGAAGGATTGACGTCCAGTCCTTGGTGCCCAGCTCCAGAGGTACGGCCAAAACGTACGGTTCCCCAACCAGTGGCGTCCAAAACAGCTCCTTCGGCACGCCATGGGAAGGTTTGATGACAACAGCCAAATCGAGTTCGCCCGCGTCGACCTGGTCTAGCAGATTGAGCGATATACCCGGTATGATATGAAGACGGTGCCGGGGGAAGCGAGCCCGAAACCGAACAAGAGCGCGGGCGAGCAGGGTGGACTGAACCGAGGCGATCGCGCCTATCCTCAGGTGACCCGCCAGCTCGTGTTCGGCGGGTTTCCCCAGATCGTCGAACATTGAGATGATTGCCTTGGCTTGCTCAAGTACCCGCAAACCTTCTGCATTGATGACGGCGGATCGCCCCGTGCGTGTGAACAAGGCGACACCCACCTGCTCTTCCAGACGCTTCATCTGACCGCTCACCGCCGCTTGGGTCAGACCTATTCGGTCACCTGCCGCCGAAAAGGTGCCGAACTTGGAGACCGCGACGAGAGTTTTCAGCTCCGGAATCATGATTCATAACTATTTCTGTTGGTGAGCCTCAAAATATACAGTTTTCCATAATGTGTACCATAGCTTAAATGATGTTCTTCGCTGATGACCAATGGAGAACGACGAAATGACCGCTGCACCTCTTTGCCCCTTCCATCTGGCTTTCCCCGTCAACGATCTCGCGGCAGCCCGCGCGTTCTACGGCGAACTTCTCGGATGTTCGGAAGGCCGCAGTTCACCTGACTGGATCGACTTCAATTTCTACGGCCATCAGATCGTCGCTCATCTCGCACCTAGTGAAACCGGGGAAGCCACCACGAACGCCGTCGATGGCCATGGTGTGCCCGTCCGTCACTTCGGCGTGGTTTTGCCGATGGACGAGTGGATAGCCACTGCGGAAAAGCTCACCAACGCCGGCATCGATTTCGTCATAAAGCCCTATATCCGCTTCAAAGGTGAACCGGGTGAGCAGGCCACCATGTTTTTCAAAGATCCGAGCGGCAATGCCGTCGAGATGAAGGCATTTGCCAACATAGAAAGCCTCTTTGCCAAGTAACCACCTAACCGTGATTTAAGTGGCATGCGCTAGAGGCTCGACCGCAGGGGTCGCGATGTTGGTCACGCCGAGGACAGCACCTGCTGACTCACCGACCGAATCTTAGCTGACAGCCTGGGTTTGAAAGATCCGGTCTATGAATGCTCGTAACGGCGCGTCCGCTTGCGCATCACTTCTCGATGCATGACTGCTAGAAGAGGTTCGGTGACTGGCTGCAAATCCGGCAAAATTACCGTTCCTTCGGTTATTTGAAGCCACGAGTTTTTCGTTAGACACTTCCAGGACGGAACCTGAACGCATCGCAGGTGCACTTGTCGCCCACAACGGCAACCGGAACGCCTTCGACGGTCATCAACGTCTGCGTTTGCGATATCGGCCCGCCGACATGCGGCTTCGGTCCCGGCTCCACCATCGGGCAGACGTGGTTGACCTTTTAGCGAGACATTTACCATCGATGCATCTCCCGCCCAGCTGGGCTATTAGTCAGGCGTCGGACTTACTCGAAGTCCTTTGCCCGATCCTTCCAGTATTCGCTGATGAATTCACGTGACGGCGGCGAATCCTCGTCGTCATCGAATTCCGGGCCACCCTGGGCGCCAGAGTGCGCCGCACTTCGTTGCGCAGGAACTCGCCAAAGCTGTCCGCAAGCTTGTCCTTACCGTTTGTGTATCCGCCGGTGGACACCTCGTAGACCGGCGCTTCGCCGTCTGTATTCATCTCGGCGCAATCCATCACATAGAAGGGACCATAACCCGCCGTCAGAAACGGGATCATCGTCTCGCTGATCCGACCATCGGCGCGCTCTCGTTCCGTGGCAAACACAACATTGGTGATGAATTTCGCGTCGATGCCCTGGAGAGCCAACCGTAAATCTCGATCGTGTCGATTTCGAGCGCTCCATGTTCGGACAGCATCTTCTTATAAGAGACCGGCAGCGTTACGCCGAGCCTGGCCTCGATCTGGTTCAAGTCGTCTTCGGTCGCGCTCTTCGTCCCGAGAATGGCGATCCCGTTGTCTCGAAGGCTGCGGATTGCATCATCATACATCGCGGTGCTCATCATCTACTCCTTTGTCCACGGCCTACCCAAAGAGCCTGACGCTGCCTCTGCTGAAATCCTTAGCCCTGGCGCGCCAGTATCTCGACCGGTAATTGTTGTAGTCTATCTCGTCCTATGGATGCACCTCCGACGATTTCATCCAGGCAAGCCGCATCCTGACAGTCTCGTCGCCGCTCAATTCCACTGCGGTTCCGAACGAGATATTATGCGATCCGGTCACAGAACGTCTGCCGTCACAGAACCGATTTTTTTCGCACCCCTACGGACAATTCTCAGCACCCCGAGGGCTTCAGTTCAACCGCAGCCCGTCCTTGTCGAAGAGATGAACCTTGGAAAGATCGGGAGCGATCGAAATCACTTGCCCCGGTTGCAGTTCCACTCTTTCCCGCAAAAGCAGTGTGATATCTGCGTTTCCGAGTTTGGCGATGACGTGGGTCTCCGAGCCGGTCGGCTCGACAACGATGATGGTTGCCGGAACGCCTCCATCCCGGATCGACAAGTGCTCGGGCCGGATGCCGTAGATCTTGGTGGCGGCATGCTCCGGGCCCGCCGGTAGTGGAAGGCCTGCTCCGTCCAAGATCAACCTGCCGCTGTCGATCGTCCCCTCGAAAAGGTTCATCGCGGGCGAGCCGATGAACGAGGCGACAAAGGTGTTGGCCGGGCGGTCGAAAAGGTCGAGCGGCTTGCCGATCTGCTCGACCCGACCGTTGCGCATCACGACGATCTTGTCGGCCATCGTCATCGCCTCGACCTGGTCGTGCGTGACATAGACCGTCGTCGTCTTGAGGCGCTGGTGCAGTTCCTTGATCTCGGCCCGCATCGTGACGCGCAGCTTGGCATCGAGATTCGACAGAGGCTCGTCGAAAAGGAAGACCTGCGGATGACGAACGATCGCCCTGCCCATGGCGACGCGCTGGCGTTGGCCGCCGGAGAACATGTGTGGATAGCGGCCGTAATGCTTTTCCTCAAGCCCGACCTTCTTCAGCATCGCCATGGCCTTGTCGCGCCGCTCGTCCGCCTTCATCCTGGTGTTGATGATCAGCGGCTCGGTGAGGATATCGCCGATCTTCTTGCGTGGATTGAGCGTGCCGTAGGGATTCTGGAACACGATCTGAACCTTGCGGCGCATTTCCGGCGTCAGGCCGTCCTTGGCAATGTCGACCTTTTCCCCATCGATCAGCATCTCGCCCGAGGTGGCCGGATCGATCATCGTGACGATGCGGGCCAAGGTCGACTTGCCGCAGCCGCTCTCGCCGACGATCGCAAGCGTCTTGCCCTGATCGACGGCAAAGCTCACGCCCTTCACGGCGTGAACGATCTTGCCCTTCCTGAGAAGGCTGCCCGGAATGTGATAGTCGCGGACGAGATTTCTGGCTTCGAGAACAGGCGTCATCCAACAGCTCCTGCAAAGATCTGGTCGTCGCTGAGAAACTCAGCAATCGTCGGCAGCCGGTCGCCGGTGGCATTATCCGGCAAGGCAGAAAGAAGTGCGCGCGTGTAGGTGCTTTTCGGAGATTCGAACAGCGACAGCACGTCCGCCTCCTCGATCTTGCGGCCCTTGTACTGGACGATGACGCGGTCGGCTGTTTCAGCCACCACGCCCATATTGTGGGTAATGATGATCATCCCCATGCCCTGTTCAGCCTGCAGCCGCATCAGGAGGTCCAGAATCTGCTTCTGGATCGTCACGTCAAGTGCTGTCGTCGGCTCGTCGGCGATCAGCAGTTTCGGCTTGCAGGACAGCGCAATCGCGATCATGACACGCTGGCATTGGCCACCCGACATCTGGTGAGGGAAATGGGAGAGCCGTTCGTCTGGATTGGGGATGCCCACCAGTTCGAAAAGCTCGATCGCCCGTTGCCGGCGGGCCGCCTTGTCGAGACCGAGATGGATGCGCAGCACCTCTTCGATCTGGAAACCGACGGTGAAGCAGGGATTGAGGCTGGCGATCGGCTCCTGGAAGATCATGGCAATATCCTTGCCGACGATCCTGCGGCGATCGGACGGCGACATGCCGAGCAGATCAATGCCGTTGAACTGCAGCTTGTCGGCAGTAACCTTCGCAGTCCAGGGCAAGAGGCCCATTGCCGCGAGCATGGAGACGGACTTGCCCGAGCCGGATTCGCCGACGATTGCCAGCACCTCGCCCTTGTCCACCTTGAGCGAGACACCGTTCACGGCGCGGAAAGGCCCGGACGCTGTCTGGAATTCGACAACCAGATTTTCGACTTCAAGAAGGGACATCACGACCTCTTCAACTTGGGATCAAGCGCATCGCGCAGGCCGTCCCCCATCAGGTTGATGGCAAGAACGGTAATGAGAATGGCAAGGCCCGGAAAGGTGACGACCCACCAGGCGCGCTGGATGAACTCGCGCGCTTCGGCCAGCATCGTACCCCATTCAGGCGTCGGCGGCTGGGCGCCCATGCCGAGGAAGCCCAGGGCGGCCGCATCGAGGATCGCCGCCGAAAAGGCAAGCGTCGCCTGAACGATCAGCGGCGCAAGGCAATTGGGCAGGATGGTCAGGAACATCAGCCGCAACGTGCCGGCACCCGCCACTTTCGAGGCAATGACATAGTCCTTGGTGCGCTCGGTCATCACCGCAGCCCGCGTCAGGCGCACGAAGTGCGGCAGGTTGACGAGCGAGATCGCGATCATCGCGTTGACCAGCCCGGGACCAAGGACCGCGACAAGCACGAGGGCCAGAAGCAGCGACGGAAAGGCCAGGATGATGTCCATCACGCGCATGATGATCGTATCGGTACGGCCGCGGAAATAGCCGGCGATCAGTCCGACGAGCACGCCGGAGACAACCGAAATACTGACCACCACGACGCCGATGAACAGCGAAAAGCGCGCGCCATATATCAGGCGGGACAGGATATCGCGGCCGACGGCATCGGTTCCGAGGAAATAGGTCAGCCTGCCACCCTCGACCCAGGCGGGCGGCAAAAGCAGGACCTCGCGGTTTTGAATGCTTGGGCTATGCGGTGCCACGAAGGCTGCGAAAGCGGCAAGCACGAGAATGATCACGAAGACCGCGAGCCCGATCACCGCGCCCTTGTTACGCGAGAAATAGAACCAGAACTCGGCAAGGCCGTTCGGCGGTGTGATGGTTTTGATTTCGACGACAGCCATCGGACCCTCCTAGTACCGGATACGCGGATTGATGAACCCGTAGAGCACATCGACGATGAGGTTCACGACCATGATTACGGCGGCGATCAGCATCAGGCCGCCCTGCACGACCTGGTAGTCGCGTTTAAAGACGGAATCGACCATCCACTTGCCGATGCCCGGCCAGGAGAAGATGGTTTCGGTCAGGATCGCGCCGGCGAGCAGCACCCCCACCTGAAGCCCGATGGTGGTGACGACCGGGATCAGGGCATTGCGCAGCGCGTGGATGCCGATAACCCGGAACGGCGACAGACCCTTCGAACGAGCCGTGCGGACATAATCCTCGCCAAGCACTTCCAGCATCGCAGAGCGGGTCTGGCGGGCGATGACAGCCAACGGGATCGTTGCAAGCACGATGGTCGGCAGGATCAGATAGGTGACCGCCGACTTGAAGGCGCCTGCCTGCCCTGAGATCAGGCTGTCGACCAGCATGAAGCCGGTAACCTGCGGGAAGAAGTACATCAGCGAGATACGACCCGAGACGGGCGTCCAGCCGAGATAGCCCGAGAAAAAGATGACGAGCAGCAGCCCCCACCAGAAGATCGGCATGGAATAGCCTACCAGCGCAGTTCCCATCAGCGTCTGATCAAGCCAGGTGCCGCGTTTGACGGCAGCCAGAACGCCGGCTGGAACGCCAAGGGCGACAGCCAGAATGATGGCGCAAAGCGACAGTTCGACAGTTGCGGGGAACAATTGCAGGAAATCGGTAAGCACGGCCCGTTTGGTGACGATCGAGCTTCCGAAATCGCCCTGCAGCAGGTTCACGAGATAGTCGAAATACTGGATGTAGATCGGTCGGTCGAGACCGAGGTCGGCCATCAGTTGGGTATGACGTTCGGGGGACATCACACGCTCGCCCGACATCAGCATCACCGGATCACCGGGCAGCAGGCGGATGAACGAGAAAGCGATAATGGAAACCCCGATGAAGGTGGGGACCAGGACGGCGAGGCGTCCGAAAATGAAGCGCAACATGGGCGTTAGTCCGGTTGTGAAACCGGCGGCCCGAGCAATTCGAGCCGCCGGAAACTGCCACCGCACATGCGGCGGCATAGCTGGAATGGAAGGTTACTCTGCGATATCAACGCCGTTGAAGCGGTGGATACCGAGCGGATCCATGACGAAGCCGGAGACCTTCTTGCTCAACGGAACGAAGACAAGCGAGTGGTCAAGCGTGTTCCACGGAGCTTCCTTCTTGAAGATCACCTGGGCTTCTTCATAGTACTTCGTGCGCTCTGCGACATCGGCGGTTGCCTTTGCCTTGGTCATCAGGTCGTCGAACTCCTTGTTGCACCACTGAGCGCGATTGTTGCCGCCGACGGCGTCGCAACCAAGCAGGGTGTCAAGGAAGTTGTCCGGGTCACCGTTGTCGCCGGTCCAGCCGAGGATGGCCGCACCATCGCGGTCCTTGGCGGAGGAGAGCTTCAGGTACTCGGCCCATTCGTAGGAGACGATTTCGACAGTCACACCGACGGCTGCCAGATCGGCCTGCATCAGTTCGGCAGCACGACGCGCGTTCAGCATGTACGGACGGGCAACCGGCATGGCCCAGATCTTCATCTTGAGATCCTTGACGCCAGCGTCTTCAAGCATCTTCTTTGCCGCTTCCGGATCGTATTTGTCGTCCTCGATGGCGTCGTTATAAGACCACATTGTCGGCGGAATCGGGTTCTTGGCGACCTTTGCGGCACCCTGGAACACGGCATCGACGATGGCCTGCTTGTTGACGGCCATGTTGAGCGCCTTGCGCACTTCAGCCTTGTCGAACGGCGGAACGAGTGTGTTGTAGGCGAGGTAGGAAACGTTCAGGCCTTCCTGTTCCAGAACCGTCAGGTTATCGTCCTTCTTCAGCTCAGCAACGTCGGCTGCGTTCGGATAAGGCATGATGTGGCATTCGCCGGCCTTCAGCTTCTGCGCGCGAATTGCGGCATCGGTGGTGATAGCGAAAACGAGGTCGTCGATCTTTTCCTTGCCGGCCCAGTAATCCGGGTTGGCCTTGTAGCGGATTGCGGCATCCGTTTGATAGGCGACGAACGTGAACGGACCCGTGCCAAGCGGCTGCTGGTTCATCAGCTCCATTTTGCCATCGGCAGCAAGCTTGTCGGCATATTCCTTCGACAGGACCGAGGCGAAATCCATGCCAAGGTTTGCGAGGAACGGCGCTTCGGCGCGCTTCAGCTTGAACTTGACCGTCAGGTCATCGACCTTGGTGATCGACTCGATCAGGTCCGGGAAACCCATCCCCGAGAAATACTCCCAGGAAGCGCCGGCAACATACTTGTTCCAGGGGTTGTCAGCCTTGTACTGGCGCTCGAACGAGAAGATCACGTCGTCAGCATTGAGTTCGCGTGTCGGCGTGAAAAATTCGGTGGTCTGGAACTTGACGCCCGGGCGCAGCTTGAAGGTGTATTCAGTACCGTCAGCAGCGACTTCCCAGCTTTCGGCCAAGCCGGGTTCAAGCTCCGTCGAGCCATGCTTGAACTCCACCAAGCGGTTATAGACCGTGCGTGACGATGCGTCGAAGGTCTGGCCACCCGTATAGAGACCCGGATCGAAGCCTTCCGGCGATGCTTCGGAGCAATAGACCAATGTCTTCGACCATGCAGAACCGGCCATCAAAGTGACGATAGCGGTTGCAGCAAGGAGAGTAGAGAGCTTTTTCATCAGCTTGTTTCCCAGTTTTGTTCTTGTTCTCATATTTTTCTGACGCAGAACGCCATTGCTTCCGGTCAAGGCCGGATGGAACGACATTTGATCGGGCATTGCAATAAGCGTCTAAAAAAAATTGTCCAATTGGAAAATTCTTCCGGATAACACGACGAGGCGCTAATCCACGACTTTCTTTAAGTCGCTAGCCCGCCTGATCGAATCGATTTCGTTTTTCTGTCAATGTCAATCCCAAACTACACGGATAGCGGTAAGGTCGCGATCATGGCATGACCCCTGTGCGGGGCTGGGAGGACTGCCATGCCGAAGTCTGCAGGCGGGGATAGACCAAGCGACCATATGCAGTTCTCCCTTTTCCCGCCGTTCTCCCGATCTCAACGCTTCAAAACCGCTTACAACCGCCTTTTTCGCTAACTGCCAGTTGCGTAAAGTGATCCGCGCGTTACACTCATCTCGCGGGACACTGGGGACGACGGCGTCGTGGCAACCCTTCTGAAAAACCACCGGCGATATCACTTCGACGACGATTTGGAGAAAGCTCTCAATCGGGTCGATTTCTTTCGAATTTTCCATACGATGTCACTGCGTTTCGGCTTCGACCATTTCGCAATCCTGCAACTCGGAAACGAGGGTGACGCCTGCATGCTGTCGAACCGGCTTGCATTGCATGACCTGCCGTCCGGCCTTGCAGAGGAGTATGACAAGCGCCACCGCTTCGGCGATTCCGCCGCCTACAAGAGCCTCCATACTTCAATCATTCCTTCCATATGGAAAGCCGACGACCCTCAGCTCGGCCACAGCAGCAACCTGGTCGACCAACTCGGATTCGAAATGCTGATCTGCGTGCCGGTGACCGGCTTGAACGGAGCGCGCTACGCGGTTCTGTTTCTCGGCGATTGTGAGGAGATAGACCAGCAAGCGCATTTCGAGCTCTGTTATGAAGCGGTCTGCGCGTTCGACTACTTTTACCGCCTGGTCCTCTCCAACAAGGCGGGCCTGGGTCTGACGCCAAGGGAAAGGGAAATATTGCGCTGGATCTCCCATGGCAAAACTGCGAGCGAGATCGCCTTGATCGTCTCCGTATCCGAACACACGGTCAACTCGCACACGGCGACGATCCTGAAGAAACTCGACGTGGTCAACAGAACACAGATGGTGGCCAAGGCGATACGGGAGCAGATCATACAGTGATATCCAGCTCGCAACGGAGCCTACAGTGCCGGCCTCCCTCATCAGCCACCCCATACAGCGGAACAGCAGATCCTCATGACTGAACCAATTCACATCCTGCTCGTCGATGATGATCCGGCCGAAAATTTGATCATGCGCGGCCTGATGAAAAGGGTTTCAAGCGCGGAAATACGCCTACACTATTGCGAAACGATCGATGCGGCCCTCGATTTCATCAAATCCGGGAAGCCCGTATCCATGGTGCTGATGGACAACCGGCTGCAGCCGCAGGCAGATTTCCGCGAAACCGTGCCGGCCATGCGCCAACAGGGTTTCATCGGACCGATCGGGGTGATTTCCTCCTCGCTCGCCGACCCCTATTTCCAGAAATTCGAGGAGTATGGCGCCGATTTCCGTATCGACAAGGCGGAACTCGATCCGACCGCTATCGAGTTCATCCTTGGGGAATATCTGACAAGGAAATAGCAAAAAGCCCGGATAAACCGGGCTTTGATACGACAGACAGAACTACAGCGCCGCGCGTAAAATATGACGCGCAAAGGTTCGCTGCATCACCTTTTTAAAGTGCGCATAACTTTATCCTTAAATCGATTCCGATTTAAGGAACTATGCAATAGCCTCAAGCGGCCGTTTTCGGATGTGTGAGTTGGTCGAGGCCAAGCAGGAAATTGATCTGTGGCCGTGCCTTCACCAGGTCGTCGATCGAATATTGCTGCAGGACCTCGAAGAAGGCATTCAGCGCCTTGCGCAGTGCCGCGTTCAGGCCGCAACTGTCAACGAGCGGACAATCGACCTCGCCCGCCTCGAAGCATTCCGCCATGGCAAAGCTATCCTCGGTCACCTTGACGATGTCGTAGAGGCTGATCTCGGCGGCAGGCTTGGGCAGGCGGACACCGCCGTTGCGGCCCCTCACCGTCTCGACAAGGCCAGCCTTGTTAAGTGGCTGCAGGATCTTGAACAGAAAGAGTTCGGATACGCCATAAGCCCTGGCGATTTCCGGAATGCGGCTCAAATGGCCATCATTGGCAGCGCAATACATCAGCATGCGGACTGCGTAGTTCGTTTGCTTCGTCAGGCGCATTCTTTGCTCCAAGTTTTTAAATTTCTGCGCCCCCGGTTCAAGCGAACCGCAGAGCCCCCCCGGCACGTCATTACAAATTATGGCAGCGTCTCAGCCGGTGATTTCATGACTGTAATCCTCCATATAGAACGGATGACAGTTTGGAACAATTCCAAAAAGCAGAAAATCATCTTCGGAGTGCGATCATCATCGTCAGTTTCCGACGAACTGTCCACCCTTCGCCCAGAAAAGTGGCAGGACCTGCCAGGTCACGCGAACCTCGGATGCACGCTAATCTGGTGTCTGACGCAACGTCGCCTGGTAATCGACGATCGCCTTCTTGCGCTCCGGCGTGCCTGGATGGGTCGACAGGATATTTGTGCCCGACGTATCACCGAGCTTTTTCTCGAGAATTTCGAAGAACCGCGCGATGGCAGCGGGGTCGTATCCGGCCTTTTCCATCAGTTCGACCGAATGGCGGTCGGCCGCGGTTTCCGCCGCTCGGGAATAGGAGAGCGCCACCAGGCCACCGCCCTGGACAAGTAGATCCTCGACGCTGTCACCCACGTCGCCGGCGATCAACATGATCAGGCCGGCCATGCCGGCGGCGCGGTAGATCTGCCGGAGGCTGTGTTCCAGTTCGACATGACCGATCTCATGCGCCAGCACACCGACCAGCATTTCGGTGTCGTCGCCGACAAGCTCAACCAGTTCATCGGTAATGATCAAGGTTCCATCCGGCAGCGCGAAGGCATTCGGACCGATCGCCCCGCCTTCCCGGAAGTTCAACGCATAGGCGGACGCGCCACGCGCGGACTGCGCCGCGATCCGGGCGAATCCTTCGGAGATCGCTCGCCTTTTCGGCTCGTCGAGCTTTGTTTCGTCGAGCACCGTGCGATCCAGCGTCTCCAGCGTGCTGACGGACATCAGCCGCGGCACGACCGGCGGCGTGACGGCGACGGCAACCTCGACCAGAACCGGCAAGGCGTAACGGTAGACCAGGCCGGACAGAAGGAAACCGGCGATGACGAAGACCAGCAGGCGCGGATGAAACCGCTCGAGCCCGTGCACCAGGCCTGCTCGCTTGCGCCCGTTTACGAGCAGAAAGCGATCGATCGCATCGTTGTCGGTGGTTTCGAACAGCGAACCATCGGGAAACTCGATGCGGCGGGGGATAGAACCAACCCGAGGCGAAACGTCGAGGTCTGGAAAGCCGGCGGATGCAAGGCCGGCCCCCCCCTCCTCCGCGACCGCAGCGACCTGCCCATCCGCTTCGACCAGACGGGCCTCAACGGACCGGCTGGAACTGCGCGGATGCCAATCGCCGCGGCAGATCGGCCGGTCATCAGAAGCCAAAATCAACACCCTCGAACTCCATGAACTCGGCGCCGACGGCGGTGCCTTCCTGCTCGACCGCGGCCAGGATTTCGCCGACGTCGCCCTCGAAACGGATCGCGGTATGCTCGTTGACATAACGCGCCATGCGCACCGCCGCCCAGGGGCGCATCAAGCCCAGCGTCAAAATGGTGATGATAACATTGGAGATGGCGATCCACACATAGCGGAACCGCGACAGATCGCTTTTGAGCAAATGCTTGCCGTCGAAAACAGTCGAGGACCAGGCGATGTTGCGCACGCCGGCACGATAGAACAGACCTGCGATGCCGAAGGACAGAAGCACCGCCAGATAGCCGATGATGCCCAAAAGAAAGAGCGAAGCGTTCATCTCGGGCGAGATGACATTCGGATTGTCGATCAGCGCGGCGATGACGGAGATATTGGCAAGAACGGCGACGCCGACGATCAGCATTCCCAGAACGATGATCAGCGCCGAAAAGAGCCAGGTCTGATAGATCGGCCCAAGCTTCGGGTCCGTTGCAAATGCCCGACTGCCATAACGCAGATTGTTGCCCATGTAGCGATACATCCAGCGACTGGCGAGGGGCGCCAGGATGCCGAGCGACAGGAAGGCCATGACCGGGCCGGCCATGAAGGCGACGAAGGCGCCGCCCATCTTGCCGGTAAAATCGAAACGGACGTTACGGTAACTGGTGACACGGGCGCTGAAGCGCAAGCCGCGCATGATCAGCCAGGGAAAGAAGAAGAGAATGACGACGGCGAGCGCGATGCCGGCGATCGGGAACGCTGTCAGCAGAATGTTGTAAACGACCAGGTAAGCGAAGACGATCAGTCGGCCGATGAAGATCTGCTTGCCCTTGGCATGATATTGGAAGGCACGGCCGAGCAGCACCGTGTTGCCGTAGAAATAACGGTTGCGCCGCACCTTGGCCCAGGCCGAATAGATGCCGAGCGTGACGATCGTCAGGAGGATATTGACGATCCAGATGCCGAAATATTCCCTGGCGTTGCCGCTGAACGACAGCCGGTGAAAGTCCTGCGATGCCGTTGGCAAGGATGCCATCTTGTTCATAGTTTCCCCTCTTCCTCATCAGTGAACACAACTCAAGAAACGGCCGACGGTCTCCCGATATTCGGACGGCGCAAATCTTAACCGGCCACTACCGCAGGTCAACGATACTTGGCAAGCACAACGAAAAAGGGCCTCCCGTGAGGAGGCCCAGTTCGTGGAGGATGGGAATGACGCTTACTTCATTGTCGGCATGACGAATTCGGCACCGTCCTTGACGCCCGACGGCCAGCGGCTCGTGACGGTCTTGGTACGGGTCCAGAACTTGATCGAGTCCGTGCCGTGCTGGTTCAGGTCGCCGAAGGACGAGGACTTCCAGCCGCCGAAGGAGTGGTAGGCGAGTGGAACCGGGATCGGCACGTTGATGCCGACCATGCCGATATTGATGCGGCTTGCGAAATCCCGGGCCGCGTCGCCGTCACGGGTGTAGATCGCGACGCCATTGCCATATTCATGCTTCATCGGCAGGTCGAGAGCTTCCTCATAGTTCTTGGCGCGAACAACGGAGAGAACCGGCCCGAAGATTTCGGTCTTGTAGATGTCCATTTCCGGCGTGACGTTGTCGAACAGGCAGCCGCCGACGAAATGGCCGTTTTCATAGCCCTGCAGCTTGAAATCGCGGCCGTCGACGACGAGTTTCGCGCCTTGTTCGACACCCTTGTTGATGAGGCCGAGAATACGCTCCTTGGCTTCCTTGGTCACGACCGGGCCCAGGTCGGCCTTCTCGTCGGTATAGGGGCCGATGCGCAGGCTTTCGACCATCGGCGTCAGCTTGGCGATCAGACGGTTGGCCGTTTCCTCGCCGACCGGGACGGCAACCGAGATCGCCATGCAACGTTCGCCGGCCGAACCGTAGCCCGCCCCCATCAAGGCGTTGGCGGCCTGATCCATGTCGGCATCCGGCATGATGATCATGTGGTTCTTGGCGCCGCCGAAGCACTGTGCGCGCTTGCCGTTCATCGCAGCCGTGCCATAGACGTAGCGTGCGATCGGCGTCGAGCCGACGAAGGACACGGCGGAAATGTCCGGATGGGTGAGGATCGCGTCGACCGCGCCCTTGTCGCCGTTGACGACATTGAGGATACCGGCAGGCAGACCCGCTTCGATCATCAGTTCGGCAAGGCGGATCGGCACGGACGGATCACGCTCGGACGGCTTCAGGATGAAGGCGTTGCCGCAGGCGATCGCCGGCGCGAACATCCACATAGGGATCATGGCGGGGAAGTTGAATGGCGTGATGCCGGCGCCGATGCCGACAGCCTGGCGGATCGAATACATATCGATGTTCGGGCCAGCGCCTTCGGTGAATTCGCTCTTGGCAAGGTGCGGAATGCCGATGACGAACTCGCAGACTTCCAGGCCGCGGATGACGTCACCCTTGGCGTCATCGATCGTCTTGCCATGCTCCCTGGAGAGCATTTCGGCCAGTTCGCTCATATTCTCGTTCAGGAGCTGCACGAATTTCATGAAGACGCGGGCGCGGCGCTGCGGGTTCGTCGCAGCCCACTTCGGCTGTGCCGCCTTGGCGTTCTGCACGGCTGCATCCATCTCCGCTTCGCTTGCAAGCGCCACGGTGGCCTGAACCTCGCCGGTTGCCGGATTGTAGACATTGCTCGTGCGGCCGCTGGTGCCAGCAACACGCCTGCCGCCAATGAAATGACCAATCTCATACATGGGTGATCCTCCTGATCTTGATTATGGCTAGAGTGTCGCACTACAATATGCACAAATCAACGCGTGATATTCAGGAACCGTTGTGCAGAAATTAAAGCTCGACGCAGGTAGGATCGTGTTGCATTGTCAACCGCACAAATAAGCTCAACAGCACAAGGTGTCGATCGAATGGCGTCAGCAGACAATGAAAGAATGGCGCGGATGGCGGAACTCGACATAGATCCCGCCCAGCTCGAAGCCTATCGTCAGCGGCTCAGCGAAGAGATCGAGGCGTCCATCGCGCTGGAGCCGGGTGTCCTGATGCTGCATGCGGTCGCGCTGAAGGACGAACCCGGCAAGATCCGTATCCTGGAGGTCTACGCCAGCCGGCGGGACTATGAGGCACATCTGCAGACGCCCCATTTTCTCAGATACAAGAACCTCACCGCCGGCATGATCAGGTCGCTGACGCTTGTTGACGTCGACCCCGTTGCCATGTGCGCACAGCCGGCCACCGCATCGTGAAGAGCGAGGGCAGCAGATGAAATGGGACGATGTCCGCATGTTCCTGGTCGTGGCTCGAACCGGCCAGATCCTGGCAGCCTCGAAGCGGCTCGGCGTCAATCACGCGACCCTGAGCCGGCGGGTGACGGCGCTGGAAGAATCACTGAAGACGCGGCTTTTGATCCGCCGCACGAATGGCTGCGACCTGACGGCCGAAGGCGAGATCTTCGTGCACGCCGCCGAGCGGATGGAAACCGAAATGCTGGCGGCGCAGGCGCAGATCGGCCGGATCGATACGGCAATCGCCGGTACGGTCCGCGTCGGCGCGCCGGACGGCTTCGGCGTCTCCTTCCTTGCTCCGCGCCTTGGCCGGCTGACGGCGCGTTTTCCGGAATTGCGTATCCAGCTCGTGCCTGTCCCCCGCTCCTTCTCCCTGTCACAGCGCGAGGCCGATATCGCGATCACGCTGGAACGCCCTGAACAGGGCCGGTTGATCTCCTCGAAGCTCACCGACTACACGCTCGGGCTCTACGCCTCGCAGGAGTATCTCGCCTCCAACGGATCACTCGAGACGATCGAGGACCTGAAGAGCCATCGCCGCATAGGCTATGTCGAGGACCTGATCTTCACGGCCTCGCTGAATTTCACCGGCGAGGTGATGCGCAGTTGGGATGCATCGTTCGAAATTTCCAGCGCAACCGGCCAGACGGAGGCGGTGCGCTCCAGCGCGGGGATCGGCATCCTGCACAATTACATCGCCCGGCAATATCCCGAACTGATCCGCATCCTGCCGGAGACGACGATCCGCCGGGCCTACTGGACGACCTATCATGAAAGCGCCCGCGATCTTGTGCGCGTCCGCACCGTGGCCGATTTTCTACAGGAACTGGTGACCGCGGAGCACCGCATTTTCGTTTGAACAATTGTGTTGCGATGGGAACCCTGCGCAACAGGTCGGCGCCGTGCGCCGGGCGGGGTCTAACGGAACGTTCTCAACGCGTGGACGCGAAGGACAATTTGGGAGATTTTCGCGGCGCGCACGAGGTCCTCCAACATCACCAACCGGTTCATTCGAAAAGAGCGAATCGTCGTCTACCGCGAGGATCTTCCACGAGCTGATACCGCCCGATCGCTCCAATGAATCCACTGCTCCAGTGTCGGAGTTCACCATTGCGGTGGCTAGTGGCAGATAGAGCTCCGCCGTCGTGCCTTGGCCGACTGCCGAGATCAGAATCAAGTGCCCGCCCGCCTGCTACAAAGCAATAAAATTGCACTCAATGACCAATTAAACTCATTTGCATAATGCAATGAAACCGCGTCAAACTCCGGCGCAAGAAAAAGGAGCTGACACATGTCTACATTATCTAAACTCAATCTCCGCGCGGGAGTTCAAAGTGCAGCTCCTTCGCAGCACTTCTCAGGAGTCGTCAAATTCATCAACGATGTTGCCAAGCATGAACCTAACAAGACATCGACCTCGGTCGATATCTTCTCGAATGGTGACAATGAGTGGTACTGCCAGGTTTGTCGTGGCAAACAAAAGACTTTGCCGATGGGACCTTACACCAAACTACAGGCGGAACGGGTTCAAGATCTCCGCAGGAGGGTGATAGCAAGAGAGGGCACGGCACGGCTCGTGTTCGAGCCGGACCGGAGATGGCTGGCGATGACGCCAAGGGGTAACGGCCAGGGCGCGGCGCGCAAAAACAAGCCCACTATCCGCCGAGCGCTTGCGGCGATTAGAAGTCTGGTCATGCCGCTGCTGTCGCGGTGAGTAAAGAGGTTCCCGTCGAGAACATAAAAGTTGGTCCCGCGAAATCGCGCACCCCAGATCGACCCGCCCCTACAATCATAAGAAGCGGCCGGAACCTTTGAATGCTCGTTAACGTTCCCGTCAGACGCGCCATCGCGGGTCCAAGAGGAGGCGAATTCGGAGCGAACCGCCAGAGAGGGCCGACATGCCAAGGACGGGCCGACCTAACGTACTCATCACCGGCAGCAGCGGTTTCCTTGGACAAGCGATAGCGCGAGGCCTGCTTCAACGCTACCACGTCATATGTCTTGACTCGAGGCCGCCGAAAGATCCGATCGACGGGCTTGTTACCGTCGGGATCGATTTGACTTCTGAGGAAAGCGTCAGAGAGGCAATGGGGCAAATCCGCGAGCATGCCGGAAACCGCATCGCCTCCGTCATCCATCTCGCCGCCTACTATGACACCACCGGAAAAGAACATCCAAAATATGATGCGGTGACCGTGCAGGGAACGCGGCGGCTTCTCGAGACGCTCAAGACATTCGAGGCCGAACAGTTCATCTTTGCCAGTACGCTTCTGGTGCATGCGCCGAGCCCCGAAAAGGGCGTGAAGATCAATGAAGACTGGCCGCTCGAGCCGCCTTGGGCCTATCCGAAGTCAAAAGCGGAAACCGAGTCGCTGATCATGGCACGGCGCGGCGCGATCAAAGCGGTTATTCTCCGCTTCGCAGGCGTCTATGACGAGGACTGCCGGGCAGCCTTCATCGCCCAGCAGATCGCTCGCATATTCGAACGCCTGCCGACCGCCTACCTCTTCACCGGCGACATGACCCACGGGCAACCCTATCTGCACCGTGATGATCTCGTCGACGCGGTGGTGCGAGCGGTAGATCGCCGGACCGAGCTACCCGACGAAACAATCCTGCTGATTGGCGAGGAGGAGACCCCGTCCTATCAGCAGATGCAGGAGCGCATCGGCGATCTGGTCCACCGCGAGCGCTGGCGCACCCTTTCCCTACCGAAAGGCGTCACCAAGTTTGGTTCATGGGTCCAGACCGAGGTGCTGGACCAGGAGACCGACATCAAGCCCTGGATGGTAGAGAATTCGGACGACCACTACGAGCTTGACATCTCGCGGGCCAGAAAACTGCTTGGCTGGACGCCGCAGCATAAACTGATGGATACGTTGCCGGAAATGATAGCGCGGCTGAGGGCGGACCCGACAGACTGGTACGCGCGAAACAAGCTCGATCCGGCGGCAGTTGCCGCTTCCAGGCCCGAGCTCGAACAGGCGCAGGAAAGACTGCGCGGTACGCTCGAGCGCACAACAGAACAGGTCGAGGCCGCGATCGATCGGCATCGAGCGTTGACGCTGTGGGCGCCGCTCGCCAACGCAGCTCTCGGCCTCTGGCTTATCGCCTCGCCTCTCGCCTATGGCCTGTTTGACCCCGTTGCCGCCCCGACCCCGCCGGCGCTGGGACATGCCATCGCGGCTCCCGAAATCCGCAATGCATGGCTGGGCTTCAGCGAGCTAATTGCCGGCTTCCTCATCCTCGTCTGCGCGCTGGCCGGCATGTCCCGGCGGCGGAACTGGATCCAGTGGATCACAGCGACGGTTGGGGTATGGGTTCTGTTCGCGCCGCTGGCATTCTGGACGACCAGTGCGGCCGCATATGCGGCGGACACCCTGGTCGGCATGCTGGTTGTCGCGTTCGCTGTCATGATTCCGCCGACACCCGGAATCAGTCGTCGCGCCCTTGCGGCCGATGACGACCGGCCCGCTCGGGTGGAGTTACTCGCCCTCCTCCTTCACACAGCGCATACCAATCGTCGCGCTGGCCTTCTTCGGCCTGTTCGTCTCGCGTTATCTCGGCGCCTATCAACTCGGCCACATTGACGGCCTATGGGAGCCGTTTTTCGGTCCAGGCTCTACGCCGGCCGGCAACGGCAGCGAGGCCGTGGTCACGTCCTGGGTCTCAAAAGGCTTCCCGATCGCCGACGCCGGGCTCGGCGCGGTTGCTTATGCTCTCGATATTCTGGCAGGCGCGATCGGTGATCGCCGGCGCTGGCGCACTATGCCATGGATGGTGTTGCTTTTTGGCCTGCTGATCATCCCGCTCGGCGTCGTTAGCGTCAGTTTCATCATCATCCAGCCGCCGCTAATCGGAGCGCTTTGCACGCTCTGTATCGTGCAGGCCGCCGTCACGGTTTTGATGGTTCCCTATTCGATCGACGAGGTGCTCGCGAGTTGCCAGTTCCTATACCGGGCTAGAAAGGCTGGAGAACCGTTCTGGCGGACCTTCTGGTGCGGTGGCCCGGCTCTCTCGGAGAACCAGACGCCCGCAGCCGATCTCGATCGCCCCGTAGCCGAAATCCTGAGCGAGTTCGTGACCGGCGGAGTCAATTATCCATGGACGTTGGTTGTCAGCGCGGCGCTCGGCGTCGTTCTGATGATCACTCCGCTCGTTCTCGGTACAGAGACTCCTCTCTATTTCAGTGACCATATCTTCGGTTGCATCGTGATCATGGTCGCTGTCACAGCGATGGCCGAAGTCGCCCGCCCCGTTCGCTTGCTGAACGTTGCATCCGGCGCCTGGATCGCGTTCTCGCCGTTCCTGCTCGAGGGCGCAATTGGCGCAGGGGCTGCAGGCTATGTTGTGGCTGGTCTCATCGTGATCGGGCTGAGCCTACCACGCGGCAGACGCAGCCAGGAACATTATGGCGGCTGGGATCGTGGCATCGTTTGAACCAATGGCCCGTGGTTTTGCAGACATACACTGTGACGCCATATGGCTGTAAACGAGCATATGAACGCCCGACAGCCGAAATCGGCCTGTCGATTGATCATTGGCTGAAAGATATCGCGCCGAGCACGGAGTTGCGGACGCTTAGGGTTTCATGTCGCCCTCTGCCGGAGCGATCCCTTGAACAGTGTCCGGCGGGGCAACCATATGCACTTCCGACGCCGTGTGCCGGCAAAGTTGACATAGCTCAGGTCTTTTTCCCTACCCCGGCATGCGAGCCATTTGGCACGTCAACTGGCCGCCATTCCATGCTCCATCGCCACCTCGATCATCAGGTTTTCGATGTCGCGGGAGATCGAAGCGGCAGCCAACACGCGTCCGCCGGACTTGAAGCGCAGCAGACAGTCCCTGGCGGCGACGTCCCCTTCGACCACGATCTCGTCCCATCGTTCGGCATGCCCGACATAATTGATCCTGACGTCATAGTGCTGGCTCCAGAAAAACGGCACGGCGGTGAACTTTTCGCCCTTGCCGAGCATATTGAGTGCCGCGGTTTGCCCTTGCCTTTCGGCGACCACCCAATGTTCGACGCGAATGTTGTCTCCAGTATGAGGGTCCGGCCACCGCGCAATGTCACCGGCCGCAAAGATCCCCGGCATGCTGGTTTCCATAAAACTGTTCACGAGGACACCGCGATCGGTTGCCAGCTCCGCCGTTTCTGCGAGTCCGGTCCGCGGGCGTACGCCGATGCCGGCGACAACGAAGTCAGCGGCCAGCGTGTCGCCGTCGCGAAGTTTCACGTCGTTGCCATCAATGCTGCTCGCGATCTCCTCGAGGTGAAAAACGACACCCTTCTTCTCGTGAAGGGTCCGGATGAAATCGCCCATTTGCGGACCCAAAACCCGCCCCAATGGCTGTTTGTCGGGTGCGACGACGTGGACTTCGATTCCGCGGGACCGCAGGGCAGCGGCGACTTCTAGGCCGATAAAGCTGGCGCCAAGCACGACGACACGGCGGGCAAGTCGTGGCCCGTTCAATGATGGCCCGGCAGTCGGCAAGTGACCGTAGCGTATGGACATGCGGCTGATCGGCACCTGGTATGGTCAGCCGAACCGGCTCTGCACCGGTCGCCAGCAGTAACCTGTCGTAGGGGATAGAGCCTCCGCCAGCGAGGACGACCTCCAGGGTACGCGGATTGATGCTAACCGCTTGCGTACCGAGACGCAGGTCAATCTGGTTTGTTGAATAGTAGCTCTCCCCCCGCAGTGGGACCCAGTCCTCCGGCGCCTTGCCGGAAAGATAGTCCTTGGAGAGGTTGGGCCGATCGACAGGCGGCGCTTCATCGTCGCTGAGCATGACAATACTGCCATGATACTGTTCTCGCCGCAGCCTCTCGGCCGCGGCAAAGCCGGCCGCACCGCCACCGATGATGACGATCTTCTCAGGCATTGCACCGACAGAACCCTCGCTTGATGTTGGTTCCGCACGCTTGCGCTTTCCGACTACGAAGATCTTGCCGTCGCGCTGCTCGACCCGCCAGCATGCCAGCGGCCGGAAGGCGGGTGCGCGCAGAGCCTCACCTGTCCTCAAGTCGAAACATGCGTGATGCCAGGGGCAGCGGACAGTGTCGCCAGTTACCAGACCCTCGACGAGCGGACCGTTATAGTGCGTGCAGTGCGCGTCGACGGCGAATATCTCCGCCCCGCGGCGCGCAAGCAGCACCCGCGCATCGCCGCAATGGCCGACCAGCTTCCAGCCGTCGGGAAGATCGGCAATTCCGATACCTCGCGCCAGATCCGGACCAGTTGTGTCTCTGTGTTCAGGAGCCATTCTCTTCTCCTTGGCTATCGGGTCGGCGTCCGCCCTGCGGGCGTAAAGACGAACTGTGTTCTGGTCGCCAGGCCTTTGATTACCACCCGGCAGTTTGTTGCCGTTACGAGTGATAAGCAAACGAATTTAATCGCTGTTCCGTGCAATTTTGCTGCTGCGTCATCCAGCTATCAGGCGGTCTAAAGAATCGTTTGCCCCGTCCTACCCCAGTCAGCAACGAAGGACGCCAACCCCTTCTCGGTGAGTGGGTGGTTGGCAAGACTTCTGAGCACGCCCGGTGGCACGGTCGCGATATCGGCCCCTGCCAACGCGGCCTGCTTGACATGCAGAGGCGTTCGAATCGAGGACGCGAGGATCTGCGTGGTGAAGGACGTGTCGTTATTATAGATAACTCGAATTTCTCGAACGACTTCCATGCCATCCAGGCCGATATCGTCCAGCCTGCCGACGAACGGCGAGATATACGCCGCACCGGCCTTAGCCGCCAGCAGCGCTTGGTTGGCTGAAAAGCACAGTGTGACATTGACTTTCAGCCCGCGCCCGCTGAGTGCTCGGCAAGCCCTGAACCCGTCCCAAGTGGATGGTACCTTGACCGCCACATTCTCTGCGATGCTGGCCAATCGCTCTCCCTCGACAAGCATGCCGTCGAAGTCGGTCGCAGTGACCTCAGCGGAGACGGGACCATCGATCGCCTCGCAAATCTCCTTGATCACCTCGCGGATCGGTCGACCGATCTTTGCAATCAACGAAGGGTTGGTGGTCACTCCGTCGAGAACGCCTGCGGCAGCAAGCTCGCGAATTTCGGCAATGTCGGCTGTGTCCACAAAGAACTTCATCATCTTTCTCCTGCGTCTTAAGCGATGGCACCGCGACTCTTCACATTGGTTTGCTCGAGACGACTTGGATGTCGCCGACGTGACCGCGCGCCCTATGTCTTTGAAGGGGGGCAGAAGAGGAGCGACGTCGATGAGCGACAAGATCTCCGAGGACAACGTGAAACTGAAGCGCGCATATGAAAACCCTACGGCTGACGACGGCAAACGGGTGTTGGTTGATCGACTGTGGCCACGCGGAGTCAAGAAGGCCGATGCGGCAATTGACTATTGGGCGAAGGACCTGGCGCCCAGCACTGAGTTGCGGAAATGGTTCGGCCACGACCCAGCCCGGTGGGAGGAGTTCCGGCGGCGATATTCCGCGGAGATAAAGGAGCGCCGTGAAGAATTTGGTCGTTTGCGCGATCTGGCTCTCAAAGGTCCGGTGACACTTGTTTACGCGGCTCACGACGAGGCGCACAACGATGCCATTGTTCTGAGGGAGATCCTGCTGGCGCATCGATAAAAAACGTCCCCGCAATGAAGACGGCACTTCTAGTCGTGCCATGCTTGCACCGATCATTTTTAGGATATCGCGGCGGCCCAACGTCGCCCTGGCTCTGTTTTTTGACCGACATGATTGGTACTGCCAAGCTACATAAAAACTGTATGCGAGCTGCCGAGCTTCAGTCCCACACAACTGACCGTGCGCCGCAACCAGCGCTTAGGCCGGTGGATCTAACCAAAGCTTACCGACTGGACAGTATTTATCAAACGAATTCAATTGACATTTAAGAGCAACTTTTATGCTATACCTTGATGGACATTGAGCTCGCTCGCACGTTCCTGGAAATAGTTTCAACGGGAAGTTTTATTCGCGCCGCTGAACGCTTGAATGTTGCTCAGACGACCGTCAGCGCGCGGATTCGCAACCTCGAACAATTGCTCGGCCGGCCGCTGTTCATTCGGAACAAAGGAGGAGCGGCGCTGACCCCGGCTGGGGAGCAGTTCCTGCGCCACGCGCCGACGTTTGTCCAATTATGGCAGCGCACCCGCCAACAGGTCGCGGTGCCCGCAGGCCGTCGCGCCGTGCTGACGGTCGGCAGCGAAGTGACGCTGGCGCAACCGCTTCTGCTGAACTGGGTCAGATGGATTCGTCGCTTCCTTCCAGATATCGCACTCCGCGTCCATGTCGATGTGCCTCAGGATCTGATTAATCAGGTCGCTTCCGGGATGGTTGATGTGGCGATCATGTATGCGCCCCAGCATCGACCCGGCCTGAAAATAGACCTGCTAATGGAAGAAAAGCTTGTCCTTGTGACAACCGATCCTGAAGCGGGGCGCCTCGAAGAGACCAATTACGTCTACATGGATTGGGGGCCGGATTTTGAGTTGCACCACGACATGAATTTCCCAGATGTCACACCGGACCTCTCATTCGATCTCGGTCCCCTGGCGCTCAGCTATGTTCTTGCGAGCGGCGGCTCCGGTTACTTCAGGATGAGTGCGGTGGAGCCGCATATAACGGCGGGACAGCTCCACCTCGTACCGGAAATGCCGCAATATTCGTATCCCGTTTACGCGGTGAGGTCTGCAAACGGGGACGAGAGCGTCGTGGGCCCTGCCCTGGCGGGGCTACGCGCGATCTCTGAAGGCACCATCGAGGTCTAAGCAACGGCTTCGGTCGATGGAAACAGCAGATCGACGGTGGTTCCGGTCCCTCGCTCACTGGCGATGCGCAGATGGCCGCCCATCATCTGCATAGACGCGTCTACTTGCGCCAATCCAATTCCGGTTCCGTTTTCGCCCTTAGTCGTGAAGAAGGGGTCCAGCACTTTTTGCAAAATTGCCGGCGTCATGCCGCAGCCACGGTCTTTGATTCGAAGGCGTGCATAGGTTCCCGGCGCGGGCTGGCCGGGCGTGGAGTCGGTCTCGTCAAACCGCTCCGTGACGATGCAAATCTCGCCATCGCTTGGCATGGCGTCCCGAGCGTTAAAGACAAGATTAAGAACGGCGGCATCGAACAATGACGGATCGATTTGACAGCTTGGAACGTCGGAACCAAGCTCGAGCCTAACGCGAATGTTTGGTCCCGCGCCATAGCTAAGGAATGGCTCGGAAGATCTGACGAGCTCATTCAAGTCGCGTGCCTGGACGTCGAGTTCCTTATTATTTGCAAAGTCGAGCAACTGGGATGTCAGGTCGAGGCCCCGATTGATGCCCTCCCGCGCCGCCGCGATATAGGTACGCACGCTCTCCGGCTGGTCAGCTTTTCGTTCGGCGAGCCTCAGGCCGGATTCGATGACCGCCAGGAGATTTCGGAAATCGTGGGCAATGCCGCCGGTCATATGGCCCAAGGACGCAAGCCGATGCAATGCGCGTTCGCGCTGTTGGGCTGCCTTTGCGCGACCGCTGCGCTCCGGCTGCGGTTGCAGCAAAATCTCTTTCGTAAAAGCCAAGTCTGTCATGGTAGTCATCCCATCGTTCACCGACGCCCGTCAGAAAACGTCGGTTCCCATTCATGTCTTCATCGATCCTAGCTACCGACCGCCGAACCAGCCGGAGCGGCTCTCTATAGGCGACCGACTATCCGCTTCGCCATTATCTCTTCCACCATCGGAAAAGCCTTGAGGGCCTCATCCGGCACGCCGCGGCTTGCAGCGACCGGCTCCATCCAGCCGCCATGTGCTTCCGGTTCGCCGACGATGATGCGGCCGACCATTCCAGCTTGCTCATGGGGAATGCAATAATAGTCATAAACGCCTTGCTCGGTGAAGGTGATCGAAAAGCTCTCGTCCGGCAGGAGATAGTCTGAATCCCAGGATTTTGCCGCTTCAGGAATGCGGAGCGGCTTTCCGTTTGCTGGATGATAGGCCGTCGTCGTATGCGAGTTGCCGGGATTATAGTTGGTCCAGCGGACCATCTGACCCGGCTTGATCAGAACACCGATCGGATCGAACCAGACTTGCGCGCCATCAGCGCGCCCCTGCATCCTAATCTCCACCACCTCTTCGGCCCACACATCGCGTCGGGACAGGGAAAGGGCGGCGACCAGCCCACCGCCCAGGCCCAGGCCCAGCACCTCACGCCGCGCGACCGTCATTTGGCGACGCTCGCTTCACTGGCCGCTGCGACATGCCACAGGACTACATGCACATGCGGTTCTTCGACGCCTGGATGACCGGCATTGTAGTAGACATCGACATGGTCGACGTTCCCGCCCGGCGCAGCAAGGTTATCGAAGGACTTGTCCGGATTGAGATCCTTTGTCGGCAGCATGTAGATCGTGCTGACAAGCTTTCCGTCGTGATCATATGCGAGGAAAGGACCGGCCGGCAGTGTCGCCGGATCGACGAAGAGTTGACCCATGCCAGGCAGGAAGTCGGGCAACTTCACCAGTTTGCTAACCTGCTGAAAGGGGGCGGCTGGTGGCGCTTTTGCGACTTCATCCGCCGCCATAGCAGCCAGCGAGCTGGCCAGTGTCAGGAATGGTACGAGGAGGAGTTTTTTCATCGGAGAATCCTTTTTCCTTCAAGCCCGCGATCGCCGAAATCTCGCAGCCAATGGCTGGCGCACGACTTGTCGCGTGCCGCCATTCAAGAACGCGGCGATAATATTAGTCCAACGAAATAAACTGGCATTTCAGTGCAGTTTTTCTGCATTTTGCAAAGATTTCAGGTCTCACTGCCTCTGGTTGTCCGTAAGATGTGCAAGGCAAGATATTGCGAATTCAAGCGATCCTCGTTTGGTGACTGCATGCTTGATTTCAAAAATTCTCTCCCCATGTTTCAACTACTATGAATATTTTCATGCACCAGCGAGAGCCACTACGCCTTAAAGCAGGCCTCTAGCCCGGACGCGAGTTCCACTGGCATCGCGTCCGGGTCTGCCAGCATCTCAAATTCAATGCGACACCGTTGCAGACGGAGTGCCAAGCGCACTTTGTTCGCACTGGCGCGCTCGGCTTTAGAGGCGACTACAATGATCATCAGGAACCTATCCGAAGAAGATATTACCCTTGACCTTGCAACAAAGGGAAAGCACTCGGCACTGTCCAAGATCGCAGCGAAAATTGCGCGCAGATCCGGGCTTGATGATCAGGTGGTGCTTCGGGGGCTGTGGAGGCGTGAGAGTCTCGGCTCGACGGGCATTGGCCGTGGCATCGCCGTCCCGCACGCGGCGTTTCACTCTATCTCGCGTCCTTTCGCGTCGTTCACGCAATTGGCCCCTCCCATAGATTTCAACAGCCCTGACGACGATCCCGTCGACCTTGCGTTCACGCTGCTGTGGCCCCGCTCTGCCGCTGCCTCCTTCCTGCCCGCGCTCGCCCAACTGTGCCGGCTGGTTGCGACACCTCGGGTTCGCGAGGGACTTCGACTGGCACGGTCCGCTGACGAGGTGATGGCAATCCTCGACAGTGACCTAAGAGCGATGCACGCGTTCCCATCACAAACCATGCCGCTAAATGGAGTGACACTAAGATGAAAAGACACACCAACAACCCACGAAAACCATCGATCATGATTGGCGAAACAGATCATGAGCGATTGAGCAATCTTGCGCTCGCCGCGGCTGCTCGGTCTCCCGAAATTTCCGACGGTCTTTTGCTCGAGCTCGGACGAGCACGCGTTGTAGCCGACGTCGCTGTACCTGGAAACGTGGTGGGCATGGGATCGATGGTAGAGTATGAAACGGATACCGGCGATGCGCGAAGAGTGACGCTTGTGTTCCCAATAGACGCCGATATTTCTGAGGGAAGGGTATCGGTCCTCACCCCGGTTGGAACTGCCCTTCTCGGCCTGACCGCCGGTCAGACGATGAACTGGACAGCACGGGATGATCGGCAACACAAGCTGACGGTTTTAGCGGTTACCAGTGTGTCATAGAATGGCGATCCTGTTGGCAAACGGAGAGTGAAACTATGATTACCGGCTCCCAATGTCGTGCGGCACGGGCACTCATCGACTTGTCCCGCGAGCACCTCGCAATATCTGCTGATGTTAGCCTCGAGACTATCGTGCGTTTTGAGCGTAAGCTCGCCGAACCAATGGATGGTCAGGTATTTGCCTTGCAATCAGCTTTGGAAAGCGCCGGCGCTGTCTTCATTTCTGACAACGGCGGCGGCATCGGCGTGCGTCTGAAATTTACAAGATCTGAAGCTAAGCGTATCGCCATACTTGAGAATGAGGGCGGTATCGTCGCACCGGACCGCGTGCCGTAGGTGCAGGGAAATACCCTTCTGTGTCGCATCGCGACCTGCGGCCGCATATAAATTCAACTCACTGAGAGGGAAGAAAGGGCTCTGCCCTCTCTCCCCCACAAGCAGAAAACCGGCCTTCCCCATGCTTCGGCCTTCGCCCTGCAGCACCGGTCGGATTCGCTATGCTCTATCCGACCCGGCACCACCGGACCGTCTTTCGGACCCGCTTCACGATAGAAGATGTTCACACCGTCGATAACTGCCGTCCGGTAATGAACGCTGACGTGAGCCTGCTGCGTGATGGCTGCTTGGTCGGGCGTGGACGACGCGCAAAGGACAGTGGGGCGAAGCTAGCAGTTGCGAACATCAGGGTTAGGATCAGGCGTTTCACGGTGGGTCTCCTTCGGGTTTGAGGCGCCAGCTACGACTGGCTTGAAGACCAACATATCCATGAGCGAAAAACGATAATCCGCTCAATGCGGAAGTGATAATTACACTGTATGAAACAATGAACGCACTCGCATAAAAAATTCCAGCCTGAGCCATTCCCTTTTGATCGGTGAGAAACTCGATCAGTCGCTGACCCCCATGACCGCAGTAAATTTGTGGGCAAGATTTTGATCGCGTTATGATCGATAGAGCCACAAGCATCATCGGAAAGCGATAAATCCGGCCCGAGCCGGCCTCAATTTAGTTCAGGAGCCGGTTTTCTCGCAGGCGGGACGCTGCCATGTCCACGAAGGCGCGAACCTTCGCTGGCGCGTGCCGCCCCTCCGGATGGAGGATATGGATCGGCATCGGTGGTTCTTCATAGTCGCCGAGGACGATCTGCAGTTCCCCCGCAATGAGAGCCGGGCCGATCTGGTAATGCAACACCCTGGTCAAACCCCACCCTGCGCGGGCCGCCGATATCACGGCTTCATTGGTATTACATTGAAGTATAGGGTCGATCGTTACACGCTGATCACTTGCGAAACGCCATTCCGGCGAGGCCCAGGCGCTGGTTGACGCCGCGATGCGATGATTTTTGAGGTCGGCCGGAGTGGTTGGAACGCCGTGGCTTTCGAAATAACTCGGGGATCCGCAGATGACGTGCCGGACAGTACCCACTTTGAGGGCAGAGAAACCAGAATCCCGCAGGTGGCCGATGCGAACGGCCACGTCTACCCCTTCTTCGACAATGTTGACGGGGCGATCGATGAACAGGGTCCTTGCATGCATGGTCGGAAAGGTATTCAGAAATTCAGTCACAATGGGCAGCACATACATCTGTCCGAACAAGGCTGAGGCTGTGATCGCCAGCGTACCGGTCGGGGTCGCATAGGAGCCGCCGGCCGCAGCTTCTGCTTCCGCGATATCCGCCAATATGCGGCGGCAATCCTCGAAATACCGTGTGCCTGCCTCCGTCATCTTGACAGAGCGCGTCGTGCGAACGAATAGCCGGGCACCAATGAGATCCTCAAGTCCTGCAACGGCGCGGGTAACAGCCGGTGCACTCATATGCATGTGGCGCGCGGTATCCGCAAAGCTTTCCGTCTCCGCGACTTTTGCGAAAATCCGCATTGCCTGCCATCGATCCATTCGCCCTCCAAAGATCGCTCGTGCTGCTTCAACATGACCGTCGCTCAAAATGGTATGAATCCCGAAACAGATCGAGCAAGACCGTTTCGAGATTGATACCAATGACATAACTGGCGATGTCATAAAAGAAGCGTTGGTGATGGCCTATGCGGATCTCAACAGAGATCGATTGATATGCGACGCCGCCATCTTTTCAATGCCTGCACAGGCTTGTGCGTCGATACCGGCTTTCATGGCGCGCTCACGGTGTTCGACATTTGGCTCGAGTGCCAAAGCGACCGCTTTGGAGAGCTGGAAATCAAAACTCGAGCCGTTGCGGGCTATATCGATTTCCGCTCCCGTCATGCCGAGCACCTTCGCGTCTTTCTCCTGCTGCTGGGTGGAAAAGGAGTCACCGCTTGCGGCGGCAAGCGCGAGTTCGATTGACAGTCGAGCGCGCTCATCGAGCTTGAAGCCTGCCATGGCGGTGACCTCCTTGATCCTGGTCTCGCTTAAAAGCCGAAGTCGCTCAAACCTGGGTGATCGTCCGGTCGGCGGCCGAGCGGCCAGCGGAACTTGCGCTCAGCCTCCGTGATCGGATGTTCGTTGATGCTGGCATGGCGCGCGCGCATCAGCCCGTCTTCGGCGAACTCCCAGTTCTCGTTGCCATAGGCACGAAACCACTGGCCGCTGTCGTCGTGGTATTCGTAGGCATAACGGACGGCGATGCGGTTACCCTGAAAGGCCCAAAGCTCCTTGATCAGGCGATAATCGAGCTCGCGGTTCCATTTGCGCGTCAGGAAGGCCTCAGCCTCGGCACGGTTGGTTGCGAATTCGGCGCGATTGCGCCAGCGCGTGTCGACCGTATAAGCGAGCGCCACCTTGGCGGCATTGCGGCTGTTCCAGCCATCTTCGGCAAGGCGAACCTTCTCGATGGCGGACTGTTCATTGAAAGGGGGAAGCGGCGGACGGGACATTGATAAGTTCCTTGTTTGTGTATCGCTGAAGGGATGGAAGGGTGGTCGTTGGTCATGCGGCAAGGCGATCGATACGTGGGAAATCGATCTCGGTGCCCAGAGCTTCGTTGACGTAGTTGGTGAAGGTGTTCAGCGCGACATGCGCGATGATCTCGAGAATTTCCGCATCGCCGTAACCGGCGGCGCGGACTTTTTCGACTTCGCCGGGTGCTACCTAGCCGCGAGCGTCGACAAGGGCGCGGGCGAATTCGACAGCGGCAGCGGCCTTTGGATCATTCGAGGTGCCGCGGCGGTTCGCTTCGATTTCACTCTCGTCCAGCTTGGCGAACTTAGTGCCGGTATAGGTATGCGCGGACAGGCAGTAATCGCAACCATTGGCCTCGGCCATGGTCAGGGCGATCCGCTCGCGGGTGGCCGGTCCAAGCTTGCCCTTGCCGAGAGCACCTTGCAGGGCCGTCAGGCCGTTCAATGCGGCCGGGCTGTTCGACACCAGGCGAAAGATGTTCGGGACGGAGCCGATCTGCTTCTGGATGGCTTCAAGCACAGGGCGGGACGCTTCCGGTGCATCGTTGATTGTCGCGGGCGTGGGTATGCGTGACATGTCTATCTCCTTGATTTGGTTTTGAAAGGCTGTCCCTTTCGTCCAGGATAATATGTCCGGTTCTGGACGATGAACGTCGAAAGAGCGGAAGATACTCTTGCGTCCGGTGTATCAATGACGAGCGCTAGAGTTCGAGCTGGATCCGGTTTTCCTCGTCGGTCTCCTGTTCTGCAGGGACCGCCGAGCACAGCAGCACCTCGCCTTCGGCGATCGCCGCCGTTGGCTCCCTGATGTAGGTGACCGCACCCTTGATGAGCTTTGTGCGGCATGTTCCGCAACTGCCTTCCCGGCAGCTGAACTCTGGCTCCAGGCCTCGCGCTTCCGCCAGTTCCAGCAGCGTGCCAGAACCGGGCGTCCAGCGGGCTTCCTTCAGCGACCCCAGGAAGGCGACCGGAACGGGTTTTGTGGATGGCGACGGGCGGGTCGGTGCAGGCACACCAGCGTCGAGCGTTCGCTTCAAAGATGAAGGGCCAAACGCTTCCACGTGGATCCGGCCATCCGCGATGTTATAGCCTCGCAACCCGTCATAGAGTGCCTGAGTGAACCGCGGCGGCCCACACAGATAAAAATCATAATCGTTGAACGGTAGATGACGAGAAAGAAGCGCCATGTCGATGCGCCCGACGACGTCATAGTCGGTGCCTTCTTGCGCACCACTTGCGTCACTCAGGACCCGGATGAGCCTGATAGCACCCTGCCCCGCGTTGACGAGCTCGGTAATTTCTCGGTCGAACGGCCGCTCCTGCCAGGAACGCGCAGCATGGAAGAGGATGACCGGCCGGATGCGCTGTTTGCGAAGCCCCTCGTAGACAACGTGGCGTAGCATGGCGAGCATGGGTGTAATCCCGACGCCGCCGGCAAGCAGCACGGCCGGGCGCGTAGCACGGGCGTCGATGGTGAAATCCCCGGCTGGCGCCCGCGCTTCGATGATGTCGCCGATACGAATGCTGTCGTGCAGGTGTTGCGACACAAGTCCGTCGCGCTTGACGCTGATGCGGTAAACCCCGTCCGAAGGGGCGGCCGACAATGTGTAGGTTCGGATAACAGGCTTTTCGACGCCCGCAACAGTCAGGCGAATCGGCAGATGTTGTCCGGCAATGTGCGGCAGCAACCCTGCGCCATCGCCGGGCTGCAAATGAAACGATCGTATCGAGGCGCTTTCCTCGACGATCTTCGTCACCGTCAGGACGCGCCACCGGGTGGCAAGCGCGGCAGCACGCAGCCGGTCGGCGGCCTGCGCCCAGTCACCGGTCATCAGCGAATTCGCGGACCAGCCGTCCTTCCGGAAGGCCCAGCGCAAGGCCAGAGCGTTGCGGCGGCGAACAATGCGGCGAGCCTTGAACGTCCACAGCCGTTCCGCCCCCTGGAAAGCCGCAATCTCTGGCGAATCCAGAATGACCTCGGCGTCACCGGTCATCTGCAGCATGTCGCCACTCGCGTAGTCGACGAAGACAAGCCCGGCCTTGCCGTTCAGTACGATATTGCCGAGCGTTGCAAAGAAGAGGTTTCCATCGAAGTCCGGAATGGTAAGCGTGCCATCGTCCGCAACACGAACGAAGCCGGCCTTGCCACCGCGATGGGACACGTCGACCTGGCGTCGATCTTCGCGGTCGGCATAAGACGCGACAAAAAATGCGTCTGCCGCCGTGATCATGGAACGTGCATCGCCATCGAGGTCTGGCAGGTCCTCCATGCTACCGGCAAAGGCTTCCCCTGGATCACGAACGAATTCGAAATCACGCAACTGGATGTAGCGCGGGCAGTTTCCGAAGCTCTGGTCGACATCGACCTGAAAGCCCCCTTGAGTGGTGGAGACTGTCCCGTTCATCCGATTGCGGCGCCTCGTATGCATCTCCATGCCGAGCAGGCCGATCGGCTGTCCGTCCGACATGCCTTCGCTTGCGGGGTCGCTGACATCCCTTCCGGCCGCGATATTGAGAACGGTGGGCGACGGCGAGGACATGAAGCCTGAGGGGCCTTCGAGGAAGGTCGCCCATGCATCGCCGCGACTATCGACACTGCCCAGAACGATGAATGGCAGTTGCGCGTAGAAGTCGCGATGCTGATCGGGCATGAAGTCGCGGATGACACGCTGACCGACAGCAGCCATGCGCTCCGCAACGCCGACCTTTTGCTGAATAAAGGTTTCGCCCTCGTGCCAGACCGGCAGCATCTTCAGGATCTCGCTCATGTCCCGTCTCCCAAAAAAAAGACCGGGCGCACGCAGTCTCACGCCCGGGATCGGCTTTCAGGCAGCCGCAAGGCCGACCGGCGTTTGAACAAACGGAACGAACCCCGGTAGCGCTTCGACACGACGGAGAAAGGTATCGACGGCGGGATAGGTGGAGAGATCGACGTTCCCTTCTGGCGCTCGGGCCACGTAGCTGTAGATCGCCACATCCGCGATCGTCGGCCCATTGCCGACAAGCCAGTGGCGATTGGCGAGGTGATTTTCGAGCTTGCCGAGCAGGGTGTGAGCGCGGCCGATCACCTCGTCAGGATTGTATTTGGCGCCGAAGACAGTGATCAGCCGTGCCGCTGCAGGACCATAGGCCACCTCGCCGGCGGCCACCGACAGCCAGCGCTGGACGGCGGCGGCGCCCTGGGCGTCTTCGGGAAGCCAATCCGTTAGGGCTGCTTTCTTTGCGAGGTAGACCAGGATGGCGTTGGAGTCAGCGATCACGACCTCATCATCCTCGAGCACCGGTACCTGGCCAAACGGATTCAGCTTCAGAAAGTCCGGCTTCTTGTGTGCGCCGGCCTTCAGGTCGACTTCGACCAGGTCATGGGGCAGGCCAAGCAGCGAGACAAACAGACGGGCCCGGTGCGAATGTCCCGACAGCGGATGGTGATAAAGGTTCATGAGGCGCTCCTGCTAAATTGTTGGACGAGTTCATTCCCGATCCGCATTCCGAAATTGCTACACTCCGCCGTCCGTGAGAACGGCTGACGTTCACAGTTCATAATTACGGCTGACGCAATAATCCCGAAGGACGGCCATGCCGGAATTCGTGGGCTTCAACGGAGGCCAGCGCTCCCTACGACATTGCCGCTGAACATGCCCCCGTTGAAGACTGGCGCTGTAGGTCCGTCATGAACAGCACCAGATCCGCATCCGAGCGTGCGACGACCGCCGCATCCCCACTGTCGAGAAACACGCTCTCACCGGCATCGATTGTGATGTCGCCGATGCTTGCCTCACCGGAGAAACTGTAGAGGAGACGGATGCTGGACGCTTTTGCCTTCGGAGACGAGGCTGCCGCCTCGCCAGGCGTCAGTATTGGCCGCACACGCATCGTGCTGTTCGCACTGACAGCGATCACTCGACGCCACACATTCGCTTCCTGCGGAGATACCACATCATTGGGATATTCTGTTTCGCGGGCGCCAATGAGGGCGCAAGGCGAGACCTACAGACGGAATTCAACAGCTAGGTATTGCCCTGCGCATATTGTCTGAGCGGCAGCCAACGCTGCCCGAAGCTCGTCATCTCGGGCAAGCCACAAAACCGGTTCCCAAGCAGCCTCTTAGCTTTCAAACATCTTGCCGGCGTTGAATTCTTCAGCACGCTGAAAGGCCAACGTGGCAATTGCTGTATCCTGAACACCCGTACCGGTAAGATCGGCTATTGTGATGTCTGCATCGCGAGTACGTCCGACTTTCTCGCCGGCAATAATTTGGCCCAGTTCCGGAAAATCCGTGTCAGCCGCAAACAGCCCAGCCGCTATGGCATGATGAAGTTCACCCAGCCTCCGTGTCTGTTTTAGGCTGTCCGCCACATAAACGTCTGCGCGCCCAATCGCGGCTGGATCGATCTCGTTTTTATGTTCGGCGTCGGAGCCCATGGCTGTTACGTGCTGCCCAGGTTCAAGCCAAGAGACATCAAGAATCGGCCGGTCTGCGGGTGTCGTTGTCACAATGATATGAGAACCCGATACTGCTTCCTTTGGATCGTCGAAGGCAATGACCGGCAAGCTGTGCTCGCGCTTCAACTGTTCGACGAGCGCCTCCGCCTTGCGCTGATCCCGCGCCCATATACGCACTTCTCGGATTGGTCTCACCAGAGTGAGCGCTTGGAGTTGCAGTCTCGCCTGGACTCCAGCACCGAAGATGGTTGCGATCGAGGCATCTTGACGCGACAGATGTTTCGCCGCGACAGCACCAGCAGCCGCCGTCCTAACGTCGGTCAGGTAGCCATTGTCTAGGAGCAGTGCCTGAACTAGTCCGGTTTTACTCGAGAGCAAAACCATCATGCCGTTTGTGCTCGGGAGGCCGATCTTCGGATTGTCAAAGAAACCGGGACTAATTTTGATCGCGAAACCGCTCAAGCCTGGAATATACGCGGTTTTCACATCGACCTCGCCTCTGCTCTCAGGCACATCCAGACGTAGAATGGGCGGCATCTTCACCGCATCTTCGACGGCCAGGGCGCGAAAAGCGGCTTCCACGCATTTAACGGCATCGAGGTCGAGCGGGATGATCTGTCTGAGCTCAGGCTCAGTGAGTATTTTCATAATAGGCATCAATCCACCTCAGTCGCTATATCAAGTCCGTTAATGACGTTTCGATGCAGCGTCATGTCGATATTTTGGCCCGACAAGACAACTGCTACCGGACCTTTGAGATGAGCCAACTTGCCGGAAAGCAGCGCCGCGATCCCAACTGCGCCAGCGCCCTCGACTATCTCACGCTCATACTCATAAGCGTGCCGGATACCGGCTGCTATCTCGCGTTCATTGACGAGGACAACATCGTCGAGAAGCGCTTTGCACATCGGGAAAGTCCAAGCGTTTTGCATCCCTATGCCACCTCCCAGCGAGTCGGCCAGACTGCAATACTCCGTCACCTGCACCGGGTGACCAGCGTCGATGCTAGCCTTCATGGCTGCCCCGCGGTCCATGGTGACACCGATGACCTTCGCAGCCGGTCGCATTGCCTTTACGGTTGCCGCGACGCCTGCGGCCAATCCACCTCCAGAAAGAGGAACGAGAACTGCCGCGACGTCGGGCATCGCCTCGGCGATTTCGAGCCCGACCGTTCCCTGGCCGGCGATGACGTGGGGGTGATCAAAAGGCGGGATCATGCTGAGCCCATCCTCTGCTACTAGCCGTTCGACTTCCTGTTGTGCGTCGTCCTGCGACGAACCCACTATGCGCACTGTCGCGCCCAGCCGTCGGATTTCGGATACCTTGTTTTCCGGCACCAGACGCGACATGCAGATGGTCGCGCGAGAGCCAACTGCCCGAGCAGCATAGGAAAGTGCTCTTCCGTGATTGCCCGTTGAGGCTGCGATGACGCCGCGATCGCGCTCCAGTTGGCTGAGTTGAAGAACTGCGTTCGTTGCACCCCGGAGCTTGAAGCTACCGGTCAATTGGTGATGCTCCAGCTTCAGGCTGACCTGCGTCCCGACCAATTCGGACAGCGTAGCCGACCTCACGAGAGGCGTGCTGCTGACGTGCTTGACGATGCGCTCGCGCGCTTGCTCGATCGTCTCCAGACTAATCATGTCTATTCACTTGAAACCCGCCCTTACTATCCATGATCCGGCTGCGCGGGCGCAAAGCCAAAGCTGGGCTTTGATCGCAAGGCCAATCGTCGGAATGCGTTTTGTCGGACGCATAAGGAAGGCATGTGTGCATGTCGTTGAGCTTGGGCATGAGCGGATACCGTAGAGGATAGGATGAACTGTGCTGGTGACGATTTAGTCGCGGCTGACCCAGAGCTTGCGCGTGGTCTCAATGACCTTCCAGGTCCCCACGAAGCCGGGATGCATGACGAAGCTGTCGCCGGCGACGATCCGGCGCGGTTCGCAGCCGTCCTCGGTCAGTTCCGAAACGCCGGAAAGAATGACACAAACCTCGAAGGTCTCGCCCTTGATCGAGCGATAGGCGCCGGGCGTCGCTTCCCATACACCGGAGCGAACAACGCCGTCAGCGGTCTGGGCGATGTCCCAGGACAGGAACTGCGGGTTTCCCTCGATAAGCCGGTCGGGCGCGGGCTGACCCTTGCGCGGTGTCGGCAGGTTGTTCTGATCGACGAATGTTAATCTAGACATAGTCAGGACCTTTCTTGTGAGAGATTATCGGACAAACGACAGGCGCCGTTCGAGGAGTTTCAATGCCGTTAGAGCAACGACGTTGATGGCGAGATAGAGGGCGGCGGTGATGATGAAGATGTCCATGATCGCGAAGGTCTCGCTCATCAACCTCTTGGCGTATCCAGTGATTTCCAAGACGGTGATCGTCGATGCGAGGCTCGATTCCTTGACGATAATGGCCGCCTCGCTGCTGTAGGCAGGCAGTGCTTGGCGCAATGCGAGCGGAAACTTCACCCGCGTGAAGACATGCCAGGGAGACATGCCGCAGGCTTCGGCCGCCTCGATAAGACCCTTGGGCAGGGAGAGGAAAGCCGTGCGAAAAATTTCAGCGGTGTAGGCGCCGGTGTTCAGCACGACGGCCAGGATCGCCGCGTTTAAGCCGTCGCCGATCAGCCACCACAGCACCGGGTTGTGACGAATGAAGCCCACCTGGGCCAATCCGTAGTAAATGACGAATATCTGCACCAGCATCGGTGTCCCCCGGAATATGGCGCAGTAGGTGTCGCAGATGTTGCGCAGAACCCTATTCTTCGAGCCACGCCCAAGGCCGACGACGATACCGAACGGGAATCCAAAGACAATTCCGAACAGGGCAATCAGCAATGTCGTCTTGGCGCCGACAAGCAGGAAGGGGATGGCATATGTGACGATATCGAGATTCATATCATCGCCCTCCGAAGCCGCGATTCAGCGCACGTTCTGCTCTGGAAAACAGGGTTTGACTGACCGCAGTCATGCCGAAAAACAATGCCGCAGCGATGCAATAAAACAGGAAAGGAGAGCGGGTAATTCCGGCTGCGATCGCGGCTGTTCTCATCAGTTCCTGCAGTCCGACCACCGAAATCAGCGATGTGTCCTTGATCGTCATTTGCCAGACGTTGTTGATGCCGCCGAGCGCCAGCCGTAATGCCAGCGGAAAGGTGATGCGGGAGAAGGTGATCCGCGTGGGCAAGGCGAGCGACTTCGCAGCTTCAAGCAGACCATATGGCACCGCCTGAAGTGCGCCGCGGATGACCTCGATGGAATAAGCGCACGAGATTACGGCAATGGCGATCACGCCGACGATGTATGGGTAGGCATTGTCAACCGAGTCCTGGTAGCCAAACGTGGTCGCGACGGTTTTGACCATATCGACAGACCCGAAGAACAGCAGGTAGATCACCAGCAGCCCCGGAACACCACGCACGACGATACTATATGCGTCGACCAGTTGCGAAACCACGGCGACCTTTTGCCAGCGCAAAACAGCCAACGGGGTTGCAACCACGAAACCCAACAACATGCCGAGCAGGCCGATCGCAATCGTGACGGCACCTCCCCGCAGCAGAGCAAGCGCCCAGCCTCGCTCCACCATCAATATCCAGAAATCAGCTAGCATTGACACCATCCCAATGACCTGCCTTGGACCAAGCCAAGGCAGGTCGCATCTTCAAAAGGATCACTTCTTGCAGGAAATGGTATAGTCGTCCTGGAACCACTGCATCGAGGCTTCCTTCACTTTGCCATCATCGACCATCTTGCAAAGCGCGGCATCGAGCTTCGCCTTGAGCTCGGTGTTGCCCTTGCGCATTCCGACGCCCATGCCGTGTCCCAGGACGTCCGGAGCGTCCATGGCCATGATCTTGACGTCGATCTTCGTGAAATTGGCGCCGTCCGGTGTCGCCAAAAAGTCCACCCAGGTCGGTGAACCTTCGAAGGCGGCATCGATGCGGCCGTTGGCGAGATCGGCGGTCAATTGAGTGACCGCGTCGTAGGTCTTCAGATCCGCACCCTTCATCTGCTTTTCGATAAATCGTGCGTAGGTGGTGCCGGTGACGACGCCGACGGTCTTGCCGGCGATCGCCTTCTCGATCTCGTCGACGCTCTTCAGCCCTGCCAGCGGCGAGTCCTTCGCGGCGACGAAATAAAGAGGCGTAGTCGCGTACGGAATGGAGTAATCGATCTTCTTCTGGCGCTCGGCGGTAATACCAAGACCGGAAATGATGACGTCGAACCGGTCGCTGTCCATGGATGGCACCAACGAGCTGAACGTCTGCACCACGAACTCACACTTAACCTTGAGTTCGGCGCAGATGCCATTGGCGATATCGGCGTCAAAGCCGGTCACGTTACCGCTCGGGTCAGCCATGCTGAACTTTGGCGCATCGCCCTCCGTGCCGATGCGAAGGACCCCGTCCTTGGCCGAAGCGGCCGTGGCCAGAGCGGAGACGAGCAGGCTGGTTGCCAATGCTGACTTGATGATTTTGCTGATGATCATGTCTGTTACCCTTTTGTGGTTGTTGTTGTGGCCAGACGCCTCTAGGCGCTGGCTGGCATCACGCTCGATAGAAACCGCTTCACCCCTTCCGTGGCGGGGTTTCGAAGTAGTTCTTCCGGCGTGTCGTCCTGCTCAAGGCGGCCCTCTTGCAGGAATATCATCCGGTTCGACACATCGCGCGCGAACCGCATTTCATGCGTGACGAGGAGGATCGTGGCGCCCTCTTCGGCCAGTGTGCGGATAACCTTCAGCACTTCCCCGACGAGTTCGGGGTCGAGTGCGGATGTTGGTTCATCGCACAACATCAATTTTGGTCGCATTGCCAGCACACGTGCGAACGCGACCCGTTGCTGTTGCCCGCCCGACAGTTGATGCGGATAGCGGTCGCGGAAGCTCGCCATGCCAACCTTCGACAAGGCGGACAGCGCAACCTCTTCGGCCTGCTTTCTGCTCATTTTCAGCACATAGACCAGGCTCTCCGTCACGTTGCCGAGGACGGTACGGTGAGGCCAGAGGTTGAAGTTCTGGAACACCATGCCGATCCGCTGGCGAAACGCTCGGATGTAGGAAGCGTTGACGATTTCGCTCTCGCCACGCTTATTGCAACTGACAGAGATCGCCTGCCCCATGAACTCGATCTGCCCGGACGTCGGCGTCTCCAGGAAGTTGATGCAGCGAAGGGCGGTGCTCTTTCCACATCCTGATGATCCGATCAAAGAGATCACCTCCCCTTCTTTCATGCGGAAGCTGATACCATCCAATACATTCGTGGATCCGAACGCCTTGGTCAGCTCGTGGACCTTCAGAACCTCATTCATGCCTGACACCCCTCCATGGAATTGGACATCCATTTATCCAGCCACAGCACCTTTAGCGTCCAGTTCCTTCAGCACCTCGTCGACCGCGGCTTTCGCGATCGCGACCATCTCGTCGATTTCGGCTTCGGTCATGACCAGCGGCGGAGCGAAGCCCAGGATATCCCCGTGCGGCATCGCCCGGGCAATCAGGTTGCGATTACGGGCCGCCTGCGAAATACGCGCTCCGACTTTGAGACCCGGATCGAACGAAGCCTTGGTTCCGCGGTCGGACACGAACTCGAGCGCAGCAAGCATCCCCACGCCGCGAACTTCGCCGACGATCGGGTTCTGCTCAAACTCCGCCTTCAACCGTTTCAACAGGTAGGCGCCTTTCGTCGCGGACTGGCCCGCCAGATCCTCCCGCTCGACGATGTCGAGAACCGCGTTTGCGGCCGCAGCGCCGATCGGATGCCCGGAATAGGTGTAACCATGCGAGAAGGAACCCACACGCGGTGTTGCTTCCTCCATGACGTCGTAGACTTTCTGCGACACAATCGAAGCCGACAGCGGCACATAGGCAGATGTCAACCCCTTGGCGACAGTCACCAGATCCGGTTCCATCCCGTAGAGATCCGAGCCGAACATGGCACCGGTGCGACCGAACCCGCAGACAACTTCATCGGCGATCAGCAGCACATCATATTTCTGGAGCACAGCCTGAATCTTTGGCCAGTATCCGGCGGGCGGCGGGGTAATGCCGCCGGTTCCAAGCACCGGCTCGGCAATGAACGCGCCAACCGTTTCCGGACCTTCGGCAATAATGAGTGCTTCCAGTTCGTCGGCGCGGCGCTGCGAAAACGCCTCTTCGGTTTCTCCAGGCAGTGCACCCCGGTAGAAATGCGGAACCCCGGTCCGCAGGATGCCGGAAACCGGCAGGTCCATATGATCGTGGTAGAAGCTCAGGCCAGTCATGGAGCCGGCGACAACGGAACACCCGTGATATCCGCGTTCACGCGCGATGATCTTCTTCTTCTGCGGCATTCCGCGAAGATTGTTGTAATACCAGACGATTTTCGCCTGGGTTTCGTTCGCGTCGGAGCCTGACAGGCCGTAGAAGACTTTCGACATGTTCCCCGGCGCCATTCTGACAAGCCGGTCGGAAAGACGTGCCAGCTCTTCAGTCGTGTGAGCGGCGTAAGAATGGTAATAGGCCAGCTTGTAAGCCTGCCGTGCGATCGCTTCCGCAACTTCGGTGCGACCGTAACCGATGTTCACGCAATAAAGGCCGGCAAACCCGTCGATGAACTCCCTGCCGGTCGCGTCCTTGATACGAACGCCCTTGCCGGTCTCTATGATGGTAGGATCGGTATCGCCCGATGCGTAATCCTTCAGGTAGGTGAATGGATGGAGAACCGTTCTGCGGTCCATTTCTGCAATTTCAGCAATGTTCGTCATCGTCATTTCCTTACGCGGCCAAACCGCCGAAGCACACATATTTGAGTTCCATGAATTCCTGCAGGCCGTGGCGTGAGCCCTCGCGCCCCAGCCCCGACTGTTTCCAGCCGCCAAACGGAATGGGCGCACCGGTAAACGATGCGGTGTTGATACCCACCATTCCATATTCGAGCGTGTCCGAAAGGCGCATCGCGCGGTTCAGATCGCGGGTGTAGACGTAGGCCGCGAGCCCCATCTCGCTTGCATTCGCGCCGGCACCAACCTCCTTTTCGCTCGTGAAACGAAGAACGGGCGCGACCGGACCGAAGGTCTCTTCCTGGGAGATGAGCATTTCGTGGGTGACATCAGCCAGCAGGCTCGGGGCGACAAAATTACCGAGCGCGGGATCGGGGATTTCGCCCACGAGCAACCGCGCGCCCTTGTCGATTGCATCTTCGATATGAAGACGGCATTTTTCGACGACCGACGTCTTCGTCATCGGTCCAATGTCGATACCCACCTCAAACCCCTGCCCCACCCTCAGCCCCTCGACGCGGCGCTGAAGCCTATTCAGGAAAGCCTCGTAAATGCCATCCTGGACATAGATACGGTTTGCAGCGAGACAATCCTGCCCTGATGTCGTGAATTTCGCGCCAACGCAGCCTTCCACCGCCTCATCGAGATCGGCGTCGTCGAAGACGATGAAGGGCGCATGGCCGCCGAGTTCCATGGAGATCTTTTTGACAGTGGCGGCCGCTTTTGTAAGAAGAAGGCGGCCTACCGCGGTCGATCCGGTGAAGGAAAAAGCCCGCACGCGTTCGTCAGCGAGCAGCCCATCTGTCAGAAGCTCAGGTTCGCCGGTCACAACCTGGAAGACACCGCGCGGGAAACCGGCGCGGTGAGCGAGCTCAGCCAGCGCCAGTGCCGACAAGGGCGTTTCGACGGCCGGCTTGACGATGACCGGGCATCCCGCAGCGAGTGCCGCAGCTGCCTTTCTTGCAATCATGGCGCTTGGGAAGTTCCATGGCGTGACGGCGGCGCTTACACCAACCGGCTGCCTGGAAACGAACAGGCGGCTGGCAGGCTTGTGGCTGGGGATCGTTTCGCCATATGCCCGCTCGCCTTCGGCTGCGAACCATTCGATAAAGCCAACGCCGTAAAGGATTTCAGCCTCGGACTCTGCAAGGGGCTTGCCCTGTTCCGCAGTCAGGATCGTGGCTAGATCACGGGCATGTCGACGGATGAGGTCCGCCCAGGACAGGATAATCTTACCGCGCTCACGGGCAAGAAGAACTCGCCAGGTCCTGAAGGCATTCTCGGCCGCGTCGATCGCTTGATCAAGCATCTGTAGATCGCAATCGCCGGCATGGGCAATTTCATCACCGGTTGCCGGGTCAGCGACTCCGGTCGCACTTTTGGATTCTGACCACTGGCCATCGATATACGGCTGAGACCGCAGCAATTCCGGGTCGCTCAGATGTCCTAGGGCGCGTCGCGCCGTCATCGCTGCTTCAAGCATTTTCTTCGTGCCCCACTTTCTGATGGATGAAGCTTACGTTCATTCCGACGCACTAATTCGCCAAGGTTAGTTGTCAAATCGCAGAAATCCTGCTTTTGTGGCGCTGATGACGAAGAAATTACGCGGATTTTTCGATGAACCTTGATCGCCTCGATGCTCGCCTGCTCAGCATCATGCAAACCCACAATCGCCACAGCAGCGAAGAGCTGGGTGCCATGGTCGGTCTCTCGGCCACAGCGGTCCAGCGTCGCCTGAAGCGACTGCGCGAAAAGGGAGTAATCGAGGCAGATGTGTCGATCGTGACGCCGAAAGCGGTTGGCCGACCCATAGCGATGCTCGTGCTTGTGTCGCTTGAGCGCGAAAGGGCTGACATTGTTGACCGCTTCAAACAGTCGATCCGCCATACGCCGGAAGTGATGAACGGATACTACGTCACGGGAGAATCAGACTTCGTGCTGATCGTGACCGCGCAGAGCATGGAGGACTACGAAGGTTTTACCCGGAAGTTCTTCTACGAGAATCCCGACATCAAGGGCTTCAAGACAATGGTTGTAATGGATCGGGTCAAAACCGGGTTCTCGGTACCCATCGATTTGGATGACTTTTCGTGAATCCCCTGAGCGGAGTCTCTCGCAATGCACCAGATGTGTTGACGTCGCCGGCCTCCAGGCCAACGCTGGCTGCGATCGTGAGCAGAACATTCTGGTTCATGCGGGATCCTTGCGTTTTTGCAGGGTGCCTCTCAATAAGGCTCACTTCCGGATAACAGAGGAGAGCGCGAATGCCGTGAGCGTATCCCTTACGCCGGGCAATTCCGATATCAATTGCCAAATCTGGCGTATGCGATCGGCGTGCGGGGATTCAACCCGCACCAGCAGATCAAAATCGCCCGTCATCACATCACAGGCGACGACCTCCGGGATTTTTCGCAAAGCTTGAATGACCTCGCCGCCCCTCATGCGATCCTGGCGGTAGACGAACATCAATGCAGTGGTGATGTGACTATCGTCTTCACCGTCGCCTCTGACGATCGTGTAACCCTTGATGAAGCCTTCGCGTTCAAGCCGTTCTATCCGAACCCGAACAGCATTTCGCGACAGATTGACCTTTCCAGACAGCTCAGCGTGAGAGGCGCGCGCGTTGGATTGCAAGGCGCATAGGATTTGTTCGTCGACACGGTCGAGAAGATACTTCATGCGAGCCTCGGCTCCGTTCTCCGAGCAATGGGCCTAAGTCCCGCAGATTCATAGGCGCGAACTGCAGCCTCAAGGTGCCAAGTCTTGTCCTTCTCGTTGGCGTACCGTCTTGCCGCGGATGCAAGGACGAACGCGGGAAGCGCCGCAGTCTCCGCCTCAGTCAAGAGCCTTACACTCTCATAACCGGCCAAGATGGACCGGGCTTTCTGTTCGTCCAACTCTCCATTTGCCCGGCTCGTCCAGCCGACGAGAACGTCCGCAACCTCGGAAATCAACACGTCATCGTGCCGAAGCCGGAAGTTAATGACGCCGCTGACGTCATCTCCGAGGAAGAAGACGTTGGAAGGTACCAAGGCTCCATGCAGTGCACCGGCAGGCAAGTCGGCTAGAGAACGCTTTTGGCCCCCTTGCAGAATCACGTGGATCCGCGCCATGAGGCAGCCGAGGCTTTCGCACTTTCCTGGCGTCGGATCGTTTGTCGACGAACCTGACACGAAACTCACGATGGCAACCAAGCGACCGGCCGCCTCGAAGGTGGCATTTCCATCGATCGTCCGCGTCGGTTTCGGGCAGGGAATGCCGCTTTTGTTCAGAGTCTCCATTGTTGCGAACGCGCGTTCCAGATCCAGTGGCTCGGCGCCATTTTCGAACAACGTGACGATGAACTCACCCTCCGCCGTCCGGAAAAGATAGGTCGTTTCTCGGTCACCATCGGCAATGCCAATCACCGATGACAAGGAAGTCATGCCATAAGCGGAAGCAATTGAGTTCCGGTCTTCATCAGAAAATTCGGTGAAAACGGCCATCTTCCCCTCCGTTCAACCGCGCGCACTTTTTGGGACATTCGCAAATTCCGCGGTATCTCCAAAAATCTGATGAGCCTGGCTTTCCGTCAGTACGTTCTTCTTCTTCGAAGACATCCCGTAAGTTTCTCTTGTCGACCAGCGCCTTCTTGGAGAGATATGCCGCTTTGCTGTATCCTATCAGCGTCGCCAACGGCGTGGCAATAACGAGAGATTGGTCGAGCAACGCGCGCAGACCGGAGCCGGCGAAGTTCAGTTCCGCGCGCCGCGCATGGACACCGTAAAGGACGTGGCGGGGAATAGCGAGCAGCCCGATAGGATCTGACTCGATACGCTCAGCAAGGATTGTCTTGCCCATCAAACCAAGATCCCCGCATGACGCATGGCGCCATCAATCTCTTCCTGGACGGAAGAGCTGACCGAAACGAGCGGCAGCCGCAGATCACCGCTCATGCGACCGAGGCGCTGCAACGCATATTTCGGCCCAGCAGGGTTGGTTTCAAGAAAAAGCGCCCGGTGTAGCGGCATCAGTCGGTCCTGCAGCTTTAGAGCGGCGGCGTAGTCTCCATTCAGGCAGGCCTGCTGGAAGTCAGCGCAGAGACCCGGCGCGACATTCGCCGTGACCGAAATGCAGCCATGTCCACCATGCGCCATGTAGCCAAGTGCCGTGCCATCTTCACCCGTCAAGAGGTTGAACTCTTCCCCGCAGGCCATACGCTCAAGCGATGGGCGCAACAGGTTGCCGGTCGCATCCTTGACGCCTTTCACATTCGGGCAGTCTTCGAAAATCTGCGCCAGCGTTTCGACCTGGATATCGACGATGCTGCGGCCGGGAATATTGTAGACAATGATCGGAACAGTGGCCGCGGCATCGATCGCCTTGAAGTGCTGATAGATCCCCTCCTGGCTCGGTTTGTTGTAATAGGGTGCGACAGTAAGCACCCCGTCGGCACCGGCGTCCTGCGCATGGCGGACGAAGTCGATTGCTTCCGCCGTGCTATTTGATCCGGCGCCCGCGATGACGGGCACACGGCCCTTGGCGGTCGCGATCGTGATCTCGACCACTCGCTTATGCTCGGCATGGCTGAGCGTCGGACTTTCCCCCGTCGTTCCACAGGGAACGAGACCAAGGGATCCTTCCTCGATCTGCCATTCGATGAGGTCGCGCAACGCGATCTCATCGACATTGCCATCCGCAAAAGGTGTGACGAGCGCGGTGATTGAACCCTTGAACATTGAAACACTCCTAAGTGCACTGATGGATTGACCTTGACCTCGGCCGTCAGGTCTTCAGGCGGTTGATGCAAACCACCTTCGGCTGCGTCATGTCCTCGTAAGCAAACCGCACGCCCTCGCGGCCCATGCTGCCATATTTGAAGCCGCCAAACGGCATTGCATCGAACCGGTAGTCGGACGAGTCGTTGATCATGACGCCACCGGCCTCGATCTTGCTTGCAGCTTCGAGCGCCCCTTCCAGGTCATTGGTAAAAATGCCGGCGTGAAGGCTGTATTCGGGGCTGTTTGCAAGATCGATCGCATCAGCCAATCCGTCGAAGGGCTGAAGAATGACGATCGGCGCGAATACTTCTTCGCCCCACACGTCACAGGATGTGGGAACATTCTCCAGGACCGTCGGCGGGTAGAGATTGCCGGTCGGCTTATGGCCGCAAAGCAATGTCGCACCGGTAGCGAGCGCCCGTTCGACCATTGCAGCCGCTCTACTGACCGCCTTTTCGGATATCATCGGACCGACATCGGTGTCGGCATCCAACGGATTGCCCGTCTTGAGCTTCTTGGTGTCTGCGACGAACTTCGCCTTGAACCGCTCATACATCGGCCGCTGGACCAGAATTCGCTGCGTGCCAATACAGTTCTGGCCGGCTGCCCAATAAGCTCCCGATACGCAGCTCTCGACTGCGGCATCGAAGTTGCAATTTTCCATGATGATGACAGGCGCATTACCGCCGAGATCCATGGCGAGTTTCTTGAGGCCTGCGGTCCTGGCAATTGCCTCACCGGTGGCAAAGCCGCCGGTGAACGAGATCATGCGAACCTCCCGAGCTGACACCAGAGCCTTTCCAAGCTCAGGGCCGCCAACCGCAATCGTTATGACTTCCTCCGGCAGACCGCTTTCGATCAGGACCTCGACGAGCTTTATGGCAGAGAGCGGGGTGAGCTCGGACGGTTTCAAAAGTACCGCATTACCGCCGGCAATTGCCGGACCAAGTTTGTGAGCGACGAGATTGAGGGGATCATTATAGGGCGTGATGGCAGCAACAATGCCCAGCGGTTCTCTTGTGTACCACCCCTGGCGGGTTTCCGAGCCTGCGTAAGCATCAAACGGGATGACTTCGCCTATATTGCGTTTGGCTTCCTCGGCGGACAGCTTCAGCGTATTGACGCACCGGGTTGTCTCTTTCCGGGCCTGCGTAATCGTCTTGCCAGCCTCGTTGACGATCAAAAGCGCGAAGTCCTCGCACGAGGCCTCGATTGCTGCTGCGGCCTTTTCAAGGATCGCCGACCGCTTGTGACGGGGCAGGCTTCTTGCGATCTGCGCCCCGCGTCTCGCCCGCTCCAGCAGCAAGTTCACGCTTGCGGCACAGGTTTCCACGACCGTTCCGACCAGTGTTCCGTCGAACGGGCTGGTGACGGCAATTTCGTCAGGAGAGGTCGCTTGGGTGAGTGCAAGGTTGTGCATCATGCGGCCTCCTTCGCGATGGCTGGAGCGCCGGCGGAATGAATGGCGACGATATCGGACAGAAGCGCATAGGCGGTTTCGATCCGGCCGGCACCAGGTCCGGTGATAGTCACGGCGCCAAGCAGTTCGGTGTCGAGTGATACGGCGTTGGCGGCACCGTTCACGCCTGCCAGGGGATGGCCGAGGGCAAGCCGTTTGGGGGAAACACTGCCGGTCACGCTGCCGTCGCTATTGCGGACAGCCGATCCAATGAGTTTCCAGCGGCTGTTTGCCTTAGCGGCATCCTTGATGTCAGAGGATGAAAGACCGGAGATGCCCTTGCAGCTCACGTCCTCAGGCTTGAGATTCGCGCCAAGCAGCTCGTTTGCCAGTATGACGACCTTAAGACGAACGTCAAAACCTTCTACATCGGCGGTGGGATCGGCTTCGGCATAGCCAAGCTCTTGTGCTTCCTTAACGGCGGACGCGAAATCTAGACCGCTTTCCATGCGACCGAGAACGAAGTTGGATGTGCCGTTGAGGATGCCTTCGAAGCCCTTTAACTCGGCGCCGGCGAGCGTTTTCTCAGCCATGCGAATGACCGGCGTGCCGCTCATCACGGCGCCCTCGTACTCGAAGCGCACGCCGTTGGTTTTTGCGAGCACCTTGAGCGCCTGGGCAGCGATGGCGACCGGGCCTTTGTTGGTGGTGACCACGTGTTTGCCGGTCTCAAGCGCCCAGCGGCAATGCGAGACCGCGGGTTCGCCGTCCTTGGGATTGGTGAAGGTTGCCTCGACGACAATGTCCGCGGGTGCGGTCTTGATGATGGTCTCGTTGTCGGCTTCGGCGCTTCCACCGGAAAGCTGTCCAAAGCCGCCCTTGTCGAATTTCGCCTCGACCAGGGTCCTCGCATCAAGACCGTTCGGCGAAATCACCGAGCCAAGATAGAGGTCGCTCACAGCGACAATATTCAGGCGAAAGCCGAGATCGCGCTCCCAGAGCTGGTTCTTGGCGGCAATGAGTTCGGCCAGGGCGCGATTGACGCCGCCAAATCCGATGAGAGCGATATTGTAAACTGTCATGACGATCCTCCAGTGAAGTCCTGAGGGTAAGCATGGGATGCGGATTGCACTGCAGGAACCAGGCAGACAGACCAAAGGGCAGTGCGGTTTGCTCAATCTGCTGCCGATGCAGGTCAGGTGCTGGCGAGCTTCATCAGGATCCCCCGACACGATCAACGCACCCGCTGCCAGACGCATGGGTGACGCCGGCTCTCCAAGGATCGCCATTCCGAGCAGAAATGAGCCGACAGCACTGATCCCGGTCCAGACAGGCGGTACTGAGCGGCAGAACCTTCATCGAAAAGGACAGCAGCACGCCTCTGGGGATCATCGCAATGACGGTGATTGCCGTCAGGCCCGACACTCCGCTCGAGCTTGAACAAGGCCGTCTCGACCTTCTTTTCGTAGGCTTCGAAATCTACCCGTAACATCTCGCGCATATTCAGGACGACTGGGAATCTTGCGGACATCGGTCCCAGGATACGGGCGGAATGATACCGACCACAAAGCGATTCGACGGCATGGAATCACATTCAACGCCTTGCCCTGCCTGACCCACAGCGTTCGGTATGGTGACGGTAAGGACCGTGCAACGGACTTGAAGTAGGGCTTATCGGCTCCCGCAATATCACGTAAGGGACTGATATTACTGTGGAAGAAATGGTACGGTTGGGGGGTCTCGAACCTCCGACCTCAGGTGCCACAAACCTGCGCTCTAACCAACTGAGCTACAACCGCACATAAGAGAGACACACGAACATTGTCCGGTGTCGCTTTCCGGGTCAAATACGGGCAGTCCGTATTTTTTGCAAGACATAACTTGCCGTTGATGTGAAAAAACCGGGTGACGGATCACCCGGTTCTCTTGATGGGGCCGTACCGGCGAACCGGCGCTGGCGAAATCAGTTCTTCTTGAAGCCGGAGATAACCTTTTCCGCGGCGTCCTTGCCGGGCTTCGTGACGTTCTCAGCAACCTTGCGGGTGGCTTCCTGCATCGACTTCGCCTGCTCAACGGCAAGCTCGGCCTGCTTGCGGATGAAGGCAGTCTGCAATTCGAAGAACTCGGAAACGGACTTGACGCCGAGCAGCGCTTCCAAATGAGAGAGCGAGTTCTCAGCATTGGTGCGCAGGGCTTCGATCGCCTTGAGGCCGAGTTCGACCGTGCCCGACTGGGCGCTTTCGAGCGTTGCTTCAACGGTCTTCGTCGCGTCTTCGGCGGCGGTCTTCACCTTCGCATAGGCTTCCTTCGACTGGGCGGCGCCCTTTTCCGCGAAATCGCGGAAAGTCTCGGTCACCTTCGTCGGGTCGAATGCAGCCATCGAAAAGGCATCTTCTGTTTTCTTGGTAGCCATGATCAGCGCTCCTTGGTTTGGGCCCTCTCCTGAGGCACCCGTTTCAGATGATGTGTATATAGGCGATTTCGTTGTGCATTGCAATATATTTGTGCATCGCACAACAAGAAACTGCCCGGCGTTAACCTTTCGCGGCGAAACACCTGTGGCGCATGGCTCCTAAGCTGGACCCCCGCCGCCCCGACGGCTATTAATACACTGTTAACATTCCCGTCCGTGTGACGGTTTCAAAACCAGGTCAGCCGATGCCCGCAAAATCGTATCCCTTCATCGACATCGCCGTTCACGAGCGGGTGCGGGAGCATTTTGCCAAGGGCGACGCGGCCGTTTTGTTTTCGCCGGACATGAGCCAGGTGCTGTGGTCGAATGGCGAGGGCGCCTTCCTGTTCGGCCTGTCGTCGATATATGACTTCATCGACAGCGGCGCCAACCGCAACGACGCCGCCTATCGACAGATGGAGACCGCAGCCCGGCAGCTCGACCGCAGCGGCGACAAACGGTCGTTTCTCATGCGCGTCGCCTCCGGTTTCCAGCGCGTTTCCGTCAATGCTGCCGTCGAGATGATCACCGTACGGCCCGGCGAGACCGCAATCCTTTTTACAGCCCCCCACTCCGGCAAGCCGCTGTCTGCGGAGGAACGTGCCGCCCGAATGATCTCCGGTTTCGACGATCCCGATACGCATATGGCGGTCCTCGATAGTGAAGGCACGCTTCTTGCCGCCTCTCCCGGCTTCCACGCTCTCTCGATGACGCCGCAGACCTGCCGCGCGCTGGTCACCGCTGTTGGCCGCGACAGCGACTGGCTGCTCAAGCGCCCGGTCCCCACCGGCAAGGGCCATCTGCCGGCGGCGATCGGAAAACTTTCTGAAAACCCCGCCCTGCATCTGCTTTTCGCCGTCGAGACCATCCTCGGCAACCTCGACCCGGGCGCGGATTTCCGCGAGGTCGAGGAAAACGGCGTCAACGTCGCTACGGCCGCCGTATCCGGCGCAGCAGCCCCGCTTCTTTCGGCGGCGCGCTTGCCGGACGATGTGGTAGGCGAGATCGAAACGATCGAGGAAATCCCGGGGGAAAACGAAAGCTTCACCCACTCGCTGGAGACGCCCGACGCCGAGAGTGCCGATGTGGCATCGACCGGAACGGTGGTGGAAACGCCTGTCGACGATCTTTCGCTGCAGGAAGCTGAAAACGAAGCCGCCCCCGCGGGTACGCTCGTTTCTACCGAGGAGACCGAACAGCCTTCCATCGACGCCGACACAGCACCAGGTGACGACGTATCAGAAGCGGCAGACACGCATGTTGACGAGCCGCGGCCTCAACTGTCCGCCGCCGAGGAAGAAGGCGACCTCAGCGAGATCGGCGCAGCCATTACCTCCGAGACCGAGGACCTTGCCGAACAACCGAGTATGCCGGTCGCGGAACCGGCCGTCGAAACGCGCACTGAGACGGAGAAGGACGAACCCGAAGAAGCACCTCTCAACGACGAGGCTGCCGTAGCGGCGGTCGAAAACGCATCTGAGGAGGCATTTCTGGACGAGGCGAGCGCAGCCAACGCTGCGCAAGGCTTCGTCTTCAATCCGAATAGCCGGGCCGTGCGGTTTGTCTGGAAGATCGATTCCGACGGTCGTTTCAGCGAAATTTCCGAGGAGTTCGCGACCGCAGTCGGACCGAAGTCCGCCGACGTCGGCGGCCAGCGCTTCACCGAACTGGCGGCGCGGTATCATCTCGATCCCGGTAACACGATCGGCGAATTGCTGACGCGGCGCGACACCTGGTCGGGCAAGACCATTTTCTGGCCGGTCGAAGGCACGAGCCTGCAGGTTCCCGTAGATCTCGCTGCCCTTCCGACCTATTCGCGCAATCGTGAATTCGACGGCTTCCGCGGGTTCGGCATCGTTCGGGTGGCAGATGCGACCGAGGACGAACAGGCCATGGGTCTGACATTCGGCGCAACACGCTCGGTCGACGAGAACGCCTTCGGCGAAATCGACCACGCAACCGCTGATGCCGCGGACGTGGACGATGGCCACGGCGACCAGGCACGCGCAGCAAACGGCTCGACCCTGGATGAGACCGTCGTGGATGACGGGATCGCGGGCGACGGCACCGACGGTGAAACTGTGGACGGTGCGCAGTCCCCGCCTAATCTTGCTGCCGAAGCCGAACCGGAAACTTCCGAGGCGGAAGACCTGTTTGCCGGACTGGAAGAGGGGCAGCCTGGCGCGGAGCTTCCACCGGAAGATCCGTTCCGCGGTGAAGTTCCGGCATTGAAGGTGGCCGAGACGCCGGGGCGCCGCGCGTCCGACAAGGTGATCGAGCTCGCCGACCACCGGCCGCCCGGCGCCGAGACTTTGAGCCGCAGCGAGCAGGCTGCTTTCCGCGAGATCGCGCGTCAGCTGGGCGGGGCCTTGGGCAAGCACTCGAACGACGATGGGCCGGCGCGCGAGGAAGCCGGCGCCGATAAACCGGTGAACCCCGAGACCGTCGAAGAGGCAGCACTGCCGAAGGCAGGCAACACCGACAGGGACGATTTTGCGGATGTCGACAGCGCTGCTGCCCCCGCCGGCGAAACCGCCCTGCCCGAAACGCCCACCGCGATCGTGCCGCCGCGCACCAGCAGCAACAGCAGCCTGACGCCGGAGCTCCTCGACAATTTGCCGATCGCCCTTCTGGTTCACAGCGGCGATAATCTGTTCCATGCCAATTCCGAGTTCCTCAAGCTCACCGGCTATTCCGACCTGGACGAATTGCGGGAGGAAGGCGGGATCGATGCGCTCTTCGCCGGCGACGAGGACGGTCTCCTCGACGCGCCGGACGGCGCCTTGATGGTCATCCGCCACGACGGCAATCTGGTTGCCGTGACGGCGCGATTGCAATCGATCCGTTGGGAAGACAAAAACGCCCTGATGATGGCGCTCTCGGCCGTGCATGCGCCGGCAATCGCAACTGAAGCCTCGCCGGACGACACTGCACGGGAGGCTGACCGGAACACGGAAATTCAGGCTCTGCGCATGGAGACCGAAGAACTGCACTCGATCCTCGAAACCGCGACGGACGGCGTCGTCGTTGTCGGCTCGGACGGTGAAATCCGCTCACTGAACCGCTCGGCGAGCGCGCTGTTCAACTATGATGACGGCGAAGTCCGCGGCAAGCCCTTTGCCATGTTGTTTGCCCATGAGAGCCAGAAGGCAGTGCTCGACTATCTGTCGGGTCTGTCCGGCCATGGCGTCGCCAGCGTACTCAATGACGGCCGCGAAGTGATCGGCCGCGAGGCCTCCGGCGGTTTCATCCCGCTGTTCATGACCATGGGCCGCCTCTCCTCCTCCAACGGCTTCTGCGCCGTCATCCGCGACATCACCCAATGGAAGCGGACGGAAGAGGAACTGCGCAACGCCAAGCGTGCTGCCGAGACCGCCAATGCCCACAAGAGCGATTTTCTCGCCCGCGTCAGCCACGAAATCCGCACGCCGTTGAACGCGATCATCGGCTTTTCGGACATGATGGCGAGCGAACATTTCGGCCCGATCGGCAATCCCCGCTACGTCGAATATGCCAGCGACATCGGCCGCTCCGGCCGCCATGTGCTCGACATCGTCAACGACCTGCTCGACATTTCCAAGATCGAAGCCGGCGAGATGGATCTCGAATTCACCGCTGTCGAGATCAATGACGCTGTCTCGGAGGCGGTCGCCCTCGTCCAGCCGCAAGCCAACAGTCAGCGGGTGATCATCCGCACATCGCTTTCGGGCTCGGTGCCAAACGTTGTTGCCGACAACCGCTCGATCAAGCAGATCGCTCTAAACATCCTGTCGAACGCCATCCGCTTCACGCCGTCGGGCGGCCAGATCGTCGTCTCGACCGCCTATGAGGCGAACGGAAGCGTTATCCTGCGCATCCGCGATACGGGCGTAGGCATGACCCGCACCGAGCTCGAGCAGGCGATGAAGCCCTTCCGGCAGGTGACGACCGGCGTGCGCAAGCGCGGCGACGGCACCGGCCTCGGCCTGCCGCTGACCAAGGCCATGGCGGAAGCCAACCGCGCCCAGTTCTCGATCAGTTCGGCGCCGAACGAAGGCACGCTGGTCGAGATTTCCTTCCCGTCGCAACGGGTGCTGGCAAATTAGCTACGAACGATAGTGGTCGTTTTCTACCTGGAATAGTGGACAAAAAAAGAGGCAGCTAAAAAGCTGCCTCGATAGTTTGGATGCTAAACAGGTGCACGAGAAGTAGTGACTTCATGTCCGCGCCGGCATCTCCGCCGAAAGCAAACGTAGCGTCGGGTAACCTCAAGTTGAGAGCACCATGCGCTGCCATACGTAAACAAAACCTTTCCACCGCATCCGCAAATTTTAAGCATTCGCGGCAAAGACATAGGCTTTGGTTAATTCACCGGGCCGGAAATCCTTAACGCCACCGCGGCTCAGCTCCGCAATTCGGGAAGGTTCGCGTAAAGGTCGAGTGCTTCCGGATTGGCAAGCGCCTCCTTGTTCTTGACCGGCCGTCCATGCACCACTTCGCGCACCGCCAGTTCGACGATCTTGCCCGACTTCGTGCGCGGGATGTCGGCGACCGCAATGATCTTCGCCGGCACGTGGCGTGGTGATGCGCCCGTCCGGATCTTGGTCTTGATCGCTTTGACGACTTCCTCGGTCAATTCACTGCCTTTTGCCAGACGTACGAACAGGATGACGCGAACATCGTCGTCCCAATCCTGGCCGATGCAGATCGCCTCGGCGACCTCGTCCATCTGCTCGACCTGATTGTAGATCTCCGCGGTGCCGATGCGCACGCCGCCCGGATTGAGCGTCGCGTCGGACCGGCCGTGGATGATGATGCCGCCATGCTCGGTCCATTCGGCGAAATCGCCGTGGCACCAGATATTGTCGAAGCGCTCGAAATAGGCAGCCTTGTATTTGGCACCATCCGGGTCGTTCCAGAACATCACCGGCATGGAGGGAAACGCCTTGGTACAGACGAGTTCGCCCTTTTCGTGGCGAACCGGCTGACCGTCGTCGTTCCAGACATCCATGGCAAGCCCGAGCCCTGGCCCCTGGATTTCGCCGCGCCAGACGGGCTTCAGCGGATTGCCGAGCACGAAGCAGGAGACGATATCGGTACCGCCGGAAATCGAGGCCAGCTGGATATCCGGCTTGATGCCTTCATAGACGAAGGAAAAGCCTTCCGGCGACAGCGGCGAACCGGTTGATGTCATCAGGCGCAGCGACGAGAGATCATGCGTCGAGACCGGCGTAAAGCCGCCCTTGCGAACCGCGTCGATATATTTCGCCGAAGTGCCGAAAATGGCGAATTTCTCGTCACGCGCATAGTCGAACAGCACGTTGCCATCGGGATGAAAGGGTGAGCCGTCGAAAAGGCAGAGCGTGGCACCCAGCGCGAGACCGGACACCAGCCAGTTCCACATCATCCAGCCGCAAGTGGTGAAATAGAAGAGCTTCTCGCCCTCTCTCAAGCCGCAATGGAAGCGGTGCTCCTTGAGGTGCTGCAGCAGCGTGCCGCCGGCCGAATGGACGATGCATTTCGGAACGCCGGTCGTGCCTGAAGAAAATAGAATGTAAAGCGGATGCGAGAAGGGCAGCGCGGTGAATTCGAGCTGCTTTTCGGTGAAGGGCGCGATGAAGCCGGAGAGGGTCTTGCCGTTCTCAACGGATGCCGCGAGCGCATCCGCATCGCCGGCATAAGGAATAATCAGAGCCGGCACGCCGAGCTTCTTCGTGACCGCCTGAACCTTTGCGGAAACGTCCTGGAGCTTGCCTGAGTACCAGTAACCATCGCAGGCGATGAACAGCTTGGGTTCGATCTGGCCGAAACGATCGAGCACGCCCTGGTCGCCGAAATCCGGGGAACAGGACGACCAGATCGCACCGATGGAGGCGGTGGCCAGCATCAGCGCGATGGTCTCGGGCATGTTGGGCATCATCGCCGCGACGCGGTCACCCTTGCCGACGCCCTCGGCCTTCAAAGCCTGCTGCAGCCGCGAGACCAGTAGCCGCAGTTGATCAAAGGACATGCGCGATTGCGCCTTGTCCTCGCCTCGGAAGATCAGCGCGTCGCCGCTTCCCGTGTTCCGCAGCAGGTTTTCAGCGAAATTGAGAGTCGCGTCAGGAAAGAACCGGGCTTCCAACATGCGATCGCCATGGATCAGCGCCCGCGCGCCCTTTTCGCCGATGACGCCGCAATGGTCCCACACCGCCGTCCAGAAATCGGCGCGCTTGGAAATCGACCAGTCGTGGAACGCATCATAGTCTGCGAAGCTCTTTGAAAAGCGTTGTTCGCACCAGTCGATAAACTCCTTCATCGGCGTCTGGTCGATGAACTCGCGGGACGGTGTCCAAAGAGGGCGATCTGATTGCATGCTTTCCTCCGCTACCCAAGCCAGCCTCTATATCATGCTGCGACGCAAGATAAACAGAGCGGCGCAAATGATGCCTGTTGCAGTTGCGACATTTCCCGTTTCAATCGTTTGATTTCTCGCCGGTGAAAGCCTATCCATCGGCCCGTCAGAACACATGAAAGTGCACAGCACGACAATGAAGCAATTCCTTGATATCGCCAGTATCAAAACAGGGCTGCGCAAGCTTCTTCTATCGCGGACGCTTGCCTGGCTGGCGATCAGCGCGCTTGCTCTCACGGTGCTGTTCAAGGTTGCCCTGCCGCTGTTCGTCTCCACGGCCAGCGTCAAGCTCAATATGGAGAGGGCGCTGTCTTCGTGGACTGGGGCCCGCGCCCGCATCGTCGGTGATCCGTATATCAGCTTCTGGCCGCATCCGACGCTGACGCTGCACACCGTGACCTTCGAGGGCGGCGATACCGCTTCCCCTGAACTGCTGGCGAAAGCCGACTCCATCGCTGCCGGGTTCGATCTCGTCGCGGCGTTGCGTGGCACTCCGGTTTTCTACGATTTCCGCCTGATCAACCCAGTGTTCAATATAGAGCGGAAGATGGACGGAAGACTCAATTGGCGACGGGCCGGCTGGATGGCCGACGCGGTCGCCAATGCGTCATCAAAGACGCCATCGTCGGCGCGCAACACCCCGATTGGCGACATTGAGATCGAGAACGGCACGCTCGAACTGACCGACCGCATCACTGCCAGCGCCTATCGGGTGACCAACGTTTCCGGTTCGATCCAATGGCCTGCGCCGGCTGCGCGGATCAGTGCCCGTCTTTCGGCTTACATGAACGACGAAAAGGTCGAGTGGTCTTTCATATGCGATCAGCCGATGATGCTGCTTTCGGGGCAAAACAGCGCAATCCAGACATCGTTCGCCTCCGACCCGCTAAGCTTCAGTTTCGATGGCACCGGCAACACGTCCATCCACTCCTCCGCCTCCGGGCAACTGCAGCTTACGGCGAATTCCCTTCCAACATTGATGAGTTGGCATGGAGCGGCGACGCTGCCACGATCGGCAGGAACCATCTCCATTGACACCGGCGTCTCAATCTCCCCCGGCATGTTGAAGATGGACAATCTCTCTCTTACTCTGAACGGAGCCAGCGCGACGGGCGTTCTGGACGTTGCCTGGCGCAAGCAGCACAGCCCGCGCATCGAGGGCACGCTTGCCTTCGAACGGCTCGATCTGACATCCCTCGTTGATTCCTTTCCCGTTCACCCGACCTCCGGCACTCCGGATATGTCGTTTCTCAAGCGGATCAATCTCGACCTCCGGCTTTCGGCTGAGGAAGCAAGCTACGGCGCGATTGTGTTGACCAATATCGCTGCCGGCGTCATCGCAAATAACGGTCGGGCCTCCCTGGATATCGGCGACAGCAGCTATTCCGGCGGCTCGCTCAGCGCCCGCATCGAGCTTGCGAAAGACGGTGCCGATGGCGGCCAGCTGCAGTTTTCGCTGAAGAATGCCAATCTCCCTCCGGTCGCTGCCGGGCTCGGTCTGCAAGGGCAGCTGCCCCTGGGGCGGGGTGTGCTCAGCGTCGATCTTGCGACGACCGAACCGCTGTCGGCGATGACAATGGGCGGCGTTTCCGGTGAGATCCGCTATTCCGCGGCCAACGGTTCGCTGACAAACTTCAACGGACCGGAATTCGAAAGGCTGGCCGCCCAGGGCGGTTTCTTCAATGTCAATCAGGCCAGTGACGGTTCCTTCGCATTTACCACCGCGGAAATCGTTGCAAACCTGCGTCGGGGCGTTGCCGAATTGACGAAGGTCGATATTCGTGGCGAGGGACGAAGGCTGTCGCTTGCGGGGCTCATTCCCTACCGCAGTGGGAGCCTGGCGCTTGCCGGCGCCATCCGACCCGACGACCCGACATTGCCGTCGGTGCGCTTTTTTGTCGGCGGCTCCTGGCCGAATGCAATCGTCTCTCCGCTCGCCACGATCCCTGCCCCGCAATGATGGCATCACATCGACATTGCCACAGGGCCTTCTAAAATAAGCTGCCGAATCAGCAACAGGAGATGTGTCCGTGCTGCGTTTGCTTGCCGCTCTGTCCAAGATCGCCTTGGCATCGCTCCTGACGGGTGCTGCGCTCTCGCTCTTCAACATCTCTTCCGGACAAATCCTGCAGCAAGCGGGTCTGACGCCGGAGATCCTGTGGATCTACCTTCTGCGCCTGACCAACTGGGCGCTGCCGAATATCCTGCTCGGTTCGATGATCGTTCTGCCCGTCTGGCTGTTGACCTATGTCTTTCTGCCGCCGCGCGAACGCGAGCGCGACTGAAGCAGAGCCACTTGGGTCACAAGGCAAACGCCGCCTGCTCGTCCTTGACCCGCTGGATTTCCCGGCGCCGCGAGACGACGGAAGCGACGAGCACACCCATCGCAACGATGCCGATCAGAATGGTGCAGACTGCGTTGATTTCCGGCGTCACACCCAACCGCACCTGACTGTAGATCTTCATCGGCAGCGTGGTAGCCCCCGGGCCGGAGGTGAAGTTCGAGATCACCAAATCGTCCAGCGATAGCGTGAAGGCGAGAACCCAGCCGGAAAAGACTGCCGGCGCGATGACCGGCAAGGTCACTTGCAGAAAGGTGGCGACCGGCGTGGCGCCCAGGTCCATCGCGGCCTCCTCGATCGACCGATCGAAACTCAGCAGACGGGACTGCACGACGACAGCGACGAAGCACATGGTGAAGGTGATATGCGCCAGCGTCAGCGTCCAGAAGCCGCGATCGAGGCCAACGGCGACGAACAAGAGCAGCATCGAAAGGCCGGTGATGACCTCCGGCATGACGAGCGGCGCGTAGATCATCCCGGAAAACAGCATACGCCCGCGAAACCGGGTGTAGCGCGTCATGGCAAGAGCCGCCAGCGTGCCGAGCACCGTTGCCACAGTTGCCGAAATCAGGCCCACCCGCACCGTCACCCAGGCGGCATCGAGCAGCGCCTGATTATGAAGAAGCTGGACATACCATTTGGTCGAGAACCCGGCCCAGACGGTCACCAGTTTCGATTCGTTGAACGAGAAGATGACGAGGAGAACGATCGGCAAATAGAGGAAGGCGAAGCCGAAGACGATCGAGGCGATGTTGAAGCGCGACCATGTGACCATGACTACTTCCCCTCGCCGTCGGCCTTGGCCTGCGCGTGCTGGAAGAACATGATCGGCACCACCAGAATGAGCAGCAGTATCGTCGCCACCGCCGCAGAGATCGGCCAGTCACGATTGGAGTTGAACTCGTTCCACAATGTCTTGCCGATCATCAACGTCTCGGAACCGCCAAGCAGATCCGGGATGACGAATTCACCGACTGCCGGGATGAAGACGAGCATGCAGCCGGCGATCACGCCGGGCAAGGATAGCGGAAACGTCACCCGCCAAAAGGCGCAGATAGGCGTGCAGCCGAGATCCTGAGCTGCCTCCGTCAGGCTGTGATCCATCTTTTCCAACGACGAGTAGATTGGCAGCACCATGAACGGCAGGTAGGAATAAACGATACCGATGTAGATCGCCCAATTGGTGTTGAGAATGATCAGCGGCTCGTCGATGACACCGAGCGTCAGCAGAAACTGATTCAGGAGGCCTTCCGGCTTCAGAATCGCGATCCAGGCGTATACACGGATCAGGAAGCTCGTCCAGAACGGCAGGATGACCAGCATCAGCAGCGTCGGACGGATCGAGGTCGGCGCCTTTGCCATGCTATAGGCGATGGGATAGGCGATCATCAGTGTCACGATGGTCGAGACGACGGCAATCCGCAAACTGGAAAGATAGGCATTGGTGTAGAGCGCATCGCTCGCCAGAAACTCGTAGTTCGCGGTCGACAGCTGGCCGATCTTCTCGACGATGCCCGAGATGCCATCCGCCAAATTGAAGACGGGCAGATAAGGCGGCATCGCGATGGCGGTTTCCGACAGCGATATTCTGAGTACGATGAAGAAGGGTGCCAGGAAAAAGACCGTCAGCCAGACATAGGGGATGATGATCACCAGCCGGTTGAAGATTGCCGATCCGAATTTTGACATGGCTCAATCCTTCAGCACGACGCCGGCATTTTCATCGAAGGAAATCCAGACCTGCTGGTCATAGCCAAGCGGATCCTCAACCGCGCGCACCGCATTTAGCGATGACGCCTTGATCACCTTGCCGTCCTTCAGGCGAACATGGAAAATCGTCATGTCGCCGAGATAGCCGATGTCCCAGATTTCCCCTTCGGCCGCATTGAGTGGCGCGCAGGACGGCTTATCGCGGCTGACGCGGATTTTCTCCGGGCGAACGGCAAGCCCGGCTTTCGTGCCGACGGCAGGCGCCTCGGCGGATGCGAGGCGCACCTTGAAGCCCGCTTCCGTCGCAATCTCGACCGCGCCTGGGCCGGCAGCGGAGACCGTGCCGTCAAAAATGTTCACGTCGCCGATGAAGTCGGCAACGAAGCGCGAGTTCGGCGCCTCATAGATTTCCGGCGGCGTTGCCACCTGGATCACCTTGCCATGCGCCATGACCGCGATGCGGTCGGCCATGGTCATCGCCTCTTCCTGGTCGTGGGTGACGACGACGAAGGTCAGGCCGAGCTGCTGCTGCAGGTCCATCAGTTCGAATTGGGTTTCTTCGCGCAGCTTCTTGTCGAGCGCGCCCAGCGGCTCGTCGAGCAACAACACCTTCGGCCGTTTGGCGAGCGACCGGGCGAGCGCCACGCGCTGGCGCTGGCCACCCGACAGTTGATGCGGTTTGCGCTTGGCGAACTTGTCGAGCTTGACGAGCTTCAGCATCTGGTCGACGCGCTCGGCGATCTGCGGCTTCGGCATGCCGTCCTGCTTCAAGCCGAAGGCGATGTTGTTCTCGACCGTCATATGGGGAAACAGGGCATAGGACTGGAACATCATGTTCACCGGCCGCCGATAGGGCGGAATACCGGCAAGGCTCTGGCCATCGAGCACGATTTCGCCGGATGTCGGCTGCTCGAAACCCGCCAGCATCCGCAACAGCGTGGACTTGCCGCAGCCGGACGCGCCAAGCAGCGCGAAGAACTCGCGGGGATAGATATCGAGCGATAGATTGTCGACGGCGACAAAATTACCGAATTTCTTGGTGACGTTCCTGACGGCAATGAACGGTACGGAGGCAGGATCGGCCCAAGGGGCAAAGGAACGCCGGATACTGCCAAGTGACTTCATCATCTATCCCCGAATGACATGCAAAGCAGCGCGGCCATGTCTGGTCCGTGCCCCCATATGAAAATTGCCCGGATTTGTTATCCGGGATCACCCTTTGTTTTTATTCACTTTTTTTACCTTATGTCGCAGTTATGTCGCAGCATTGTCGCAAGCATGTCATTAGTTCAGAAGGAATCGCTCCGCAGCGGCCAGTTCATCGACATCATCGCCGCGTGGGAATAAATGTCCATAGACATCATGCGTTACTGAAATGGATGCGTGCCCCAACCGATCCTGCACCGATTTGGGCGGCAGCTCCAGGCCCCCGTCAACCTTCCGGTTGATGCACCACGACGCAAAGAAGTGTCGCAGCGCGTGAAGGCCCGGATATTTCGCCCGCATGATCGGGTTGCCGTCTTTCTCCACCTCCTCAGTCGGGACTGAAACCCCGGCTTTGAGTTGGGGCGGGATTAAGCCCTGGTTGATGATGTTGAGGCGGGTTTGAATATTGCCCCGTCTATTTGGGAAGACATAGTGAAGTTCGCGCACAGGATTACCGGCCGCGTCCACCTTTTCGGTATCACGGCGTGGGCAAACAAGGCGCCACTCCTTCAGCGTGTTGATCACGATGGGAGGAATAGGAATCACACGTTCACCCGCTTCCGACTTGGGAGGGCCCACTTGACCGAACCGATCAGCGCGCTGGGTTACGCTAATCGAATGCCCCTCCAAATCAATGTCCTGCCAGCGCAGACCGCGCAACTCTGAGGCTCGCATACCGGTGAAGATCACCGTTATCAGCAGTGGGCGACGCCAGTGACCACCGTCCAGAACGCCGATAATCGCCCGGACTTCGGCCGGCGTCGGAATGTGCACTCCGACCTTGAGCTTGCCCTTGTGGCGCTTCTCTGTCCGCTGCTCTTTCCCATTGCGCTTCTGGCGCATATCCCTAACCGGGTTCCGCGTTGCGAGCCCGCGCTCCATCGCATCCGCCAGGATGCCGCCGAGGGAGATAAGCACCTTCTTGATCATCGCGGCGGAGCGGCCTTCCGCTCTGAGTTTATCCTCAAACTCCCGTATCGCCGGCACCGTCAGCTTGGAAATCAGCGTGTCGCCGATGAAGGTCTCGATATGCAGCTTCAGGTGCTGCCTCCGCTGCTCAATGGTGCTCCGCTCAAGCCCTTCCCCTTCGCCGGTTGCGATCCACAGCTCTCCGGCTTTCTTCACGGAAATGCTGTCGCGGTCGGCGACGTGGGTGCCCTCCTTAATCTCCATGTGGGTCTTGCTGGCAAAGTCTTCCGCCTCTCGCTTCCGCGTGAATGTCTTCTGGCGCCGCACGCCCTTTACATCGAAATAATCGACGACCCAGGCAGATTTCTCCTCGCCCTTCGGTGTCGTCCAGGGGCGCTTGCGTATCGACATTGATCAGTCCTCCTGTCTCGGTTGCACTTCATTCGTCGTCCTCGCTAAACGGTCCTTCCTCAAGGGCCTGGAGCATGACGCGCACCTTCTTGGCCCTCTCTTCCGCCTCTTTCCGGATTTCATCGGCTTCCTTGGTCTTGTCGGTCACCTTGCCGTCGGCCCGCAGGCGGTGCACCTGCTCCGTCAGTGAGGTCACCTCAACCATGAGCGGCGTAAGCGCCTTGGTAAGATCGCCGAGAGCGTGAAGCGCAGCTTTTAACGTCAGATCATGATCGAGTGGATCAGATGTAATCGCGTCGGTGCGGCTGAGAAGCTCCACATACGCCTCTCGCAGCTGGTGATAGATGCCGTCGACCGGCGCATCGACCCGCAAGGCCAGTTGGGTTAACCGCCTCACGGCATCTGCTCGGGTTCCTACCCGGTTGTCGAAACGCCAGGTGTCAATCGCTTCGAGTTCGCCGGGTGAAATCAGCATATGCAGGCGCTCGGTCTTCTTAGATTGGGCGGCTTTATCTGTCGTCATCTACTTTGCCCCTTTCTGTCCCTCCATGCACCTTATGCACATATTGTTGTTGTCGGCAATCCGTGTTTGTCCTATGCTATATGTGCATATGGCGCATAAACCGCATATAGAAGGGATAGAAGATGACCCTCGACGAAGCACTTTCCCGCCCGACGATTCCCGTCCCCGATGCAGGCAGTATCTTCTTTGGCCTGTCCCGCAACGGCAGCTATGAGGCGGCCAAGCGTGGCGACATCCCAACAGTCAGCATGGGCCGCAAGCGATTGGCGCTGGTTGCGCCAATCGCAGAACGGCTCGGACTTCATCACAATCTGCGTGACGCCAATAGATTGCCGGCCACCAAGGTGCCGGCTGTCGCTGAGTTAGACGCATAGAGAGCCGCCGCGATTGCGCGCGCGACGGCCTCCAGGTCAGTCAGGATTTTCTCGGGGGCGAGGGCTGAGAACCTAACACAGGTGCCAAGCGCGTTCAAATCCGGCGATTTCCGCAAGGAGATTGCTGATGAAGCACAACCCCGACATATCGGCAATCCGCAGCCGCCGGCCACAACATCTTGCGGATCAGCAACGGCTCGATCTTGCCCGTCGCCTCTCCAATTGCGGTCCGAGGCCGGTTTTGGAAGCGCTGCTGGCCGTCGAGCGGGGCGAGTCGGTAAACGCCGTCCTTCGCGACTTCGCCCGCCTTCCGTCAGGCTGTGATCGACCCAGGCTCCCCGGCGCTGCCGAAATAGTCGCGGCTGGAGGTGGGCGATGACCCCTGAAATTCGTGAAATCCAAATTGGGGCGATCATGGCTGACGGCAGCGCCCAAATGCGAGTCGTCGGCATCGATCCCGGCACCGTGGCCGAATACGCGGAGGCTATGGTTGCTGGTGCCGCCTTCCCTCCGGTCATCATCTTCCATGACGATAACGGGGGCTATTGGCCCGGTGACGGATTCCACAGGATAGAGGCCGCCCGTCGCGTCGGTCGCGAGACGATTGGCGCGGACATACGGCAAGGCAATCAGCGCGATGCGATCCTTTTCGCGGTAGGTGCAAACGCCGAACACGGTATCCGCCGAACCCAGGCCGACAAGCGCAATTCGGTCGAGACGCTGCTGCGCGATCCTGAATGGTCACGCATGTCTGATCGCAAGATCGCTGAGCTGGCGAAGGTTGATCACAAGACCGTGGCGCGGTTCCGCCGCGATCTGACGGGTGGGGAAAGTGGGGAAATCCCCACCGATGCCAGTGGTAAAAATTCCAATAGTGGGGAAATCCCCACTACCGCTGAAACTTCCGGCTCGATGACCGAGAAGCTGCTCGCGACGGTCTCGACCCAAGCCCTGATCGCCGAGTGCCGCCGCCGGGGGGTGGAGGTGGTCGAATGAGGATCGATTACGAAGCCATCAAGACCCTGTCGGCAGAGATCGGATGCAGGCAGAAAGACCTGATTGCGTTAACTCCCAATACAGACCCGTTCTACGCTCGCATCCCTTTTCGTGCGGCGGCGGCTGAATGGTTTGCCGAACTTTGGCAGCGCTTCGGGTTGCGATCAGGCTTGCATATTCGCCGCGTCCACTACTTGCTCGTCTCCCAAGACCCGCCTGTGATCAAGCCAGACGGCAGGCCCTACGCGAATACCAACAGCGATTGGCAGTTCATCTGCATCGCCAGCTTGGCCGCGCGGTATCTCAAGCTCATTCCCGATGGCGCGCTGGTCGACCGACGCAACGACGATCCGATCATCAACGCGACAGTCGAAAAAATCGGTGCGCGCCTCAGGCCTGAGGTCGAGGTGGTCGAAACGTCCCCCGAGTTTGGCGCAATGTGGCACCAGGCCGATCTTCCAACGTATCAACTACATTTCCACGCGCCGCAGGAATTCCTCGTTGAGATCTGGATCGAGAAGAGCACACAGAACGACATTTTGGTTCCGCTCGCGCAGCGGCTCGGCGTCAATCTGGTCGCCGGTGCCGGTGAGACCTCGGAAACCTTTGCCCGGCAGGCCGTCGAGCGTGCAATCGATGCCAACCAGGGCCAGACACGGCCGTTGCGTATTGTTTATATCAGCGATTTCGATCCCGGCGGCCGATCCATGCCTGTCACACTGGCCCGCAAGATCGAATTCTGGCTTCGTGACGCAGGGCTAGACCTCGACGTCAGCTTGCAGCCGGTTGCCCTTACGCAGGAGCAATGCGGTCAATACCGCCTGCCGCGAACGCCGCTGAAAGAGACCGAACGGCGCGGGGCTAAATTCGAGCAGCGGTTCGGTGAAGGCGGCACTGAGCTGGATGCGCTTGAAGCTTTATACCCCGGCGAGCTCCGCCGGATCGTGGAGGCTGAAGTTTGCCGCTACATCGACCCGACACTGGCTAA
>UCOA01000094.1 GCA_900474095.1 Hyphomicrobiales bacterium | reverse complement strand
GGCGCGAGCCGCGGCCCCCTCATCCGGCGCTTTGCGCCACCTTCTCCCCCGTGGGGAGAAGAGGGGTATGCCGCCATCCTGCCTTGCTTTGGCCTTCGCCCCATGCGAAGAGGCGCCCTCCAAATAGACCAGCCCTCTCGCCATCGAACGCATCCCGGCCGCCGCCCAAGGCATTCCGGGCCTTGACGCGCGTTGGCTGCGAGGTCGCCGCCCCGACGGCGGGAACCAAGGACGGAGACACTCAATGGCCAAGGCGCTCGGCTTCGATTTCGGCACCACCAATTCCGTGCTCGCCGCTTCGCATGGCCAGACGACGCAATCGCTCAGCTTTACCAGCGCCGCCGGAACCAATGATTCCATGCGCACGGCCCTGTCCTTCATGAAGCACGCGCAGCTGGGTGCCGCGGCAGTGAAGATCGAGGCCGGCCAGGCGGCGATCCAGCAGTTCATCGACAATCCCGGCGAAGCGCGTTTCCTGCAGTCGATCAAGACCTTTGCCGCAAGCCCGCTGTTCCAGGGCACGCTGATCTTTGCCCGGCGCCATGGCTTCGAAGACCTGATGCGCTCCTTCCTCACCCGCATCGCCGACTATGCCGGCGATGGCTGGAAACAGGATTACGGCCGCATCGTCATCGGCCGGCCGGTGCGTTTCGCCGGCAGCAACCCGGACGAAGCGCTGGCGCTCGAGCGCTACGACCGGGCGCTGTCGTCGTTCGGCTTTCCCGAAGTTCACTATGTCTACGAGCCGGTGGCGGCCGCCTTCTATTTCGCCCAGAACCTGAAGAAGGACGCGACCGTGCTGGTCGCCGATTTCGGCGGCGGCACGACGGACTATTCGATCATCCGCTTCGAAAGCCACGCGGGCGAACTGACGGCGGTTCCGGTCGGCCATTCCGGCGTCGGCGTCGCCGGCGATCACTTCGACTTCCGCATCATCGACAACGTCGTTTCGCCGCTGATCGGCAAGGGCAGCCAGTTCAGGAGCTTCGACAAGCTGCTCGACGTGCCCTCCAGCTACTACGCCAATTTCGGCCGCTGGAACCAGCTGTCGATCTTCAAGACGCTGAAGGATTTCGCGGACCTGAAGCAGCTGGTGCGCTCGGCCGTCGAGCCGGAGAAGCTCGAAGCCTTCGTCGACCTGGTCGAACATGACGAGGGCTATCCGCTGTACCAGGCGGTCTCGGCCACCAAGATGCGGCTGTCGCGCGAGGAGGAAACCGAATTTTACTTCGCGCCGCTCGGCGAAAAGAGCCGAAAGACGGTGCGCCGCAGCGAGTTCGAAAGCTGGATCGCACCGGATCTCGCCCGCATCGAGGAGGCGCTGGACGAGGTGCTGACGACGACGAACACGGCCGCTGGCGGCATCGACAAGGTGTTCCTGACCGGCGGCACGTCCTTCGTTCCCGCCATCCGCCGCCTTTTCGAAAACCACTTCGCCGGCGACTGCATCGAAAGCGGCGGCGAACTGCTGTCGATCGCTCACGGGCTGGCGTTGATCGGCGAGCGCGACGATATCGAGCGCTGGACTGCGATGGCCGCCTGAATTGACAGAGGACGCGGCGACTTTTCCGCTTTCCCGGTGATCCGCCCTTCTGTAGAAGGTAGACCATGATCTCCAGCGACAGCATGTCCCCGGCCGAACTTGCCGCCCTTCTGCATTTCCATGCGGAAGCTGGTGTCGAATGGCTGTTGGAAGACGATCCCGTCGATCGTTTCGCGCAGTTCGCACAAGCAAAAGCCGTGCGCGGTAACACCGGCTCGCAAGCCGTGCAAAAAACGCAGATCTCAACGCCGGACGATACGCCACGACCGTCGACCAACCGGGACACGTCTGGCTCGTCCGGGAGTCGCATGGCTCCAGCACCGGCTCCCTTCCCGCAGATGGCCATCCCGGACGAGCAGGCCATCGCCGAGGCGCGTTTCGCGGCCGAATCGGCCCGCTCACTTAGCGAACTGAAAAGCGCCATGGAGGTCTTTTCGGGCTGCAACCTTAGAAACAGCGCCCGCAACACGGTGTTTGCCGACGGAAACCCGTCGTCCGGGATCATGGTGATCGGCCCGATGCCGAACGGCGACGACGACCGGGACGGCGTCCCCTTTTCCGGAAAGCAGGGCCAGATGCTGGACCGTATGCTGGCTGCGATCGGGCTTGACCGGACGTCTGTCCTCATCACCAATGTCATTCCCTGGCGGCCGCCGGGAAACCGGGTGCCCTCGCCGCGCGAGACCGATATCTGCCGGCCGTTCATCGAGCGCCAGATCGTGCTCGCCGAGCCGCGGCATCTGCTCATTCTCGGCAATTTCGCCGGCCGTTTCTTCTTCGGCGGCAGCGACACCATCCACCACATGCGCGGCGAGTGGCGCGATATCTCAGTTGCCGGGCCGGTTGGCGGACTGACCGTTCCGGCCCTTTTCACGCTGCATCCGCAGGATCTGATGTCGGCCCCCGCCAGCAAGCGGCTTGCCTGGCAGGACCTGCTGGCGTTTCGCGCCCGGCTTCGTGGTTAAACGCGCCTCGACGGCCCGTCTGCCTGATTTATGAACAAGCAATGAATGCAGCCATGCGAGCGACGCATATCAGCAACGCGAAATGACGCATTGCGGAATCGATGCTGCAGCGCAATATAAGTTCACGGGAGGATTGGAAAAGGAAATGAACCATGACTGCCCGTTTTCGTCCTCTGCACAGCGGCTTTGAGACGCTCCGCCACGCCGGCTCTCCGCTTCGCACGCCCTTCGCCAGCTTCGGCTCGGCTGCGAACGAACAGATGACCGCCGCGGGCTACGGCCGCATCACGCGCCCGGTACAAATCTTTTCCGAGTTCATCCAGCGCTGATTTGAAGCCGCGCCTGCCCGCGTCTCCTTCCTGCCAAAATCTCGCCTGCCAAGATTTCGAAAGACCTGTTCATGTCCGCTTCCATCCGCGCCCTGATAGAAACCGTTGCAGACATCGGCACCGCCGTGCGCGCCTCGCGCGAATATAGCCGCCTGAGCGTTGATGCCCCTGCAAAACAGTCAGATCGGGACGCCATCAGCGCTTTCCTGCCGAAGTAATGTGTCTCGAAACGCAGACATCGATCTCCTGATCTGCGCCACGCCCTGTCGCAATCGACAGCGCGGGAGAAATTGGTTAGAGCCACACTCGTCCTTCAAACCAAAGGGCGGCATGCCGTGCAATTCCAACCGTTCTGACCGCGCAATCCGCTCCAATTTTCAGCGCCTGCCTGCTTGACAACGATCGAGCATGCGGCGAATGCACGACGGGAGCGCTCATGCTGGCCAGCCTCAGATCCGTGTTCAGCCTGATGTTGTCGACGCTGTTGATGATGGTCGGCTTCGGTTTGGCGAGCTATGTGCTGCCGGTGCGCTCGGTGGCCGAGGGTTGGTCGACGCTGACCATCTCGCTGATCGCCACCGGCTATACGCTCGGCTTCACCCTTTCCTGCATCGTTACGCCGAAATTCGTAGCGCGCGTCGGCCACGTCCGCGTCTTTGCCGCCCTGATCACGCTGCTCAGTATCGCCATTCTGATGTGCGGCCTGGTCGTCGACTGGCATGCCTGGATCTTCTTTCGCGCGATTTCCGGCTTTGCCATTTCCGGCAGCTATCTCGTCATCGAAAGCTGGCTCAACGAGCGGGTGACCAATGAAAATCGCGGCATGCTGTTTTCAGTCTATCTGATCACCACCATGGTCGGGACGATCGGCGGGCAATATCTCGTGCCGTTGGGCGATCCGACCAATGCGTCGCTGTTCATCCTCTGCGGCGTTCTGTTCTCGCTGGCTCTGCTGCCGACGGCGCTGTCCTCCTCGGCCATGCCGGCATTGCCCGCCCAGGTCAATTTCGATCTGCCGGGCCTCTTTCGCCGCTCGCCGGTCGCGGTGGTCGGTGCCTTCCTTGCCGGCGCCATGGCCGGCGCCTGGCTCAATCTCGGCGGCGTCTTCACGCAGAAAATTGGCCTTTCGACCGCCGAGGGCGCGACCTTGCTGGCCGCGGTTCTCACCGGCAGCGCCATCTCCCAGATCCCGATCGGTCGGGCATCCGACAGAATGGACCGCCGCATCGTCATGATCGCCTGCGGTATCGTCGGGGTAGTGTCCTCTCTCGTTATGGTCGCTTTCGTCGATGCAAGCCCGACGGTGCTCTACGTGATCGCCGCCTTCATCGGCTCGGTGCTGTTTCCGATCTATGCGCTCAATGTCGCCCACGCCAACGACCTCGCCCGGCCAAATGAATATGTCGAGGTCTCCTCGGGCATGATGATCACCTATGGTATCGGCACGATTTCCGGGCCGCTGATGGTCGGCCCTGTCATGGACCGGTTCGGCCCGCCAGCGCTTTTCGTGCTGCTCGCCACCTATTTCGCGCTTTACGCGGCCTATGCTACCTGGCGTATCGCCAAGCGCAGCCACGGGGACGGCCTGGTCGCAAAGACCGATTTCCAGGCAAACACCGTGCCAACGCCGGGTATGGAGGCGGTGAACGCGATGAACCAGGCGATAAGACCGACCGAACTCGTCGAGGACGACACGGCGCCCGTCACCTCGTCCTGACCTTCGCCGTTCAGCGACTTTTTATCCCTGCGGCGTCACGTGTTTTCGCGCACCTTTGCGCTCAAGACCCAGTTGGTGTTCCCGGAAAATAATGAAGATGCCGGCACCCACCACGATCGCGGTGCCGATCAGCATCACGCCGGTCGGGACTTCATCGAAGAGGAAATACCCGATGATCAGGCCAAGGATGATCGAGGTATATTCGAAGGGCGCAATCGTTGACATGTCGGCATAGCGATAGCTCTGCGTCAGCAGGATCTGCGCGACGCCGCCGCAGAAACCGGCCGCCATCAGCAGCAGGAAGGAGTTCCACGACAGCGGCTCCCAGCCGAAGGGCACCGTGAGCAGCGAGAAGCAGGAGGCTGAGAGCGAGAAATAAAGCACGATGGTGTGCGTGCGCTCCTTGGCGACCAGTTTTCGCACCAGCACCATCGCGACAGCGCCAAATGTTGCCGACAAAAGCACCGCCAGCGCGCCGAGCGCTTCCCCGGATCCGAAGCCGCCATCGCGCAGCAATGTCAGGCGCGGCAAGGTGATGATCATGACGCCGACGAGGCCGATCAGCACCGCCGACCAGCGGTAGACCCGCACTGTTTCCTTGAGGAAAACCGCCGCGAAGACGACGGCGAGCAGCGGCATCGCATAGCCGATGGCGATCGCCTCCGGCAGAGGCAGATGCACCAGACCGTAAAAACCGAAGCTCATGGCGAGGATTCCGATAAAACCGCGAGCCAGGTGGCCGAAAATATCCTTGGTGTGAAAGGCGGTGCGCAGATGTCCCTTGAAGGCGAGGTAGCCGAGAATAGGCACCATGGCAAAAGCGGAGCGATAGAAGGTGATCTGCCCCGTGGCGATTTCCGTTCCGGCCGCCTTGATCAGCGTCGACATGCAAACGAAGACCAGCACGGACAGAACCTTGAGGGAAATGCCCTTCATCGGGTGGGGAAATTCGGCATCCATGCGGGTCGCACTCATCGAACTGACGACAGCGAGCCGGAAATGGGAAGAGAACGACGGGCTGCCGGGGGGACGCGACCGGACAATCCGTCGCCCCGGCACCTTAGCGCGTGATAATTTGAACGGGGATCAATTTTCGTGATGTGAGCCGGAAATATTTGATGCTTCGGCGTCAATATCCTACGTTGGAACTGGCAGCAGGAGCGTTGCAGTTCATCCGTGGGTCAATAATGCCAATATCCGTCCGGAAATTTGCGCAATCTGTGCCAAAAAGACACGCCCGATTTAAATATTATTAGGGCGAATTTCGTAAGTCTCTGAAGAAAGACCTGGGAGCGGGACAGATCGGACACACTGGAACAGCGCCGGCGACCGAAAAGAACCCATCCTACCACCCCGAAGCTCCGCAGAACGCGCAGCCTCTTCACGATGACCAAGCCTCTCCCGGGCATGACACGGCGGGAGAGCCAGCGGGACAAACAATGCGGACAGATACGGGCGAAATCATTCATCTGGAAGACTATCGGCAGACGGATTTCGTCCTTGAGAGGGTGGACCTCACCTTTGAACTTGACCCAAAGGAAACCAAGGTCGAAGCGCGGCTGATCTTCCACCGGCGCGAGGGCGTCAGCGAAGATGCACCGCTCATCCTCGACGGCGACGAGCTGAAGATGACCGGCCTGCTGCTCGACCAGGAAGAGATCCCGGCCACAAATTATGATGCAACGGACGATGCGCTGACCATCCGCAACCTGCCCGCAACAGCACCTTTCGAAATCACGGTCACGACGGAACTTAACCCGGAAGCCAACACCAAGCTGATGGGTCTCTATCGCACGAGCAATGTCTATTGCACGCAGTGCGAGGCGGAGGGCTTCCGCCGCATCACTTATTTCCCGGACCGTCCCGACGTGCTTGCCGTCTACACGGTAAACATCATTGCGGACAAGCAAACCGCGCCGCTGCTTCTTTCGAACGGCAATTATCTCGGCGGCGCCAGTATGGGCGACGGGCGGCATTTCGCGGCCTGGTTCGATCCGCATCCCAAGCCAAGCTACCTCTTTGCGCTGGTCGCCGGCGATCTCGGCGTGGTCGAAGACACGTTCACGACGATGTCCGGCCGTGAAGTCGTGCTGAGAATCTATGTCGAGCACGGCAAGGAGGCGCGCGGGGCCTATGCGATGGACGCGCTGAAGCGCTCGATGAAGTGGGACGAAGAGGTCTTCGGCCGCGAATACGACCTCGACATCTTCATGATCGTCGCCGTTTCCGACTTCAACATGGGCGCGATGGAAAACAAGGGGTTGAACGTCTTCAACGACAAGTACGTGCTTGCCGATCCCGAGAGCGCGACCGATTCCGACTACGCCAATATCGAGGCAATCATCGCGCATGAATATTTCCACAACTGGACCGGCAACCGCATCACCTGCCGCGACTGGTTCCAGCTGTGCCTCAAGGAAGGCCTGACCGTCTATCGCGATCACGAATTTTCTGCCGACCAGCGCTCGCGCTCGGTCAAGCGCATCGCTGAAGTTCGCCACCTGAAGGCCGAGCAGTTCCCGGAGGACGCGGGTCCCCTCGCCCATCCCGTTCGCCCGACAAAATACCGGGAAATCAACAACTTCTACACGACGACCGTCTACGAAAAAGGCAGCGAAGTCACGCGCATGATCGCGACGGTGCTCGGAGCGGACCTCTTCAAGAAGGGCATGGACCTCTATTTCGATCGCCACGACGGACAGGCGGTGACGATCGAGGACTTCGTCGCCTGCTTTGCCGATGTCAGCAAGCGTGACATGACGCAATTTTCGCTGTGGTACCATCAGGCCGGCACGCCGCTCGTCACCGCATCGACTGCCTATGACGTAGCCAAGCAGACCTTCACGCTGTCGCTCGAGCAGATGGTGCCGGCGACGCCCGGACAGAGCGCCAAGGAGCCGATGCATATTCCGCTCAGGCTCGGGCTGTTGCTGGAGGACGGCTCTGAGGCCAACCTTTCCTCAGCCACCGGCGCGGAAATCAGCGGCGACGTTCTCCACCTCGTCGAACGCAAGCAGACCGTCACCTTCACCGGCATCGTCTCGCGTCCTGTCCTGTCGCTCAATCGCGATTTCTCGACACCGATCAACCTGCATTTCGAGCAGACGCCTGCCGATCGCGCTCATATCGCCAGATACGAAAGTGATCTGTTCGCACGCTGGCAGGCTTTGAACGATCTCGCCTTGCCGAACCTGGTCGCGGCGACAGCCAGCGCAAAAGCCGGCGAGGCTGCAAAATGCGACAAGGCCCTGATCGATGCACTTCTTGCAGCGGCGGCCGACGGCAAGCTCGAACCCGCCTTCCGCGCGCAGGCCCTGGCCCTGCCGAGCGAGGCCGATATTGCCCGCGAGATCGGCAGCAACAACGACCCCGACGCCATCCATGCGGGGCGCCAGCAGATCATGACAGCCATCGCGGAAGCCGGCCGGGATGCCTTTGCGACGCTTGCGGACGAGATGGTAGTCGAAGGCCCCTTCAGCCCGGATGCGGCGAGTGCCGGTCGCCGGTCCCTCCGCAACACCGCGCTCTCCTATCTCGTCTATGCCGAGAACCAGCCGGGCCGTGCCGTCGATGCGTTCAAATCCGCCAATAACATGACCGATCTCAGCCAGGCGCTCACCATCCTCGCCCATCGGTTTCCGGAGTCTGCCGAAACGACGGAAGCGCTTGCAGCCTTCAAGTCGCGCTTCGGGGACAATGCGCTGGTCATCGACAAGTGGTTTACCATTCAGGCGACGATCCCCGGGGCTGATGCGCTCGCCCGCGTAAAGACGCTGATGGCCGATCCGCTGTTCAACAGTTCTAATCCGAACCGGGTCAGGGCTCTCGTTGGCACCTTCGCCTTCTCCAATCCGACCGGCTTCAACCGGGCCGACGGCGATGGCTATCGTTTCCTCGCGCATCAGATTCTCGACATCGATCCGCGCAATCCGCAGTTGGCGGCGCGCATCCTGACCTCGATGCGCTCGTGGCGGTCGCTGGAGGGCGTCCGCGCCGAGCACGCGCGCAACGCGCTTCGCGAAATCGCAGCCGCCGCAAAGCTTTCCGCCGATGTCAGCGACATCGTCGAGCGGATGCTGAAAGGCTAAGGATTTATCAAGCTCAATGCCAAAACCCCGCAATCGCGGGGTTTTTCCGGTTCCAGCCGCCCGCGGGCCGCGGCAGTATTATTTTCCAATGACGATAAATGGTTAATAAAGTTTTACATTTTCTTCTGGACAAGCCGAATCACAATTGATTCATTGGGTGAGGTTCGAGCGAGCGGCGCATCGAATCACATGAGGACCTACAGAATTGACGAAGATGGCGGAAGCGCAGCGGGGACGCGCGGCCGGTGAGCGGTTGCGGCCAAAATTTCCGGGTTTCCTGAACCTGGAGAAGGGCATCATCCAGCACGCACGGATTTTTAAGGAGCCGGCAGCATTGCGCCTTGCGCGCGCAGAGCCGTTGCTGAAGCGCTCCATCCCGATCCTGATTACTGCCTTTCTGCTCGTCGTTGCGATCTCCCGCGTCAACGGCATCATGGTCGAGCATGCGCGCATGGAGGCGAGCTCCCGCCAGGCCACGATGCTCGCTGCTGCGACGGCAAGTGCCGCCCTTCGGGAAAACGGCGTTGCCCTGTTCGACAAGGCGCAAAAATGGGATGTCGAACAGCGGCTGAACGCCTTCCTTCCACCAGATATGCTTGAGCCAGGCGCATTCGTCTTGACCATGCGCAATGACGGGCGGATTTTCGCGAGTTCCCCGGACGGCGACGTCTATACCGGCCGCACCCTGGCGGCGGTGGCACCGGAAATCGCCGCCTTTCAATACTTTGGCGAGCGCTCGACCGTTATGAAGACCTTCATCAGCGGCGTCGAGCATGTCGTGGCGCTGACGCAGGTGCCGGGCGGCGCTGGAACATTGCTCGTTGCGACGCCGCTGGCGCGGATCGAAAAGCTGTGGCGCGACGAGGTTTCGCTGAACGTCACGCTGTTTGCCGGTATCTCGGCTATCCTGCTTGTGGTGCTCTATGCCTATTACATCCAGGCCAAGCGCGCCCGCGACGCGGACCAGATTTTTGCCGAAAGCAACCTGCGCGTCGAAACGGCGCTATCGCGCGGGCGCTGCGGCCTTTGGGATTTCGATATGCCCAACCGGCGCCTCTTCTGGTCGCGGTCGATGTATGAAATGCTCGGCATGCCGCCGCAGAGCAGCGTTCTGTCCTTCGGCGACGCTGCCCGGCTGATGCACCCGGATGACGGCAGCATCTACAAGGTCGCGCGCACCATCGCCAAGGGCGATGCCCGGCAGATCGACCAGGTCTTCCGAATGCGCCACGCCGAGGGCCACTATGTCTGGATGAGGGCGCGCGCGCAGGTCATTCGCACCGCATCCGGCCGCGTGCACCTGATCGGTATCGCCATGGATGTCACCGAGCAGCACCGACTTGCCCAGCGTTACGCCGAGGCTGACCAGCGGCTGGCCGACGCCATCGAATGCACCTCCGAGGCCTTCGTGCTCTGGGACAAGAACGACCGCCTTGTCATGTGTAACACACACTATCAGCAAGCCTACAAGCTGCCCGACCACGTTTTGGTGCCCGGCACGGAACGTTCCGTCGTCAACACGGCTGCCGCCCGCCCGATCATCGAGCGGCGGATCGCCGATCCCGATCGGTCCAACCATTCGCAGACATCCGAAGTCCAGCTGGCCGATCAACGCTGGCTGCAGATCAACGACCGGCGTACTCGCGACGGGGGCCTGGTCTCCGTCGGCACCGACATCACGCTGCTCAAGCGCCATCAGGTTCGCTTACGCGAATCCGAGCGCCGTCTCATGGCAACCATCGGCGATCTCTCGACCTCGCGCATCACGCTCGAGCGGCAGAAAGCGGAATTGTCCGTCGCCAATGCCAATTACCAGGCTGAAAAAGAACGGGCGGAAGCAGCGAACCGGGCGAAATCCGAATTTCTCGCCAACATGTCGCATGAGTTGCGCACACCTCTGAACGCCATTCTCGGCTTCTCCGAGATCCTGCAGAACAAGATGTTCGGCCCGCTGGGCTCCGAGAAATACGACGAATATTCCCATGACATCCACGATAGCGGCAAACATCTGCTGAACGTCATCAACGATATCCTCGACATGTCGAAGATCGAGGCGGGGCAGATGAAAATGAACCGCGAAACGATCGATTTCGCGCCGCTGATCGAGGAGACGCTGCGCTTCACCACTATTCCGGCAAAACAGAAGAACATCTGCGTCGATCACCAGGTCTCGTCCGGTCTGGCACTGGTCGCCGATCGGCGTGCAATGAAGCAGATATTGCTCAATCTCCTGTCGAACGCCGTGAAATTCACCAATGAGGGCGGCAAGGTCTCGCTACGCGCCCGCAAGGTGGCCGGCGCGGTGACGCTCACCATCGCCGACACCGGCATCGGCATTCCGCGGGCGGCGCTGCAGAAGATCGGACAGCCGTTCGAACAGGTGCAGAGCCAGTATGCCAAGAGCAAGGGCGGCTCCGGCCTCGGTCTTGCCATTTCGAGGTCGCTGACCCACCTGCACGGCGGGGCGATGAGGATTTATTCCCTGGAAAACATCGGCACGATCATCTCCCTGCGCATCCCCGATACAGACCCGCGCGCCGAAGTTCCGTCCCCTACTGCATAATTCCTTAAATCGGAATCTTTTAAGGACAAAATTATGCGGCAGTTTCAAAGTGCTACAGCGTCCTTCGCGCGTCAGGTTTGACGCGCGGCGCTGTAAGGCTTGACGGTCGCCTGAAATACCCGGCGCACGGCCTTGGAGAGGCGGCGAATATCCGCCTCCAGAACCTTGGCATCCGGTGCATCGGCCGCGCGGCAGAGAAGATCGATCAGGCCTGCCGGTGCATCCTTCAGCTCGAAATCGCTCACGACGCACAGCCGGACGATCTGCGAGAGATTGGTGAACAGCGCAAGCGCCTCCTGCACGGTCTCCAGATCGGCGGACGCGATCAAGGCCGGTCCAAGCGCCTGCAGGACATCAGCAGTCGACGTCCCGCTCGGTGGCACGTCGCTGTCCCGCGCCGGCGCAATCAGCATGAGATACTGGGCAATGAATTCGATGTCGACGAGCCCGCCCGGAATGAGCTTGAAATCCCAGACGTCGCTCGGCGGTTTTTCCTTGTCGATCAGCCCGCGCATCTCCGCGACATCCGCCGTCACCTTTGCAATATCCCGGCGCTCCACGAGCACCTCGCGAAAAATCGTGTTCGCCTCGGCAATCAGGCTGTCCTCCCCGCAGAGCGCCCGAGCGCGGGTGAGCGCCATATGTTCCCACGTCCACGCTTCTTCACGCTGATATTTTGCGAAGGCATTGATCCGCGTCGCGACCGGTCCCTTGTTGCCCGAGGGGCGCAGCCGCATATCGACTTCATAGAGCACGCCTTCGGCAGTGGGTGACGAGAGAGCCGAAATCAACCTTTGCGTGACGCGGGTAAAATAACGAACGGAATCGAGCGGCTTTGGACCATCGGACTCGGCAGCAGCCTCGTCATGGTCGTAGAGCAGAATGATATCGACATCGGAGCCGGCCGTCAGTTCGTGACTTCCGAGCTTGCCCATGCCGATGACAGCGACGCGCCCGCCGGGGAACTTCCCATGGGCTGCATCAACCTCACGCAGTACGGCGTCGAGCGCCGCGGCAATGATCAGGTCGGCAAGATCGGTGAGCGCATGCCCCGCCTGCACGCCGGTGATGACACCGGTCAGGAGCCGGATGCCGATCAGAAACCGCTGCTCGGACGCCGTGATGCGCAATCTATCGAGAATGTCCTCGTAGTGGCGCGCACCGGCAAGAAAGCCGTTGATGCGCTCTGCCAGATAATCGCGCGTCGGCAGTTCGGCGAGCAGCCGCGGATCGAGCATGCCGTCAAAGACATGCGGCTTGCTGGCAATGATATCGGCCAGCCGCGGGGCGGACGACATGATGTTGACGATCAGCGAAAGCAGCCCCGGATTGTTGCCGAGCAGCGAGAAAAGCTGGATGCCCGCCGGCAGACCGGCGATGAAATGATCAAAGCGCAGCAATGCCTCGTCGGCGCGTTTGTTTTCTCCGAATACGCGCAGCAGCTCGGGCGTCAATTCCGTCAGCCGCTCGCGCGCCTCCACCGACTGCGTGGCACGATATCGGCCGTAGTGCCAGGTGCGGATTGTTCGCGAAATATCCTGCGGCCGCTCGAAGCCCAGCTTCCGCAGGGTTTTCAGCGTGTCCGGATCGTCCCGCTGTCCGGTGAAGACGAGGTTGCCCGTCTCCGCCGAAAGCTTCGCCTCCTGCTCGAACAGCTGGGCATAGCGGCGCTCCACTGTCCTTAGAACGCGCGACAGTTCCGCCGAAAACGATGCAACATCAGCAAAGCCCATCATATAGGAGATACGCTTGAGTTCCGCCTCCGTCGTTGGCAATACATGCGTCTGCTCGTCGCGGACCATCTGGACCCGATGCTCGACATCGCGCAGGAACCAGTAGGCAGAGATCAGTTCCTCCGCCGTTTTCGTATCGATCCAGTTGGCCCGTGCCAATCCGCCGAGCATCGGCTCGGTCGCGCGCAGCCGCAATTCCGGCATCCGCCCCCCGGCGATCAGCTGCTGCGTCTGGACGAAGAACTCGATCTCCCGGATGCCGCCGCGGCCGAGCTTGATGTTGTGCCCTTTGACGGCAATCTCGCCATGCCCCTTGTGTGCATGAATCTGCCGCTTGATCGAGTGAATGTCCGCAATCGCCGCATAGTCGAGGTATTTGCGGAACATGAACGGCGTCAGTTCGCGCAGGAAGGCATCGCCGGCCTTGATATCGCCGGCAACCGGGCGCGCCTTGATGAATGCTGCCCGCTCCCAGTTCTGCCCCCTGCTCTCGTAATAGAGCATCGCTGCCTCCACCGGAATGGCGAGCGGTGTCGCACCGGGGTCGGGTCGCAGGCGCAGGTCGGTGCGGAAGACATAGCCGTCGCCAGTGCGCTCCTGCAGGATACGGACCAGCCGGCGCAGCAGCCGGGCAAATGTTTCCGGCGCATCCTGGGGATCGATGATCAGCGGAGCCTGCGGCTCGTAGAAGACGACGAGATCGATATCGGAGGAATAGTTCAACTCGAAGGCGCCGAGCTTACCCATGCCAAGAACCACGACACCGGACCGTTCGCTCGGCCGCTCTGCATCGACAACATTGAGCTTACCGCCGTCATGCGCGCTGAGCAGCAGGTGATCGATTGTCGCCGAGACGGCGGCACCGGCGAACTCGCTGAGCCATCGCGTGGTTTCCCGTGCGTCGAACGATCGCGAGAGATCGGTGAGTGCAATGGCGAAGGCGATATCGCGCTTGGCATTTCTCAGCCGCGTCATGATCTCGGCATCGGACAAAGGCTTGCCGGACTCGTCACCCTTCCAGGCATGCCTTGCCGTTTGAATGCATGTATCCAGATACAGCGTGATCGGCTCCCCCAGAGCCCGAACGAGCACTTGCGGCTGGGAGACTGCCATGTCCCTCAGATAGGGGGATAGCGAAAGGGCCGCGATGACGAAGTCCTTCAGCGGCGTGTCCGAGGCCAGGAGGTCGGCGATTTCTGAATGGCTCCTGGCGATGTCCTTGAGGCTGGACAGGACGGACTTCGCGTCCGCCTGGCTCATCGGCCGCAAGGCGCATTTGGCGATGTCCGTCAAACGTCGCGCATCCGTCTGCATCGTTACCCTCCCGCCGATCCCGATTTCGGCTCCCCCATGCCTATCAGCCGGAAGGCGCTCCGAAAACCATGCTGGCGGTCAAACCACGATTGTTTTCGGCGCCCGGTATCGTATCGCTCAGTTCCAAACGTCCCTGATGCATCTCCATCACCGCTTCGACAAGCGACAGGCCAAGTCCCGTCCCGGGTTTGCTGCGGCTTTCATCCAGCCGAACGAAGCGCTCGACCACATCGCCGCGCTTGTCCGCCGGAATGCCCGGTCCCTGGTCTGCCACCGAGACTACGATCGCCCCATCCCGTTTCACAAGGCTGACCTTGATCAGCGGATTATCCCCGCCCTCGGAATATTTGATGGCGTTGTCGATCAGGTTGCCCAAGGCCTGCCCGATCAGTTCACGATTGCCGGACACGTGGATAGCAGGCGGTAGTTCCGCTTCGAGCGTCAAACCCTGCTCGTCCGCCACCGGTTCGTAAAGCTCGACGCAGTCGGCAACGCTCTGTGAAAGGTCAACATCGCTCATCTCTGCAGCCGCAGAGCCCGCCTCGACGCGCGAGATCATCAGGAGTGCGTTGAACGTGCGGATCAGCTGGTCGGATTCGCCAATGATCTCTTCCAGCGAGGCGCGGTAGCCGGCATTGGTCGCCTTGTGCGCCAGCGCGGCCTCTGCCTTGTTGCGCAGCCGCGTTAGCGGCGTCTTCAGGTCATGGGCGATGTTGTCGGAAACTTGCCGCAACCCCTCGTTCAGCTTCTCGATACGCCCGAGCATGGCATTAAGCGATTCCGACAGCCGGTCGAATTCGTCGCCGGAACCACTCATAGGCAGCCGCTGGGACAGATCGCCCGCCATGATCCGGGTGCTGGCATCCGACATGCGGTCGATCCGCTTCAGCGCGTTGCGGCCGATCGCAAACCAGATGATCAGCGCCCCAATGCCCATGATGCCGAGCGCCACGACCAGCGCCTGGCGGACGAGCATGCGAAACTTTTCCGGCTCCTGCAAGTCGCGGCCGACCAGGATGCGCAGTCCGTTATCGAGCACCAGAACATGAGCAAGGGCCACGTGAGCCTCCTTGCGGCTTTCGTCGGTGTAGCTTTGGTAGCGGAAGGCTTCACCCGTCCAGCCCTCCTCGTCCAGCAGCCCCGGCTGCAACGAGGCAACGTTGCCGGCAAGGATTTCGCCGGTCGGCCCGGCAATGACGTAAAGATTGGCGCCTGGCTGGCGCGCCCGGCGCTCCAGCGTCCGCAGCAATCCGTTGACGCCCGCCCGGCTGTAGACCTCCTGGATCTGAGAGACTTCCGCCGTTACCGCATCCTTCGTCTGCTGTTCCAGCAGCCGCTGCGACATGGCGGTGACGTAGAAGACCAGAAATGCGGCGCAGAGTGAGAAAAGCAGAAGGTAGAGCGCCGAGAGGCGAACGGCCGTCGTGCGAAAAAGGACGCGCAGTCTGTTCATGCGTCGGTGCGTCCGTCTTCCTTGATCATATAACCGGCACCGCGAACGGTGCGCAGCAGTGGCTGGTCGAAATCCTTTTCGATCTTCGAGCGCAGCCGCGACACATGCACGTCGATGACGTTGGTCTGCGGATCGAAATGATAGTCCCAGACGTTCTCCAGCAGCATGGTGCGTGTCACCACCTGGCCGGCATTCTTCATCAGATATTCGAGCAGCCGGAATTCGCGCGGTTGCAGCAGAAGCTCCCGGCCCTGCCGGCGCACCGTATGTGACAGCCGGTCGAGTTCCAGATCGCCGACGCGATAGACCATGTCCTGTTCCGGCGCACCCTTGCGACGGCCAAGCACCTCGACCCGGGCCAGAAGTTCGTTGAAGGCATAGGGCTTGGGAAGATAGTCATCGCCGCCCGCGCGCAGGCCGGTGACACGATCGTCGACCTGGCCGAGGGCCGACAGGATAAGCACGGGCGTATGGACACCCTTGCGGCGCAGCTCCGAAATAACCGACAACCCGTCGCGGCGCGGCAGCATCCGGTCGATGACGAGCACGTCGTAGGTATTCTCGGTGGCCATGAACAGACCGCTTTCGCCATCGCTGGCATGATCCGAGACGATGCCCGCCTCCCGAAACGCCTTCGCAAGATAGGCGGCGGCCTCAAGGTCATCTTCGATAATCAGAATCTTCATACGCGTGACCATAGTCCCGGACCCGTGCCTTCCACAACCGGTTTGCCCTTGGGAATTCCGCCTCACCTGCCCGGTTGCGCAGATGAGGTGGGCTGAAATGCCGAGCGCCGCGCAACCTCAGGACAAGGTTCGCGGCGCCCGGTTGTTTATTAGTGGAACCGCGTCAGCCCTGGCTGATCGGCAGTGCCACGAAGCGGCTGGCATTGTCGGTTTCGATCTGGAACAGCGCCTTGGTGCGGCCATCCTTCTTGGCTTCCTCGATCACCTTCAGGATGTCGTCCGCCGACTTGACCTCCTGATTGTTGACGGAGACGATCTTCTCGCCTTCCTTCAGCCCGCGGTCACTGGCGTCAGAGTCCGGATCGACCGAGGAGATGGTGACACCGTTACCGTCTTCCGACGGTGTCACGGTGACGCCGAGATCAGCCAGCGCCTTCTCGCTCGAAGGCTGTTGCTCTTCCTGCTGCTGCTCGTCGGTACCAGCAGCGGCTTCCTTGGTTTCGGCCGGCAGCGTGCCGATTTGCAGCTTGACGCTCTCCGCCTTGCCGTCGCGCCACAGCGCAACATCAACGCTCGCGCCGGGGCGCATCATGGCGATCTTGCGAGCCAGTTCACGCGGGCCCTTGATCGTGTCGCCGTTGACGGCGGTGATCACGTCGCCCTTCTTGATACCGGCCTTTTCCCCCGGCGATCCAGCCTGCGGCTCGACAACGAGCGCGCCGCTTGCCTCGGCAAGGCCGAGCGAATCAGCGACATCCTTGTCGACCGGCTGGATCTGCACGCCGAGCCAACCGCGCGAGACTTCACCGTGCGTCATCAGGTCATTGACGACATCCTGGGCGACCGACGCGGGGATGGCGAAGGCAATGCCGACGTTGCCGCCGGACGGCGAGAAGATCGCGGTGTTGATCCCGACCACTTCGCCATTGAGGTTGAAGGTCGGGCCACCGGAGTTGCCGCGGTTCACCGCAGCATCCACCTGCAGATAGTCGTCATAGGGACCGGAACCGATATCGCGGCCGCGCGCCGAAATGATGCCGGCGGTCACCGTTCCACCGAGACCGAACGGGTTGCCAACGGCAACCACCCAGTCGCCGACGCGAACCTTGCTGTCATCGGCGAAGGTTACATAGGAGAACTTGCGCTTGTCATCGACCTTCAGCACGGCGAGATCGGTGCGGCTGTCCTTACCGACCAGCTTGGCTTCTAGTTCGGTGCCGTCATTCAGGATGACATTGAAGGCGGACCCATCGGAAACGACGTGGTTGTTAGTGACCAGATAGCCATTCTCGGAGATGAAGAAGCCCGAGCCCTGCGATGTCGGGCGCAGGCGGCCGGGCTTGCCGTCGCGTGGACCGTGGCCACGCTCGGCGCGCTTATCTCTATCCGGGCCGCCGCCATCCGGGCCGCCGAATTCCTTGAAGAAGCGCTTTAGCGGATGGTCGTCCGGAAGTTCGTCCAGACCACGGCCACCGAACTCGAAGCTGAAGCCGTTGCTGACCTCGTCGGAAACCGGGTTGGCGCGGGACTGAACACGAACGGAGACAACAGCCGGCGAAACGGCATCCACCACGTTGGCGAAGCTCGGAACCTGCGGCGCTTCGATCTTCACCGGAGTCGCAAAGGAATAGGTGACGGCGGCGGGAATGCCGGTCGAAAGCAGGACAGCCGCGAGACCCGCAACGGTCGAGGTCTTCAAAACGGTCTTGAGGGAGGGACGCAGTGCGTTTGTCGTAAACATTCGATTTGCCTTTTCTCTTCATGTGTCTGGCTGACTGGAGGAACAGCCGTTGAGAAAGGAATAGTCGAACGCACCTTACTGGCTTGTGTCCGAAGAATGAACTTTTGGTAATGTTGGGTCGGTAGTCGGTAGTCGGTAGTCGGTAGTCGGTAGTCGGTAGTCGGTAGTCGGTAGTCGGTAGTCGGTAGTCGGTAGAAAAGGTTCGTCAGTCACCAGAGCCCTGCAACTACCTACTACTCACCGTTCCTCAACACCGAATCCAGCCTAGCCTGCTCTTCGTCCGACAGCGGCGTGCCGGTCGCTTTGCCGGTCCTGCGCCGCGCGGAAACGATCATCGCGGCCGCACCCGCCAAAAGCAAGACGATCGGCGCTCCCCACAACAGCCAGGTCTTCGTCTCAAAGCGGGGATTGAGCAGAACGAATTCGCCATAGCGCGACACGACATAGTCGATGACCGCGTCGTCCGAATCCCCCGCGGTGATGCGTTCGCGCACGAGAATGCGCAGGTCCTTGGCAAGCTCCGCATTCGAATCGTCGATCGACTGGTTCTGGCACACCATGCAGCGCAGTTGGGCCGACAAAGCGCGCGCCCGCGCCTCAAGCCCCGGATCGGCCAATACCTCGTCCGGATTGACGGCAAATACCGGGGATGCCGAAAGCAGCATGACAGAAACGAAGAGCAACCGCCGGATCATCGCGCTGGCTCCAGCACCGGCTTCTTCTGTTTTTTCGCCCGCGACGGCGCCCCGATCCGCAGACGCCGGTCGCTCAGCGACACCGCGCCGCCGGCCATCATGAACAGCGCGCCACCCCAGATGCAGAGGATCATCGGCTTCCACCAGACGCGAACCACGACACCGCCATCCGCCATGCCGTCGCCAAGCGACACATAGAGCTGGCTCACCCCGAACGTCCGGATGCCGGCTTCGGTGGTTGGCATCCGGCGCGCCGTATAAAGGCGCTTCGATGACCACACCTCGGTCACGACGACCCCTGCCCGCAGGACGGTGAAATGCCCGGACTGCTCTGTGTAGTTCGGCCCCTTGCCATCCCGCAATCCGTCGAAACGCAACGTATAGCCGCCCGCATCCGTGGTCATTCCGGGCTTCATCTCGACGATATGCTCGGTCTCGAAGGCCGTCACCGCGACGATGCCAATCAATGCCACGCCAAGACCGATATGCGCCAATGCCGTCCCGAAAACCGAGCGCGGCAAGCCTTTGAGCCGGCGCAGCGCAACAGATCCCGGCACCTTGCCGATGCCGGATCGCAGCAACAGTTCGGTTAGCGACCCGGCAATCAGGTACGCACCCAGCGCAAGCCCGAACAAGGCCATGACCGGCCCGCCATGCTGTGCATAATAAATCACGCAGCCGACAACCAGGCCGATCGCCACCGCCGCGAACAACCGCTGTCCGGCCCCGAGCAGGTCGCCGCGCTTCCAGGCCAGCAGCGGCCCGAAGGGGACGGCGAGCAGCAGCGGCAGCATCAAGAGGCCGAAGGTCATATTGAAGAAGGGTGCGCCGACCGAGATTTTCGAGCCCGTCAGCGCTTCCAGCACCAGCGGATAGAGCGTACCGGTCAATACGGTGGCTGCGGCGGTCGTCAGGATCAGGTTGTTGAGGACCAGTGCACCCTCGCGCGAAATCGGCGCGAACAAGCCACCCGCCTTTAGACGCGCGGCGCGGAATGCGAACAGCGAGAAGGCGCCGCCAATGAAAAGAATAAGAATCACCAGAATGAAGACGCCGCGCGTCGGATCGGTTGCAAAGGCGTGAACCGAGGTGAGCACGCCGGAGCGGACGAGGAACGTGCCGAGCAGCGACATCGAGAAGGTCAGGATCGCCAGAAGTATGGTCCAGATCTTCAGCGCCTCGCGCTTCTCCATCACCAGCGCGGAGTGAAGCAGCGCAGTCCCGGCAAGCCAGGGAATGAAGGAGGCGTTCTCGACCGGATCCCAGAACCACCAGCCGCCCCAGCCGAGTTCATAGTAGGCCCAGTAGGAGCCCATTGCGATCCCGGCGGTCAGGCATGTCCAGGCGGCCAGCGTCCAGGGCCGCACCCAGCGCGCCCAGGCCGCATCGATGCGCCCCTCGATCAGGGCCGCGACGGCAAAGGAGAAACAGACGGAAAATCCGACATAGCCAAGGTAAAGCAAGGGCGGATGGATGGCGAGGCCGATGTCCTGCAACACCGGATTGAGGTCTCTACCCTCCCCCGGAGCGTCGATGAGCCGGTTGAAGGGGTTCGACGTCAACAGGATAAACAGCGAAAAGGCGCTCGCAATCCAGGCCTGAACGGCAAGCACATTGGCTTTCAACGTCTCGGGCAGGTTATCCCCGAACACCGCGACCAAGGCCGAAAAGAAGGTGAGGATCAGCATCCACAACAGCATCGACCCTTCGTGGTTTCCCCAGACGCCGGAATACTTGTAGAGCAGCGGAACCTGCGAATGCGAATTCTCCCAGACGTTCTGGACGGAAAAATCCGACGTCACGTGGGCATAGGTCAGAACGCCGAAAGAGAGGACGACGAGCAGGAAGGTGGCCTTTGCCGCCACCGTGCCAATCTCCATCAGCGCCCGGTCGCCACGCAGCGCGCCGAAAACAGGCATGATCGCCTGCAGCACCGATACGCCAAGCGCCAGTACCAGCGCATAATGACCGAGCTCGATGATCATTGGATATTTTCCTTGCCCCCGAGCGATACGCCCTGCGCCTTCAGCCGGTCCGCCACGTCCTTCGGCATATAGGTCTCGTCATGCTTGGCGAGCACCGTATCGGCCACGAAAACCGGGCTGCCGGCTGCAAACGCACCTTCAGCGACGACGCCCTGCCCCTCGCGGAAGAGATCTGGAAGAATGCCCGTGTAGGTCACCGGCACCCGATCGAGCGTATCGGTAACGCTGAAACTCACCGTCATGCCATCGCCGCGCTTGACCGACCCTGCCTCTACCAGCCCGCCCAGCCGAATGCGGGTGCCCGGTGCCAGGTGCACCTTGGCAAGATCGCCGGGGACATAGAAATAGGCAACTGCCTGGCTGAAGGCGAACATCACCAGAAGCACGGCCGCGATGATGAAGCTGACGCCGCCGCCGATGATCGCCAGACGCTTCTGCTTGCGGGTCACTTCACGTCTCCATCGGCCGTCAGGCCCAATTCGCCCGCCAAAGCCAGCAATTGTTTACCCTGCTCACCTTCGGCTGGAAAGGCGATCAAACCTAGTTTCAGGGCCTCGGTAGCCTTGTCTTTCTGGCCAAGCACGGAATAGGAACGGATGATCCGCATCCATCCATCGAAGTTTTTCGGATCGTTCTTCAGTTTTTCGGCAAGGCTCGCGACCATGCCCTCGATCATCGCATTCCGGTCGCCGGCATTCATGGTCTGCGCCGCCGCGACGTCGTCGCCTGTGGGATTGCCCAGCGCAGTCCCCGCCTGATCCGCAGCGGGGGCTGCGCCATCGTCCTCGAGGCTGGCGATATGTTGATCGACCAGCGGCAGCCAGGGCGCATCGGCCGGCGATGCCTTGGCGATCTCCTGGAACGCCGCCAACGCTTCCGGCGCCTTGCCTTCCTGCTTCAAGGCCAGCGCCAGATAGAATCGTGCGCGCGGATCGTTTGGCTCGATCGCCAGCAATTTGCGCAGTGCTTCCTGCGCCTCATTGGTGATCAAGCCGCCGGAAAGTGCGATCAGGCTCTCGGCATAGCCGCCGAGACGCGCGGGCGTCGGTCCGAGAATACGAAGCGCATTGCGGAAAGCCGCGGCAGCATCCTCGATCCGGCCGCTGCGATAGTAGATCGGCGCCAAGACGTCCCAGCCGGCGCCGTCTTGCGGATTAGTGACGAGCTGCCGCTCGGCCCGCGCGATCAGAATATTGGTATCATCGCCCGGGTTCGCCAGCCGCGCGGCGAGCGGCGCATCCGGTACGTCCGGATTACCCGTGCGCAGGTAAAGACAGAGGCCGATGGCGGGCAGGACAAGAATGACGGCAAGTTGCGCCAGTCGGTTGCTCCGCCGTGCCGGCTGCGCGAGTTCTGCAGCCTTCACCGCGTCCGTCGCCGCGAGCAACCGGCGCGCCACCTCGGCGCGCGCAAATTCCGCGTCCTCGCCCGAAATCAGGCCGTTCTTCTCGTCGCGCTTCAGCTCTTCGAGCTGGTCGCGGTAGACTTCGACGTCATGGGACTGCGGCACCTCTGCGCCGGCGGCGGCACGTAGCAGCGGAAGCAGCAGGACAGCGGCAACAGCCGCCGTCAGAATGGCAACGAGGATCCAGAACAGCATGTGCGCTCAATTACTATGCGGACAACGCCATTCCAATCGGAAAACGGGAAATGACGGAAATTTGAGGCGTTTCGCCGCAACATAGCGCGGATCGTGTCAGGTCAGCGGTGTCCAGGTGCCATTGGCGTTACGGCAAGCGGCTCCGCGCCCGACGCTGTCCTGTCCCTTGACCGTCACCGTGTGGCTGTATTGGCGGCAGTTCTGCGAACCGACCTGATAGGGTGCAGCGGCGACGACGGAGCCGCTGATGCCCGAGCCTTCCCAGACGACCGGCTGGCCGCCGCGTGCCACTTCCAAGGCACGGTATTCCGCCTCGAGTGCCCTCTGGCGGTCGGCCTTGCTGATCGAAAGCCCCGCCGTGCGCCCGATCACCCCGCCACCAAGGGCAGCGATATAGGAAGCGGATGTGTTCGATGTCACCATGCCGCCAGTTTTGCCAGCGTCGCGCGAGGTGGTGCCGCAACCGCTCAGAAGCAGAGCCGATGCAATCAGGCACGCAGCCGGAGGAGCGGAAAGAAGCGTCGTGAAACGGGCCTGGTTCTTCATCGTGCGGGGCAGCTTTCGCGATTTCCGTTGTGTCGGCAGACCATGGTGGCATCAGAGATCGATTCCATGGCCGACAGTCTTTTTACATTCCGCGCTTGGGCAGGCAACAAACGGAGAGCCCAAAGCCGAATCGTTTCAGGATTTTGCCTGCGACTCTGTCAAAAAAGTCACGCACGGTTTTCAAATGCGTCCCATCACGAGACAGCCGGCAGCAGGATCCGGGCATTCAGCCCGCCACGATCGCCGCGCGACAGGTTGAGCGTTCCCTGATATTCCCCCGCAATTTCCCTGGCGATCGAAAGCCCGAGACCCGTGCCGGGTTTGCTTTCGTCCAGCCGCCTGCCGCGCTTGATCGCAACGGCGATCTGGTCCGGTTCGAGACCGGGGCCATCATCATCGACCTCGATGGTAATCCAGTTCCGCCGCCCCGGGTCCTTGCCGTGCTGCCCCTCCGGCGCGACGTGCGCCGTGATGCGAACCTGGTCGGCGGAGTAGCGCGCGGCATTGTCCAGCAGGTTGCCGACCGTTTCCTCGACATCCTGCTGCTCCATGGCGAGGATGAGGCCCGGAGGCGAGACCGTCAGCACGAAGGTCTTTTCCGGGTGCAGCCTGCGCATCACCCGCACCAGCCGCTCCAGAACCGGCTCCACCTCCGTCCGCGCCAGCACAGACTCGCGCTGCGCCGCGATCCGCGCCCGGTTGAGATAGGACTGAACCTGCATCTGCATCGCGTCTGCCTGTGCCTTGACGAGATCGCCATGCGGCGCCTCCAGCACCCGCGCCTCGTTCATGAGAACCGCAATCGGCGTCTTCAGCGAATGGGCCAGATTGCCGACCTGCATGCGGGCGCGCTCGATGATACGGCGGTTGCTGTCGATCAGCGCGTTGACTTCGCTCGCCAGCGGCTGGATTTCGCGCGGAA
>UCOA01000213.1 GCA_900474095.1 Hyphomicrobiales bacterium | reverse complement strand
GCCATGCCGACGGCGATGCCGGAGGCGCCGTTTGCCAGGAGGTTCGGGAAGGCGCCCGGCAGAACAACGGGCTCCTGATCTTCCTCGTTATAGGTCGGGCGGAAATCGACCGCGTCCTGATCGATGCCTTCGAGAAGCAGGCTCGCCACGTCGGTCATGCGCGCTTCGGTATAGCGGTATGCGGCGGCACTGTCGCCGTCGATATTGCCGAAGTTGCCCTGCCCGTCGACGATCGGATAACGCTGCGAGAAGTCCTGCGCCAGGCGCACCAGGGCGTCATAGACCGACTGGTCGCCATGCGGGTGGAACTTACCAATGACGTCGCCGACGATGCGGGCGCATTTCTTGAAGGACGAATTGGAACGCAGCCCCATTTCGCTCATCGCATGAACGATGCGGCGATGGACCGGTTTCAGGCCGTCGCGAACATCCGGCAGCGCCCGATGCATGATGGTCGACAGCGCATAGGCAAGGTAGCGCTCTTCCAGCGCCGCCTTGAGGTCAACAGGCAGAATGTGGTCGTCTCCGCCCGACGGCGGCAAAAGGCTTTGTCCCATATTTTGTTGCTACCTCAAGAAACCCGCAACAGCAAGGATTGCAGGGCATTGGGCTGTGGAGAACCCCTGCCGCAGCGATCGCGTCAACGTCTGTGTGGGATGTCGAAAATACATCAAGGCCTGCTACCCCATATGGTTGCAGACGTGCTATTCGCGGATCGCTGAATTGAAAACGATTCCATAGAAAGGCCCTTATGCGTAGCCTGTCCAATTTTGCCGTTCTTGCCAGCCGTGACTGTCGTCATCAAACAATCGCGGCTGCCCTCGAAGGCAAGCTTTCGACGAAAACAGCAACGCTGCCACGACATGACCCTGTAAACGGATTTGAATATATTTCGGCCTCAATCCGTACTAGAAATGCCTTCCGAATTAAACCTTTCCAACAAAGGACCCATCACATGATGCCTACCCGCAACCTCCGTCTGATGCTGGCCAGCGCCGCTTTTATCGGCCTTTCCGGCCCGGCCTTCGCGCTCGACGGCGCGGATCTCGTCACAAAGCTGAATGCCGCCTATACCGCGAACGGCATGACGATCGCCTATGAGGGCGCCGAAGTGGACGGTACGACGATCACGCTTTCCGGCGTCAGCGTCAAATCGATGGCAGCCCCGGACCAGAACCTGAAGATCGGCGAAGTCACGCTCGAAGGCGTCGAAGAAACCGACGGCGGCGGTTATTACGTGGAAACGGTGACCTTGCCGGACGTCGATCTGAAGAAAGATGAAGTTGCCGTTACCGCGACCGATATCACGATGGGCGGACTTACCATCCCCGGTAACCCGGCTGGCAAGACGATCAACGACATCGTCCTCTACGAATCCGCGGGCTCCGGCCCGGTCACGGTTGCCGTCAAAGGCAAGCAGGTCTTCTCGATGGAAGGTTCCGAAGCCAACCTGACCAAGCAGGAGAGCGATGCCGGCTTCGATTTCGACGCTACGCTCTCCGGCATCAAGGCCGATCTTTCGGATGTCGAAGATGCCAAGGCGAAGGATGCAATTGAAAAACTCGGCCTGAAGACGATCAACGGCGAAATGACGATGAAAGGCAGCTGGGAACTGGCTTCCGGCAATGTTGCGCTCGAAGAATACGCCTTCGACTTCGCCAATGTCGGCCGCCTTGCTTTCGCCGTCAATATCTCCGGCTATACGCTGGACTTCATGAAAGCCGTCCAGGACGCAACGAAGGCGGCAGCCGCCAATCCGAACAAGGAAGAAGCCAATCAGGCGATGGGCCTTGCAATGATGGGCCTCCTCCAGCAGCTGACCTTCAACAGCGCCTCCATCCGCTTCGACGACGCGACGATCACCAAGCGTGTTCTCGATTACATCGGCGGGCAGCAGGGCGTTTCCGGCGATCAGCTGGCGCAGTCGCTGAAGGGCATGGTGCCGTTGATGATGGCGCAGCTCAACGTGCCGGAACTGCAGAACCAGGTCTCGACCGCAGTCAACAGCTATCTCGATGCGCCGAAGAGCCTGACGATCAGCGCCGAGCCGGCCAAACCTGTGCCCTTCCCGATGATCGTCGGCGCGGCCATGGGCGCTCCCACCACCGTGCCGAGCGTGCTTGGCGTCAAGGTGACGGCGAACGACTGATACTCGGCAACCGGACATTCAGAAGCCCCGGCCGTTCAAGGAAACGGCCGGGGCTTCTTTTTTGTTTTCCACTCTATTCCAGAACCTGAATGACCGTACGGTTTTGCGGATTGACGATCACGCGCCGCTCATTGACGACAGTATAGGCGTACTCGGGGTGCCCATCGACCAGATGAAGCTCGATCGTGTCCGGCAAAGGCTGCCCGACAACGACCGCACCCTCATAGGCGACGGACGGAATCGGACGATCAAGGACATAAGTGCGAACCTCGCCGGGAAGCTCTACCGTCGTTGAACTGGTGACGCTGGGATCGACGACCACGGCCTGGGCAAAGGCCGGCGCCGAGAGCGCGATGAAGACCGCGGAGGCGGCCAGAACTGTCTTGTGCATGCTCTTTCTCCTTGCTCTTACGCGTTAACAACAGGCCGGCCGGGAGAAAGTTCCAATTTTCGGGCACTCGGCGTTTCCCTCCCGGGTAACGAAAAACCCGGCGAGAGCCGCCGGGTCTATTTTTGCGAGCGTGCTCTCAGGTCCTTGTTGTTGCCCCGGACCAGTCGACATTGCGGGTCGAGAACATGGTCGCAGCAATTGTCATGAAGGAGATCAGCGCACCGGCAAGCAGCGCGTATTCGTCTTCGCGCAGGATCAGATACATGACTGCATAGGCGGCACCGAGCGCGAAGGCGAGGACTGCGCCGCGCTGAAAGCTGCTGGTGACCGAGCCAACATAAGTCGCGATCAACCCGGTCGTGGCGAATGACGCGACGAGGTAGGCGATCTCGAAGCCGGTATGTTCGGCGAGCGCGAGCAGCAGAATGTAGAAGACAACCAGCGCAAGACCGGTCAACACATATTGGATCCAATGGACCTTGCGGACGCTTTTGAGTTCGATGATGAAAACGGCGAGGAACACCACCGAGAAGAAGCCGATCGAATATTTCAGCGTCCGCGCCACCACCTGATAGAACCTCACGGGCTCTACCAGGTTGATGGACATCAGGCTGTTCGACAACGGCATGACGGAGCCGGACACAACCCGATCGACGCCGCGAGCCAGATAGGGAATTGTCCATTTGGCGGAAAATCCCTTGGCGTCGATCGCCTTCTCGTCCGGCAGGAATAGGCCCTCGAAGCCCGGATGCGGCCAGTTGGCCTCGGCCGAAACGCGGGTGGTCTGACCGGCCGGTGCAATCGAGAAGCTGCGCGAGCCATTGAGCGAGAGATCGACGGCAAAGGCAAAGCCGCTTTCGAGCAGGGTGCGGCCTATCAGCCGGTTCACGCCCGAATCGAGCCTTGCGGGCGGCGCGTAGGGATCGGGCAATGCCGGCATCAACGACGATATGGCCTTCATTCCCGGCTCGAACGGCAATAGCGGCCCCCC
>UCOA01000178.1 GCA_900474095.1 Hyphomicrobiales bacterium | reverse complement strand
GATCGGCAGTGCCAGCAGGTAGGCTGCTATGAGCGCGCCAAGATGGGGCACCAGGTCGAAGGAAACCCCAACTGCAGCAAGTTGATCGAGCATGACGTTTCCTTCTGTATTGCCAGTCGTCGTCGGAGCGGCGTTCGTCGGATATAGATCGCCTATTGTCATTTGCGAGACGGTAGATAAGCGTTGCATTAACTTGCTGCACTGCACATATAGAGGGTGATACGCACCGCATAGCTTCAGACCGCGTCTCGCCGCGTTCTGGCAACGAAACCAAATTGGTCGTCGCGCGTTTCAAGGCCGATCGCGACGAGCAATACCGCGAGTTCGTGAATTTCGAGGCTGAGATTGCCAAGGAAGTCGCCATCAACAAGTACACCTATGCCGAACTCGAGGAGGAAGACATCGACCTCCGCAAACTTCAGGGGTGGCTGGAAAAGATCCGCAAGCTGGATTTCTCCGGGGCCGCCCTCGCTGAAGACGCTGCGGCGGGGTTGCGGGGTTGCGAAGAGCTGCTTGATGCCTACGCTCGTCGGGTCTTCGATGCCCACGACGAAAACAGATGACTGATCGACGGAGGCAATCGAGTGACGACTAACATCTCGCAACCGCAGGACGGCTTAAGGTCCATACCGGCGGGGATTTGGGCGCTCGGTTTCGTGTCGATGCTGATGGATATCTCATCGGAGATGATCCACGCGTTGCTACCGGTTTATATGGTGGCGGTGCTTGGAACGTCGGCGCTCGCTGTGGGCATCATTGAGGGGGTCGCGGAGGCGACCGCTTCGATCACCAAGGTATTTTCCGGGGCGCTCAGCGACTGGCTCGGCAAGCGCAAGGTCCTCGCTGTCATCGGCTACGGTATCGCCGCCCTCACCAAGCCGATCTTTCCGCTCGCGCCAACGGTGGAATGGCTCGTTGCCGCCCGTTTCATCGATCGGGTCGGCAAAGGCATTCGCGGCGCTCCGCGCGATGCGCTCGTCGCCGACATCGCTCCACCGCATCTGCGCGGTGCAAGCTTCGGCCTGCGCCAATCGCTCGATACGATCGGCGCTTTTCTCGGGCCGCTTCTCGCCATCAGCCTGATGTGGCTGACGGCAGATCACTTCGAGGCGGTTTTCTGGGCCGCCGTCATCCCGGCGTTTCTGGCCGTTGCACTGCTCATTGTGGCCGTCAGGGAGCCGAAGCGGGCGGGGCGCCACGTCCGCATGCCCTTGCGCCGCGACGAACTCGGCCGTCTCGGTGCGCGCTATTGGTGGGTCGTCATCATTGGCACCGTGTTCACTCTGGCGCGCTTCAGCGAGGCTTTTCTTGTGTTGCGTGCGCAATCCGACGGCCTGCCGTTCATGCTCATTCCGGCGATCCTCGTGGTGATGAACATTGCCTATGCGCTGTCAGCCTATCCGGCAGGTGTCTTGTCAGACCGCGTGAACCGGGTCGCGATGCTGGCGATCGGCCTTATCTTGCTCATTGCGGCGGACGGGCTGCTCGCGCTTGTGCCCGGCATCGTCGGCCTGACCGCCGGCGTCGTGTTCTGGGGGCTGCACATGGGGTTCACACAGGGCTTGTTCGCCGCCCTGGTTGCCGACGCCGCGCCGCCGGAACTCCGGGGGACTGGCTTCGGTATGTTCAACCTCGTCACAGGCGTCGGGTTGCTGCTTGCAAGCTTCATCGCCGGCATCCTGTGGGACATGGTGGGGCCGCAGGGGACATTCCTGGTCGGCGCCACTTTCGCTTTTCTCGCGCTCATCGGGCTGACGCTTCTGCGCGATCGGTTACTCAGCGCATCAGGCTAGTCAAGCACCGAACTGACTGCCGGCTCAGGTCTTCAGATAACTTATGACGGCATCGGCGATCAGCGCCTTGTGCCGCACCGCCGTTTCGGGATCGGACAGATCACGGCGAAAGATCGTACCGAACGTGTAGCGGTTCGACACCCGGAAGAAACAAAAGGCGCTGATGAGCATGTGAATGTCGATCGGATCCGCATCGCGGCGGAAAACGCCCTGGGTAACACCGCGATCAAGAATCCCGGCGATGGTTTCAATGACGGAGACGTTGAGATCTCGAATTGCCTCGGAACGCAACATATGCGCGGCATGGTGGATGTTTTCAATGCTGACCAGGCGGACGAAATCCGGGTTTGCCTCGTCATGGTCGAACGTGGTGGATACCAGCGTTCTTAGCGCCTCCTCCGGCTCCAGGCTGGATAGTTTCAGGTCCTCTTCGAGCGTGCGGATCTTTCGGTAGGAGCGCTCGAGGACGGCGAGGTAGAGCGCCTCCTTGCTGTCGAAATAATAGTAGATCATCCGTTTGGATGTGCGGGTTTTCTCGGCAATGGCGTCCACGCGTGCGCCGGCGAGGCCATGGGTGGCGAACTCCTCAGTGGCGACGATGAGGATATCCTCCTTCGTTCGCTGTGGATCGTTTTTTCGTCCATTTTCTGGTCGTACCGCCATTCCTCACCGCTTCTCCCGCACTAGATTCCTGTTTTTCAACGCGAATGGCAAACAGCCAGCGCCCGCTCAGCGTACTGACGGATAGTCTTATTGAGCTTGTGCACGTGTTTCAAGTTATGGCACTTGACATCCGAACTAGTTAGTACATTTTAGAGTCATGCTACGAAAGCTTGGAGGAGTGGCCGTAGCTTCCGCCGTAAAGGCTGGCTGTCGTGACCGATGACGGTCATGACGCCATGAGACGCGGAGAACCGCTTGGAGGAGCAAAATGGCCCGGGTATTCGACTTCTATTTTCTGATGCTGAAAGCCGTGATCGCGCTGCTGCTTGCGGGCATGGTCGTGCTCGTTTTCGGCAATGTCGTCCTGCGTTACGCTTTGAACACCGGCATAACCTATTCGGAAGAGCTCTCGCGCATCTTCTTCGTCTGGCTAACCTTTCTTGGCGCCGTCGTTGCGATGCGGGAGCATGCGCATCTTGGGGTCGATTCCCTGCTCAGGCGGCTGCCGCCGCGCTGCGCCCAAGCCGCTGTCCTCGCGGGGCACGCGCTCATGTTGTGGGCGACATGGTTGATGATCAGCGGAAGCTGGGCACAGGCGGCGATCAATTTGCATGTCGCAGCACCAGCCACCGGCATTTCCATGGCTGTCTTTTATGGCGCGGGCCTCGCCTTCGGCATTCCCGCATTCCTGATCATCCTCTGGGACGCGTTTGCTGTCGCCACCGGCCGCATTGATGTAGCAACGGCAGAGTTTGTGCGCGACAGCGAAGATCAGATCGCGCTCGACGATCATGCCGCGCCGGCTCTTGCCCAGCCAATCGTGAAATCTTGAGGAGCGTGTCATGACCGTCACGATCTTTCTCGGCGCCCTGCTTGGTCCCATGGCACTCGGCGTGCCGATTGCCTTCGCGCTGATCATCACCGGTGTCGCGCTGATGATGTATCTCGGCATGTTCGACGCCCAGATCGTCGCGCAGAACGTCTTGAACGGTGCCGACAGTTTTCCGCTGATGGCAGTGCCGTTCTTCCTTCTGGCCGGTGAAGTCATGAACACAGGCGGCCTGTCCCGTCGCATTGTCGATCTCGCCATGACAATGGTCGGCCATATTCGCGGCGGCCTCGGTTTCGTGGCGATCTTCGCGGCCTGTATCCTTTCCAGCCTGTCCGGCTCGGCCGTGGCGGATGCGGCGGCACTTGGCGCTTTGCTTTTCCCGATGATGCTGAAATCAGGCCATGATCCGGCGCGCACGGGCGGCTTGCTCGCATCCGCCTCTGTTATTGGCCCGATCATCCCACCGTCGATTGGCTTCATCCTCTATGGCGTGGTCGGCGGCGTTTCGATCACCAAGCTCTTCCTCGCCGGCATTTTTCCCGGCTTGATGATTGCGGCGGCCCTCTGCGTCACCTGGATGATGGTTGCCCGCAAGGAGCAGTTCGCATTGCCCGAAAAGCAAAGCGGCGCGGTGCGGCTGAAGGCCTTCCTCGACAGCATCTGGGCGCTCTTGCTGCCGCTGATCATCATTGTCGGGCTGAAGTTCGGGGTGTTCACGCCGACGGAAGCCGGCGTCGTCGCGGCGGTCTACTCGCTGTTCGTGTCGATGGTGATCTACCGCGAACTGCCGCCATCAAAGCTGTTTCACGTCTTCGTGGCCGCGGCGAAGATCACCGCGGTGGTGATGTTCCTGGTTGCCTGTGCCGCCGTTTCGGCCTGGCTGATCACGGTGGCCGACGTTCCCGGCGATCTGGCCAGGCTCGTCGAACCGTTGATGGACAACCAGACGCTCCTGCTGCTCGCAATCATGGGCCTGGTCATCCTCGTCGGCACTGCGATGGACATGACGCCGACCATCCTCGTCATGACACCCGTTCTGATGCCAATCATCAAACAGGCGGGCATCGATCCAGTCTATTTCGGTGTCCTGTTCATCATCAACAACGCGATCGGCCTGATCACGCCGCCGGTCGGCACGGTTTTGAACGTGATCTGCGGCGTTTCCAAACTGAACATGGAGGAGTTGATGAAGGGCGTGATGCCATTCCTGATCGCCGAAGTGATCGTCCTTCTGCTGCTGGTGCTGTTTCCGCAACTGGTCACCGTCCCGGCCGCCTTGTTTGGACGATAGCACCTGCAACTGCGAATGAAATTCAACCGGCCGATGGGAAAACCCGGCCAAATCTGGGAGGAAGACATGTTGAATAGATTGACGAAATTGGCCATCGGCCTCGCTTTGCCCCTCGCATTGCTCACCGCCGGCCCGGCGCTTGCCGAAATCCGCGAGCACCAGCTCAAATTCGCTGCCGCCAACAACAAAGGCCACCCGCAGGTGACCGGCATGGAAAAATTTGCCGAATTGGTCTCGTCAAAAAGTGGCGGCAAGATCGAGGTCAAGCTTTTTCCCGGCGGCGTACTGGGTGGCGACGTTCAGACCGTCTCGGCGTTGCAGGGCGGCGTGATAGAGATGACGGTGTTGAACGCCGGTATTCTCGCCGGCAATGTCAAGGAGTTCGGAGCGGTTGACCTGCCCTTCCTGTTCAACAGCGGCGAGGAAGCCGACAAGGTCATGGACGGCGCTTTCGGCACCGGGCTGATCGATCGCCTGCCCGACACCGGTCTCGTCGGCCTTGCCTACTGGGAACTTGGTTTCCGCAATCTGACCAACAACCGCCATCCGGTGACCAAGCTCGAAGACATCAAGGGCCTGAAGATCCGTACGATCCAGTCACCGATCCCGATCGAGCTGTTCAACAGCCTCGGCGCCAATGCTGTGCCGCTACCTTATACCGAGCTCTATACGGCGCTCGAGACAGGCACGGTGGACGGCCAGGAAAACCCGGCAGCGAACATTCTAAACGCCAAGTTCTATGAAGTTCAGAAGTACATGACGGTGACCCGTCACCAGTACAACCCGCAGATCGTGTTGATCAGCAAGAAGTTCTGGGACGGCCTCAACGACGAGGAAAAGGCCGTGTTCCAGTCGGCCGCCACGGAAGCCCGCGACTATCAGCGCAAGGTCTCGCGCGAACTCGACGCAAAGGCGATTGCTGACATCAAGGCGACCGGCATGGAAGTCAGCGAACTTTCGGCCGAAGAGACGCAGAAGCTGCGCGATGCGGTCAAGCCGGTGATCGACAAATTCACCACCGAAATCGGCGCCGATACCGTCGGCGCCCTGTTCAAGGAACTCGACACAGTGCGCGCGCAGTGAGCCTGCCGCCGGCCTGCTTAACGGCAGGCCGGCCACCCAGATCAATGGAACCAGTTGCGATGACCGAGACACTCCTCAAACCGTTGAAGGCCGGATTGATCGGCGCCGGCATCCAGGCCTCGCTGACGCCTGCAATGCATATGCGCGAAGGCGCAGCACAGGGACTGTCCTATGAATACGAGCTGATCGATCTCAACCAGCGCGGTGCCACGCCGGCGGACCTGCCGCAGTTGCTGCGGGAGGCGGAATTCAAGGGGCTTTCCGGACTGAATATCACCCATCCCTGCAAACAGCTCATCATCCCTTTCCTCGATGAGCTGTCGGACGAAGCCCGCGATCTCGGCGCGGTAAACACGGTCGTATTGAAGGGCGGCCGCCGCTTCGGCCATAACACCGACTGGTGGGGGTTTGCCGAAAGCTATCGCCGCGGCCTGCCCAATGCGGACCTTTCAGCCGCCGTACAGCTTGGCGCCGGCGGCGCGGGTGTTGCTACTGCCTATGCGATCCTCTCGCTTGGTCTGAGCTCGCTCATCGTTTTCGACCGGGAGATGGACCGTGCCGAAGCACTGGCCGCCAGCATGTCCGCCCTTTTCCCGGATGTCGACGTCCAGGCTGGAACCGATCTCGCTTCCGCGATGAAAAGGACCGCCGGCCTGATCCACGCGACACCAACGGGCATGGAGAAATATCCCGGAATGCCCCTTGCCGCCGACATGCTGGAACCACGTCACTGGATCGCTGAGGTCGTCTACTTCCCCCTGGAGACCGAACTCCTCGCTGAGGCCAGGCGGCGCGGCTGCCGCACGCTTGATGGCGGCGGCATGGCCGTTTTCCAGGCCGTGGGCGCCTTTCGCCTGTTTACCGGACGTGAACCCGATGCCACTCGCATGCTCTCGCATTTCAAGTCATTGACCGCCTGAGCCCGAGACAGCCGAGGAGACCAGGATGAAGACTTCGATCGCTACCGTCTCGCTCAGCGGTGATCTGCGCGACAAGCTGGACGCCATCGCCAAAGCCGGCTTCGATGGCGTCGAGATCTTCGAGAATGATTTCCTGGTGTTTGACGAGAGCCCGCGGCAGGTAGGCCGGATCGTACGCGACTACGGATTGGAGATCACCCTGTTCCAGCCTTTCCGTGACTTCGAAGGCATGCCGGAGCCGCTCAGAACCCGAACCTTCGACCGGGCCGAACGAAAATTTGACCTGATGCAGGAGATGGGCACCGATCTCGTTCTCGTCTGTTCCAACGTTTCGTCTGCCGCTATCGGCGGCCTGGACCGTGCGGCGGCGGACTTCCATGAACTCGGCGAACGGGCGGGCAAGCGCGGCTTGCGCGTGGGGTATGAGGCGCTCGCCTGGGGTCGCCACATCAACGACCATCGTGACGCCTGGGAAATCGTGCGCCGGGCCGATCACCCGAACATCGGTCTCATCCTCGACAGCTTCCACACGCTCTCGCGAAAGATCGACGTCAACTCGATCCGCTCGATCCCGAAGGAAAAAATCTTCATCATTCAGCTTGCCGATGCGCCGCTGATCGACATGGATCTGCTTTACTGGAGCCGGCATTTCCGCAACATGCCCGGCGAAGGCGACCTGCCTGTGCTCGACTTCATGAGGGCGGTGGCAGCAACGGGCTACGACGGCTATCTCTCGCTCGAAATTTTCAACGACCAGTTTCGCGGTGGATCCCCCAAGGCGATCGCACTGGATGGCTATCGCTCGCTGCTCTATCTCGGTGACCAGGTACGGCGTGCCGAACCCGAAAGCATCCTTGCCGTCCCGCACATGCCGGCGCGAGCTGTCGTCGAAGCTGTCGCCTTCATTGAGTTTGCAATCGATGAAGCGGAAGCGCCTCAACTCGAAGCACTTATTGCGACACTCGGGTTTCGCAAGACCGCCAAACACAAGACCAAGAATGTCGCAGTCTTTCGCCAGGGGGACATCAACCTCGTGGTGAACACGGAAAGCCGCGGGTTCGCCGCCTCCTCGTATCTCGTCCACGGCACGTCCGCCTATGCCATGGGTCTGCTCGTCGACGACGCGAAAGCGGCGCAGGGTCGTGCCGTGGCGCTTGGCGCTGAACCTTTCGCGCAACCGCTCGATCCTGGCGAGGTCGAAATGCCGGCCGTGCGCGGCGTGGGCGGCGGCATCGTATATTTCCTTGATCGCGAAAGCGCGCTTGCTCGTATTTGGGATGTCGAGTTCGAGCCTATGGAGGATACGTCAACGGTGTCGCCGGCAGGCCTGGAGGTGATCGACCACGTGGCCCAGACCATGCAATATGACGAGCTGCTGACATGGCTGCTCTTCTACACATCTCTGCTTGAGGCCCACAAGACACCGGTTGTCGACATCATCGACCCATCGGGTATCGTGCGCAGCCAGGTCGTGGAAAATTCCATTGGGTCGCTGCGCATCACCATGAACGGCGCCGAAAACCGCAATACCCTTGCCGGCCGTTTCATCGCGGAGACCTTCGGCTCGGGCATCCAGCACCTGGCTTTCAGGACCGACGATATTTTCGCGACCGCGACGACTCTTTCGGCAAACGGGTTTGTTTCCCTGGCGATCTCGCCGAATTACTACGACGATCTCGAAGCGCGCTTCGGACTTGATCCGCAAATGAGCGAGCGGCTGAGAGCGCACAACATTCTTTACGACCGGGACGAACACGGCGAGTATTTCCAGCTCTACAGCCCGACCTTCGCTGAAGGCTTCTTCTTCGAGATTGTCGAGCGCAGAGGCTACCGCGGCTATGGCGCAGCAAACGCGATATTCCGCATCGCCGCGCTCCGCAAACATCTGAGACCCGCAGGAATGCCACGCAGCTAGCGTTCCGATCGCCCTCGTCGATGCGTTCGGCACCCATGCCCGACTTCGTGCTCCTGCCCGGCTAATGCCATGACGGCATCGCTGCAAAGTGCTTGATCGACGGTATCGACATGGACGCGCTTCTGGCCGATAAGGGCTTCGACAGCGGGCGCGCTGTACACAAGTATCCAAAGCCATCATCCCGCCGAAAGCCAACAGAAAGACGCAGATCCCTGTGACTTCGCCATCTACCGATGGCATTATCTCATCGAGAACTTCTTCTGCGATCTCCAAACAGTTCAGAGACAACAAACACGCTTCGACAAGACTGACCAAAGCTTCCAGGCTCATCTTGCTTCGCGCACCCCATTGCGCTCAAATGATTCAACGGGGCTTAGCAAATTTCACTGAAGGTTAGATCGCCCCACCCTCTTGCGGACTGCAATCGTCGAAAGATTCTCAAAATGCAGGTATTGGTACGCAACAATCACATCGATCAGGCACTTCGCGAGTTGAAGCAGAACTTCAACGGGAGGGCGTCTTCCGCGAAATGCGAGTGCGAGATGCCTATGAGAAGCCGTCGGTGAAGGCGCGCCAAAAGTCAGAGGCGATCATCCGACAACGCACGATCGTTCGCCGGGCGATCAAGAAGTCAGGTCGGTAGATCTTACCTTTCCTGCGGCGATTGTCAGCCTTTTCTCCTGTTCAAAAGCCTGGAGGTCGGAACCGATCGTCAAAAGCAATTCATTCTACAGGTGGGTCCCCATGGCGGTATTCTTCACAACACCTGTCAGCGAGACCTCGGCATTTGAAATGATCGACGAGCGATTTTCGAGCGCCAAGGGCTTTGACGGATACTTCAATATCCATGGCACCGAAGAGGAACTGACCGTCACCTGGACTCGGGGTATGAGCGCCGATGAATTCAAAGAGCAGGTAACCGATGCCCTGCGCGCGACATGGCAAAGAGCCCGTTTCTGGTTGGTCTATCAGTGCAACGACCGTCGCAACGATCTTGACATAAACGAAATCAGAAGCGCCGCAATCCGGTTGAGCCGCAGCTATATTGAAACAGCGGTCGTGACGCTCAGCCTGCTCGGCCATGTCGACAACGCAAGTGATCTCGAGCTGATCTTTGTCTGCTTCCAGAGAGAGTCTGAGCGTCGCAATTTTCGCGTCCGCTATGAAGGCAAGTTCGTGCGCGAGTAACACGTTCCCGCTTCCGGGCATTGCAGGCCGACAACAACCTAACAATTGACCTTCAGGCGGCAGTGATCCTTTCGCGGTACTTGTCGATGATGACGGCCAAGATGATGACGACGCCGGTAATCATCTGGCGCATGAAGTCGCTTAGTCCAAAGAGGATCAGACCATTGGCAAGAACTCCGATGATGCAGGCGCCAAGCAGGGTGCCGATCACTGTGCCGCGGCCGCCGCTGAGGCTGGTGCCCCCGATGATGACTGCGGCAATCGCATTGAGCTCGAAGCCGATGCCGATGATCGGGCTCGCGATATTGAGTCGCGCCATGTAGACCATGGCCGCAATTCCGACAAGCGCGCCGGCGATTGTAAAGGCCGCCACTTTGTAGAACATCAGAGAATGGCCGGCGAGGCGTACCGCTTCCTCATTGTTGCCGATACCATAGAGCAGGCGGCCGAAAACCGTCTTCGACAGCACGAACCATGCGACCGCAACCAGCGCCAGCGCAATGAGAAACACCACCGGAACACCGAACACCATCTGCGAACCAAAGGCGTTGAAGCTTGGCGGGAACGAATAGATCGTGCGCGCATCGGTCACCTGCAACGCGGCTCCACGCGCGATGTTGAGCATGCCGAGCGTGACGATGAAGGACGGCAGGCCCCAGAAGGCGCTGATCCAGCCGTTGAGAAAGCCACAGGCGACGCCCGTGCCAAGAGCCGCAAGCGTGGCAAGACCAACCGCCTGGAACACCGAAAAGTCGGGGATGGTCAGCACTGTACCCGCCACGACCGCACAAAAAGCAAGCATGGATCCGACCGACAGATCGATGCCACCGATCAGGATGACAAACGTCATGCCGATGGCAAGGATGAGGTTGATCGTGATCTGGGTCAGGATGTTGGAGATGTTGTTGGGCGTCAGAAAATGTTCGGTGCTGAGCGAGAAGAACACGATCAGCAACAGCAGTGCGATGCCTATGCCGGCATCACGCAGAACCAACTTCATCGACATGCCCGGCATGGGCGCCTCAATGGGCGCGTTCGGCGTTGATTTATCGAGTGCTTGCATCGTCAGTGCCCCGCATGTCTTCGTTCGCCTTGATAGGCATAGGTCAAAATCTTCTCTTCAGAGAAATCCGCGCGCGCCAGTTCGCCGACGATGCGGTGCTGCGACATCACCATGATCCGGTCGCAAAGCGTCATCAGCTCCGGCAGTTCGGAAGAGACAACCAGCAAAGCCAGACCCTTTTCGGCGAGCCTGCGGATGAGCGCATAGATTTCCGCCTTGGCACCGACATCGACACCGCGGGTCGGCTCGTCGAGCAGCAGGACCTGCGGATTGCGCGCTAGCCACTTGGCCAGAACGACCTTCTGCTGGTTGCCGCCAGAAAGCGTGGCTGCATGTCTCGAGGGACCGCCATATTTGAGCTTCAGATCAGCACCGAGCTGTTCCGTCATGGCATTTTCCAACTTAGAATCAATGAGGCCGACCCGTGAGACGCTCGACAACGAGGCCAGCGTGACGTTTGCCGCAATCGGCATCGTCATGATCAAGCCCTCCTCCTTTCGGTCTTCGGTCATGAAGCCGATCCCGGCCTGGATGGCTTCGCGCGGCGAGCGGAACGGGGCGGGTTTGCCATTTCTCAGACGAGTACCCGAAAGCGGTTGCTCGGCTGCGAAGATCGCGCGGAGCAATTCCGTACGGCCAGAGCCCACAAGGCCTGCAATTCCCAAAATTTCCCCCTTGTGCAGATCAAGCGATATGCCGTCCACATGGGGCGATTGGGCGTGGCGAAAATTGACGAGCGAGAGCACCGTTTCTTTCCCGGCGCTGGATATCGCTTCACTCGCCATTTCCTTTTGCAGCTGCTGACCGACCATGGCGCGCACGAGTTGGTCATGGCTGGTTTCGCCGATCGGCCGGGAAAAGACTGTCTCGCCGTTGCGCAGAACCGTGACGCGGTCGCAGATGCGGAATATCTCGTCCAGATGATGCGAGACGAAGATCACCGAGACGCCGCGACTGCGCAGATCATTGATGATGGTGAAAAGCCGATCGGTTTCGCGGGACGTCAATGTCGCGGTCGGCTCGTCGAGAATGAGAACACGGCTGTCCGTCATCAGCGCACGGGCAACCTCGACCAACTGGCGGTGAGCGATGCCAAGGCGTTCGACTGGCCAGCTGACGTCGATATCCTTCAGGCCGATGGCATCGAGCGCACTGCGAGCGCCGACATTCATGTCTTTGCGCTTGACCACGCCGAAGAGATTGCGCGGCAGGTGCTCAATGAAGATATTTTCGGCGACAGAGAGAAAGGGAAGCAGGTTGAATTCCTGATGCACGACCTGAAGCCCCCGCGCCTTCGCATCGCGCGGCGCCTGCGGCTCATAGGCTTCGCCCGATAGCCTGATTGCGCCGGAATCGGGCTTGACGATCCCACAGAGGATCTTGATCAGGGTGGACTTGCCAGCACCGTTCTCGCCGATAAGCCCGTGGACCTCGCCTGGCGCAACGGACAATGTCACGCCATTCAGCGCGACCGTGCCGCCGAAGCGTTTGCGGACGTCATGCAGGTCGAGAATGGGAACACGTGTTGCCTCTGCTGCAGCCGCCTGGTGCAGTGCGCCGGAATCCGGATGTGTCATGGGAACCCTTCGGAAAGAAAGTCGCACCGAAGAGGTTCGGTGCGACGCGAAATGTCGGGTTACTTTACGTTGTCTTTGGTGACGAGCTCGATATTGGTCGTAATCCAACCTTCGAGCTTCGGTCCGCCAGCTACGACTTCGAGAGCCTTGTCGATGGCGTCGGCCGCCATTTGCGAGCCGAACTGGTCAACCGTCGCAAGCAGCTTGCCATCCTTCAGGAACGGTGCGACAGCGGACACATTGTCGAAGCCGACAACCTTGATATCGGAACGACCGGCAGCATCCAGCGCCTTGATGACGCCGATGGCCATCGAGTCGTTCGCGGCCATAACACCCTGAATGTCGGGGTGCGCGGTCAGCATGGTCGAAAAGACGGAATTGGCTTCTTCCGTTTCCCAATGCGCGGTCCTGGAATCGAGCAGATCAAGCTTGCCTGCGGCGATCGCATCCTCGAAACCGAGCTTGCGCTGGGCGGCGTTATCAGCGCCAGGATTGCCTTCGAGGATCACGACTTTTCCGCCCTCGCCGAGCGCTTTTGCCAACGCTTGGCCAACCATCTTGGCACCACCGCGATTGTCCGGACCAACAAAGGCGAGATCGATGCCGGCATCTTTCTTCGCCTGCTCGTCGAGCGAGACGTCAAAGTTGACGACTGTAATCCCCGCGTCCATCGCCTTCTTCAGCGGGGCGACCATCGCGCGGGAATCGGCGGGCGCGATGACTATGGCATCAACGCCCTGCGTGATGAAATTCTCAACGCCGTTCAGCTGACTTTCGAAATCGGTTTCGTTCTGCATGCCGATGGCCTTGAGCTCGTAGTCACCACGCTTCTTGGCATGGGCTTCGGCACCTTCCAGCATGTTTTTGAAGAAGTCGTTGGCTAGCGACTTCATGACCAGTCCGACGACCGGCTTGTCCGCCGCGAACGCGACCATTGGCAGCACGGTTGTGAGCGAAAGCGCAAGAATCGATGCTGTAAAGAATTTCATGTCCATCCTCCTTTGGTACAGCGGCCCTCCAGCCGCTGATGAAACGTTTCATAGAGTCTATGAGAACGTTACACTGACCTATTTGGAAAAATTCACCAGGTCAATATGAAACGTTTCATGGCACCAAAAAATGCTCCTGCGCGGTCGAAACTATGCTAAAGCGGGTAAAACGTTTGGAGATCGCGTTGTACCCGACTGTCAAGGATGTAGCGAGGGGTGCAGGAGTTTCTGTTGGAACCGTGTCCCGCGTACTGGCTAAAAATGAGACTGTTAATCCGGCAATCCGGCAACGGGTGGAAGAGGTTATCGCGAGGCTGGGATACAGACCGAGCAGCCTTGGCAGGAATCTGAGGCTGAACAAGTCGGATATTATTGGACTTATCATCCCCGACATCACGAACCCCTTCTTCGCGGAACTGGCCAAGCATTTGGAGACCCTCGCCTCGGCTGCAGGATACTCCGTTCTGCTGGCGAACACGCATGAAGATCCAAAGGCGGAATGCAAACAGGTTCAGAGCCTGCTCGGCCGCGTGCCCGCCGGGATCGTCATCGCACCGGTAAGCGGCAGCCTTGTTGGTGAAATTTTGTCCGATAGTCTGGTGAGCGTTACGATAGACCGGGCATTGTCCGGCCATTCGCTGGTGGCGACAGACAATTTTGAGGGGGGTCGTCTAGCGGCAAGCCACCTTTTGGAACTCGGTCATCGCAGGATCGGTTACATCAGTGGTCCTTCTACAACAGATGTGTCGATACAGCGTTTAAACGGATTTCGTGGCCCGATCGAGGAGATGCTATCCACCCGGTCGCAAGGCGCGGTGGAGCTGACGGTTCTCGAAGGCAACTTCGACTACAAGTCTGGAGAAGCGATTGGGCGCCAGCTTCTGCAGGCAGACATAGAGCATCGCCCCACGGCAATCGCCACCGCAAACGATCAGCAGGCAATCGGATTGCTGCGGGCTTCGCGGGACCTCGGCATTCGTGTGCCGGAGGATCTCTCCATCGTCGGATTTGACGACATTCCACTGGCATCTCTCGTCCTGCCCCGATTGACGACGGTTCGCCAGCCGATCGAGGAGATTGCGGAAATCGCCGTGCAGGCAGTTCTTGGAAGAGGGCCGATTGTGGGGCAGATCAAATTGAAACCGGCTCTTGTCGAGAGAGACTCGACAGCGCCACCGCCCGTTCGTTGAGGCAGCGCGCCACCGCCCTTGTGTGGACACCCGCGGGAGAGCCACTCCCTGAGGTGATGATGTGCAGCGCAAAGCGGAGGTTTCTGATCGGGGGCTTGCTCATCTAAGCCCCACTATCGGCGACAGTTAAGCAGCAGACAACCCTGAACGTTTCGGCCGCCTGACGGCAGCGTCAGCCCGCCATCACGGCCTCGATCTCGGCAAGCGTGGGCATTGCTGGGGCCGTTCCGCGTCGGGTAACGGCGATGCCGGCGGTGGCGCAGCCGAAAAGGACAGCATCGAGCGGGGCGGAGCCGCGCGCAAGCGCTGCTGCAAAGCCGCCGACAAAGGCATCCCCGGCGCCGGTCGTATCGATGACGGGCCCGCAGGAGACTGCCGGCACATGAACCGACTGGCCAGCAGCATGAACCAACACGCCGCGTCGGCCGAGCGTGATGACCGCCGCACCGACGCCACGGGAGAGCAGCACGTCGCCCGCTCTCTTCGCATCGTCCAACGTTTCGAGGGAAAAGCCGACCAGCGCGGCAGCCTCAGTCTCGTTGGGGACGATATAGTCGCAAAGCTTGTATATCTCCGCCGGAAAGGCGTTCGCCGGCGCCGGGTTGAAGATGGTGGTCACGCCGGCCCGCCTTGCGATGTCGAGTGCCTGATGGGCGGCCGTTGCTGGCTGCTCCAACTGGGTGACAAACACGGCGGATCGCGCGATGGTTTCCCGTGCCGCCTCTACGTCGGCGAGCCCGATCGTGCCTGCCGCCCCTGCATAGACGATGATCGCGTTGTCACCGGTGACATCATTGACATAGATGAAAGCGGCACCTGTCGGCTGGTCGTCCATGACGGTCAGCATGGCCGACACGCCAGCATCCTCATAAGTCTTCAGCGCCAGATCGCCGAACGTGTCACGGCCGATTTTTGAAATGAAGGACACCTTGGCCCCTGCCCGCGCAGCGGCCACCGCCTGGTTAGACCCCTTGCCGCCGGGTCCGACGGAAAAGCCGCTGCCGGGGACGGTCTCGCCCACAGCCGGCATACGCGGCGCGAGATAGGCCGTATCGGCGACGAAGATACCGAGAATGGAGATGCCGGTTTTCATCGTGGACCTCAAGCCTCCGGTGCCGGTGGGATGACGCCCTTGGTGAACAGGAAGCAGCCGTAAAAGCGCGTCTCACCGGTCGAGATCACGCAATAGGCCTTTTTGGCGAGATCGTAGAATGCGAAGCGCTCGATGCCGTACATGGGCGAAGGCTTGCCCTCGGCCCGGTCGATCTCGGCCTGGACTTCATGTTGCACGGGCTGGATGTCGTCCGGCGCGCCCATCATCTCCATGCGCCCGGCGGAATTCTGCAGCGGCGTATCGAGCGGCAGCACCGACAGGATCGCCCGGATCGCGTCAGGAGCGGAAAGATTGGCGAGGTTGAGCGGTCGGCCGACGACAGTCTGGCGGGCAATGCTATCGCTGGGGAAGTTGGTATCGGAGACGACCAGCGTGTCGCCGTGTCCCATGGAGCGAAGCGCGTGCAGCACGTCGGCGTTCAGCGCCGGATGAATGTTCTTGAGCATTGTGTCCTCCTCGATGCCTTTTATTTGACGGCGCCCGCCGTCAGCCCCTTGACGATGTAGCGCTCCAGGAAGATGCCAACGAGCACCAGCGGCATGATCGCGGCTGTGGCGATGGCCGCCATCGACCACCAGTTGATCCCCTGCGATCCGGTCTGGCTCGCCACCATCACCGGCAGCGTCTTGGCGTTTGAACTCGTCAGCAGCGCCGCGAAGAAATATTCGTTCCAGCACAGAATGACCGACAGGATGAAGGCCGCCACCATACCGGGCAGCGCGATCGGCAGGACGATGCGCATGAAAGCGCCCCAGATTGAACAACCGTCGACGAGCGCGGCCTGTTCCAGCTCGACCGGGATTGTGTCGAACTGGTCGCGCATGATCCAGATCACGATTGGCAGTACCATGAGCGTATAGACTAGGATCAGACTGACCAACGTGTCGAGCAGCATCAGGTGCTTGTAGAGAACCAGAAACGGCATGGCGAGCACGACCGGCGGCAGGATCAATTGCGACAGGAAGAAGAAGGAAATATCCTTGTTCTTCATCCAGAGGAATTTGTAGGAAAACCGGCTAAGCCCGTAGGCTGCCAGCGACCCGATGAGCACAGCGAGGAACGAAGCCCCGGCGGACGCCACGATACTGTTCAAAAAACGGAGGGTGAACTCGTCTCGCACTGTGGATTGCGCAAAGATCGTATCGGGCGAGAGGCCGAGTGAGCGCCAACCCTTCCAATCCGGCGTGAAATCGACGAAAGGGATCAGATGGCCCTGCGTGACGTTCACCGCCGTCTTGAACGAGGTCGTGATCGTCCAATAAATCGGAAAGAGCGACACGAAGGCCCAGAAGACCAGCGCTGCATAAATCAGCAGGCTGCCCGTCAGGAATTGCGGCCGACGGGACCAGATGCTTCCCGGTTTCTCGGATGTCTCAGCGATGATCGCCATGAGCTTCGCCTCAATTTTCACGTTGCATCCACCGGCTCGCCCCTTTGAGGATGAGCGCGACGAAGATGATGATGATGACGAGATAGAATTCCGCGAGCATGGTGCCGTAGCCAACATTGGAACGGTCGCGATATTCGCGGAAGATGAAGCTTGAGACCGTGTCCGTCGCCCCGCCCGGCCCCCCGGCCGTGACATTGATGACGATATCCGCGAGTTTCAGCTGGAAGATGATCCGCAGGATGATGACCGTCATGCTGACCGGAAGCATCAGAGGAAAGGTAATCTCCTTGAAGCTTTGCCAGCCGGATGCTCCATCCACCTTCGCCGCCTCCTTGATCTCTGTGGGCAGCGCCTGAAGGCCGGCGAGCAGCAGGATCATCATGAACGGGATCGACACCCAGGCATCCATCGCCATGATCGAGGTGCGCGCAAGCCAGGGCGTCGAGAAAAAGGCCGGGTTGTCCCAACCGAGATGGCGCGCGAGCGTCGCGGCCGGGCCGAACCGGTACTCCATCAGTGACTTGCCGATCATCCAACTGACCGCCACCGGGCTTAGCATCAACGGCAGGAGAAAGGCGACACGGAAGAATTTTCGCGCCTTGATCTCGGCGTTGAGCAAGAGCGCCAGCCCGAAGGCGATGGCGTATTGCACCAGCACCGACAGGACATAGTAGACCATGTTGAGGAGCGCGTTCCAGAAATAGATGTCCGCAAACAGAGAGCGCAGATTGTCGAGTCCGTTAAACCGCCTCCCAGCAGCGGCACTCAGATTCCAGTCTGTAAACGCGATATAGAGCCCGAAGACGGTCGGGAACACAACCATGGCGACGGTGAAAAGCACAGCAGGAAGAACGAACGCCGCACGCTGCCCCGCCTCCCCCCGTATCATCACCTGGGCGGCGCAGAGCGCCGCGGCCCAGACGATATAGGCGTAAAAAAGCGGCCGCCAGCTGACGAGCCCGATGGTTGCTATACCTTCGGCGTCGAGGATCTGGAGGATGAGGACGACAAACAACAGGACGGTCGCGGCCGACAGCAGCAGCCGGCCGCGCCGGGCGGACGTCAGCTGGCTCGTCTTGCGCTCCACGGGGCTGATGGCTGGCGTGATCGTTTGCGACATGGGTGGACCTTTGGAAACCATGCGGAAGTGGCATTGGACCAGGCGACATGGATGGTGCCGCCTGGTCTTCGGGATGTCAGGCCCCGAGCGAGGCCTTGTAGAGCGCAACCTGCTTGTCGCGGCCGAGCTGGTCGGTGATCTTCTCCCAGGCGGCAGCGATGGCATCGGCTCCGGCCTGAGCCGTCACCTGCCCGGCGAAAACCTTCGCCAGTTCGTCTTCCGCCACGCTGTAATACTGGAAGATGCCCGGAATGCGCGGCTCGATGGCGGCGTTCGGGTGGTTGTAGGAGTTCGACTGTGAGGCGAGGTAGCTCGTGATGAAGTCCTCGTCGTAACCGGCCGACACCCATTCCTTGATGTCGAACTGGCTCTTGCGGTAGCACTGGAAGCCTGAGGGATAAGCGGCCGTCCAGAGTGCCAGATCCTTGCCACCGAGGTGGGCTGCCGCACTCCAGGCCGCCTTCTTCTTCTTCTCGTCGCCGTCGACCCTCGCCATCACGTAGACGCCCCAGCCGAGATAGGCCATGTTCGGTGCATGGTTCGGGCCACTTGCAAGCTTGTCCCACTGGCCGGTCTTGGAATTGTAGACGTCATCCGAGCCCGGCAGGATATCGAAGCTGATGGTCTCTCCGACGACCGAACTGTCGCTGGTGCGCGCGCTCGCCCCGACATCGCCCCACCAGGAGACCATAGAGCCGGTGCCGGCAAGGAACTGCTGGAAGGCCGTCGTGCCTGGATCGGCATTCAGCTGGTCGCCCGCTTCCGACGGCAACGCGTCGATGACGTCCTGGATTGCCCGGACCCAGGCCGGATTGTTGATGCGCGGCTTCATCGTGTCGGTATCGAACAGCCAGGCCTTGTCGTCGGGATGCTTGGCATAGGCCGTCGCGCGGCTGCCGAGGAAGTAGAAGCCGAAACCGCCCCAGGCCTTCGGCGCATCGAGATAGCCGACCGCTTCCATGCCGCCGATGGTCTTGCCCTTGAGGAATTTTGTGACCTCCTGAACCTTCTGCCAGGTTTTTGGAACGCCCCACTCGCCCTCGTGGCCTTCGTCTTTCCAGGCTTTCGCAAGGTCGGCATCGGTGAAGTAATCCGTACGGTAGTTAAAGTTATGGCAATCGCCATCGACCGAGATGCGGTAGGTCTTACCATCCCAGGTTCCGACCGGCGCCTTGAGATAGTCGACATAGTCGTCCATGTCGATCTGCGCCTTGACCCAGTCCGGCATTTCCGACGCCAGTCCCTTGCCGCAGACGTCGCCCTCGAACGGAGCACCCATTTCCAGAATATCGAAATCGACCGTGCCCGTGGCGATCGCCTGCTGCAAGCGGGGATTATAGTCGGCCTGCGCCAGATCTATCCAGGTGATTTTCGCGCCTGTATAATCCTCCCACGGCTTCAGGAAGCCACGAAAGAGAACATTGTGCAAATTCTGGTTGTTGAGACCCATGAAGGACAGCTCGACGCCGGCGAACTCGCCCTGTTTGACGCTCTTCTTCGTCGCTTCGAGACACATCTCGCCGACCTTCTGCCAGTCTGCATCCGTCGGAGACCCTTTGCCGACGCCCGGCACCTGCAGGATCTGGCTTCGCAGCGATGCATCCTGCGCAAGGGCCGTTCCAAACGAACCGAGCATGCCGTTTGCTGCGGCCACGGCACCGAGGCTTGCACCGGTCTTCAGAATGGCGCGCCGGCTCAGGCCGATTGCCATCATTCTCTCGAAATCACTGACTTTCATGTGGGTCTCCTCCCGTTGATAAAAAGCCACGATTCGTGGCTGCCGGCACTCGCTCCTCGAAGCGCCAGCCAAAACCTTTCAGTCGAGCCTCAATCCGCTCTCTCCATCGAAAAGATGGACGAGGGCTGCATTCGGGGTCATCGCGATCACGTGGTCCAAGGGTTCCTCGACGCGGTCGCGAAAGACGCCAATGATCTTCTGCTGCCCGAGCCGGGCAAAGACCTGCGTTTCCGATCCGGTTGATTCTACGACCGTCACCTCGGCGCTGACCTCACCGCCGAGCGTGAAATGCTCCGGCCGAATTCCGTAATATGCGGGCTTGCCGTCCGAGCCCGAAGGTGCGCGCGCCAACGGCAAGCGAATGCCCTCATGCGTCACGAAGAACGGCTCTCCGACAGCACGGATATGCCCCTTGATCAGGTTCATCGACGGGGAGCCGATGAAACCGGCGACGAAGGTGTTGGCGGGCTTGTCGTAAAGCGTCAGCGGCGAACCGATCTGCTCCACGCGTCCATCGCGCAGCACCACGATCCGGTCGGCCATAGTCATGGCCTCCACCTGATCGTGCGTCACATAGATCATCGTCGTCGCCAGTCGGCGCTGCAACTCCTTGATCTCGGCGCGCATCTGCACGCGCAGCTTGGCGTCCAGGTTGGAGAGCGGTTCGTCGAACAGGAATACCTTGGGATCGCGCACGATCGCCCGGCCCATCGCCACACGCTGACGCTGGCCGCCGGAAAGCTGGCGTGGATAGCGGGCAAGATACGGCACCAGGTCGAGGATCTCGGCCGCCTTGCGCACGCGCGCGTCGATATCCGCCTTCGTCTCGCCGCGCATCTTCAGCGCAAAACCCATGTTCTCGGCCACGGTCTTGTGCGGATAGAGCGCATAACTCTGGAATACCATGGCAATGTCGCGATCCTTCGGCGGTAGGTCGTTGACCACCTTGCCGTCGATCCGGATGTCGCCGAAGGTAATCGGCTCGAGACCGGCGACCATGCGCAGCAGCGTCGATTTTCCGCAGCCGGACGGCCCCACCAGGACGACGAACTCGCCATCAGGAATCTCGACGGAAACACCATGGATGACTGTCAGGCTTCCATAGGCCTTACCGACATTGACGATATTCATCGATGCCAAAAGTGGTCCTCCTCCAACGCACACTCCTCGCGACGTCAAGACGACAGTGTGGGTAATCGTAAAAGAGCATTTCGTCAATATGAAACGTTTCATTTGGCGCATAGCTGAGGTTTGGACTTTAGACTTTGGCCGGTTGCAAATCTTTTCGGCTGGCCACGATTTCGCATTCGCAATGTGGGCGTACAGATCGGGACCGCAGATTGTTCGCAAAGTTGCTCGCTCTGGAAAGGCAGAAGCCGTTGTTCAGCTCAGCGCCACCCCGCGGCGTGTTTCGCCCCTCGCGCAGGATGTAACGACGAGCGGGTCGAGGTTGTCGCACGGGGTCGAACAGCCTGATTTTTAAGGTCATTTGTCGCTTGACACTATTTTAGGCGCTCCCTATGATTTTTGAACCAAATGGTAAAAAAGGGGAGCAAATCAATGACCAAAGACATCTTGATTTCACGCCGTGCAGTGATTGCATCGGGCATCGCCCTGGGCGTCAGCGGGTTCGCACCGCTGGCAAGAGCCGCAACGCCGATGAAGGTCGCCGGCATTCATGCCTCGCCGGTCGAAAATGCCTGGAATTCCTGTCTGCACAAAGCCCTGCAGGACGCAGCCAAGGAAGGCGTCATTGAATATGTTTTCTCCGAAGGCGTTTCGGGCACCGATTATCCCCGCGCCATGCGCGAATATGCCGAACAGGGCAACAAGCTAATCATCGGCGAAGCCTACGCTGTCGAAAAGGAGGCTCGGCTGGTCGCTGCTGATTATCCGGACACGGCTTTTGTGCTGGGGTCGAGCGGCACTGAGACCGGTGACAATTTTGGCGTCTTTGGCACCTGGAACCATGATGGCGCCTATCTTGCCGGCATGCTCGCGGGCAAGATGACCAAATCCAATATCGTCGGCTCGGTCGGCGCCATTCCGATCCCCGAAGTCAACATGCTGATCAATGCGTTTGCGGAAGGCGTCAAGGCGGTCAATCCGGATGCGAAGCATTTGGTCTCTTTCATCGGCACCTTCTTCGACCCGCCGAAGGCACGCGAGGCCGGCCTTGCCCAAATCGACGCCGGCGCTGACATTCTGTTCGGTGAGCGCATTGGCACAGCGGACGCCGCCAAAGAACGGGGCATCAAGTCGGTGGGATCGCTGATCGACTATACGCCGCGCTATCCGGACACCGTGTTCGCCAATGCCATGTGGTACTTCCGCCCGATCCTCGATGCGGCAATCGCCGACGTGGCAGCCGGCAAGCCGGTCGGCAAGAACTACACGCCTTTTGGCCTGATGAAGGAAGGTGGCAGCGACATCGTCTTCGTGAAGGGCGTTGCACCTGCCGACGCGGAGGCCGCGATGGAAGCCAAGCGGGCGGAGATCAAGGCAGGTACGTTTGAGGTTCCGAAGATGATGGATGAGCCGACGTAATTCGGTTGATGCGTGGTGACGCGACCGACCTGGCAGAGGCTATCAGGAAGAGCAGCCTGACCTCTGCCGAAGCCATGCAGGCCTCGCTTGCCTCGGCAGAGGTTCATAAACCCCTTGGCACTATTGCCCATCTCGATGAAGCGAAGGGCAATGCGTCGGCGGAGACTATGGATCAAGAACGGCGCTTGGAGCCAGGCCGCTTCGCCGCCCGGCCGTTTGGCGGCGTGCCGACGCTCGCGAAGGATCTTGGCGGTCCGTTTGCTGGATTTCCGGTGACGGCGGGGTCCCGTCTCTTCGAAAGAGAAGAAGGCAGCGAACCGGATTCTGATCTCGCTGCCCGTTTTCGCAATGCCGGTTTCTGCCTGTTCGGACTGACGACGAGCCCGGAATTCGGTCTGTCGCTCGTCAGCGAGCCGGCCGCCGGGCCAACCTGCCGCAACCCGCTCGATCCGACCCGCACTCCCGGCGGTTCCTCGGGTGGCGCCGCGGCGGCGGTTGCAGCTGGAATCGTAGCGATTGCCCACGCAACCGATGCCGGGGGCTCCATACGCGTGCCTGCGGCGTGCTGCGGTCTTGTCGGCCTCAAGCCCAGCCGCGGCGCCATGCCCGCCGGCCCTTCCTTCGGCAATCATATGGGTGGCATTGCCACCGAACTTGCCGTCTGTCGCTCGGTGCGGGATACAACTCTGATTTTCGAAACGCTCCGCGGCAAGGCAAGGGGGCCGTTCCCCGATCCGGCGACCGTGGAGGTCTCAGGGGGCCGGTTGCGGATCGGGCTGTTGGCAGATACCGGCTCAAAATACCCGACGGATCGCAAACGGCTCGAAGCGATAAACGATGCAGCACTCACGCTGGAGGCGGATGGACATCAGATTGTCCCGTTCGGCTGGGCCTCATTCGAGCAATGCCAGGATGCCAGCGGCCGCGCCCTGGGCGATATTATCGCAGTCAATCTCGCGTCCTTCATCGATACGCTCGGCGTCGATATCTCGATCGCCGAACCCTTGACCCACGCATTCGTTGAGCGTGGTCGTAAGCTCACGGGACCCACGCTCTGGGCTTCACTCAATCGCGCCGTGCAAACCAGCCGCGCACTATGGAATACGTTCGACAGGGTCGATTGCCTGTTGATGCCGATGCTCGCCAAGCCGCCTCTTGCGATCGGATCGTTTCCGGCCGATCATGACGATACAGAGCTGCAGCTTGAGCGGATGGCTGCCTTTGCTCCGCTTGCCTCTCTCGCGAATATTTCAGGATTTCCGGCCTTGACCCTGCCCTTTGGAACCGATGCCGACGGATTGCCCCTGCCGGTTCAGATCATGGCCCCGATGGGCCACGAGCCGCTTCTACTGTCGCTCGCCGCACGATTGGAGGCCGAGGATCGCTGGCAGCATCGTTTTCCGGTGGCAGGGCTTGCAGCATGACAAGTCCGGTTCTCGAAATCGAAGGCGTCAGCAAGCGCTTCGGCACCAACCTGGCCAATGACGACATCTCGCTGACGCTCGCCAAGGGCGAAATCGTGGCGTTGCTTGGCGAAAACGGTGCCGGCAAGACCACCCTGATGAGCATCCTCTTCGGCCATTACATGCCGGATGCCGGCCGAATTCTGGTCGACGGTGCCGAGTTGCCGCAGGGCAAGCCGCGAGCAGCGATCCGTGCCGGTGTCGGCATGGTGCACCAGCACTTCTCGCTGGCGCCCAATCTGACCGTTCTCGAAAATGTCATGACCGGCACCGAAAGGCTTTCCTCCTGGCGCTCCGGAACATCCGCAGCACGCAAGAAGCTTCTGGCAATTGCTGAGCGCTTCGGCCTCAAGGTCGATCCTGGCGCGCGTCTTGGCGACCTGTCTGTTGGCGAGCAGCAGCGCGTCGAGATCCTCAAGGCGCTCTATAACGACGCCCGCATCCTGATCCTCGACGAGCCAACCGCGGTTCTGACCACTATCGAGGCCGAACGACTGTTCGCGACGCTGAAGGAAATGGCCCGCCAGGGCCTGTCACTCATCTTCATCTCCCACAAACTCGATGAGGTGATGACCGCGGCCGACCGTATCGTCGTCTTACGCAACGGCAAGATGGTTGCCGAACGCAGGGCATCCGAAACCAGTAAGGCGGAGCTCGCCGAATTGATGGTCGGCCGCCTCGTGACCCGGCCGGTGCGCAAGCCGTCGGCGCCCGGCGCACTTGCGCTGGAGGCTGCCGAGGTCACGGTGAAGATCGATGGCGTCGAGCGGTTGAAATCCATCAACTTCCGGCTGCGTGAAGGAGAGATACTCGGGATTATCGGCATCTCGGGCAATGGCCAGGCGGCGCTGGCGCATCTTCTCTCCGGCACGCTTTCGCGCACATCCGGCAATCTCCTCCTTTTCGGAAAACCGATCGGCAATCTCGGCGTCGCCGCTATCGTCGACGCAGGTATTGGCCGCATTCCGGAGGACCGCAACGTGGAAGGCGTGGTCGGCGAAATGGCGATCTGGGAAAACGCTGTGCTGGAGCGCATTTCGTCGCCGGCATTTTCACAACATGGACTTGTGAACCGCAGGGCAGGCATGGCCTTTGCCAAGGAGATCGTCGACCAATTCGACGTCCGCGGCGGCAGCCCTGCAAGCCGCGCGCGGCTGCTTTCGGGCGGCAATATGCAAAAGCTTATCCTCGGCCGCAATCTGCACCGGCGGCCGCGCATCCTGATCGCCGCCCAGCCGGCCCGCGGCCTCGACGAAGGTGCCGTGGCAGCGGTGTATGGGCGGCTGCTGGAGGCCCGCCGGCAGGGCACAGCCGTGCTGCTGATCTCGGAAGACCTGGACGAAGTCATCGCGCTTGCCGATCGCATTCAGGCGATCGTCGGCGGCAGGTTGTCGCCAACAGTCGAGGCAGGCGATGCCGATGCCCGCAGCCTGGGACTGATGATGGCCGGGGAATGGGATGAACCACGCGAGGCCGATCATGCGCTTTGAGCGTCGCGAGCAACGTCCGTTTCATCTCCTCTTGCTCACACCGCTGCTTGCTGTCGTTGCGGCGCTGGCGCTCTCCGGAATCTTGATCGCCATCGCCGGCGCGCCGGTCCTGGATGCCTATTGGCGCATCCTGCTCGGGGCCTTCGGTTCAAGACTTTCTGCAACCGAAACGCTAACGCGTGCGACCCCGCTGATGCTGACGGGGCTTGCCGCCGCCGTCGCTTTCCGGGCAAGGCTCTGGAACATCGGCGCCGAGGGCCAGTTTTACATCGGGGCAATCGCGGTTGCCGCAGCGAGCGCCAAACTGCTCGGCAATCTCCCCGCTCCGGCTCTTGTTCCCTTGCTGCTTCTGGTCGGTGCCGTTGCCGGCATGGCCCTGATCCTCATACCTCTCTGGCTGCGCCTGCGCTTCTCGGTCGATGAGGTCGTGACCAGCCTGCTCATGAACTTCGTCGCCCTGCTCTTCGTTTCGATGCTGATCGACGGGGTGCTGAAGGATCCACTCGCTTTCGGCTGGCCCCAGTCGCAATCAGTCAGCGATCATGCCATGTTGCCAAAGCTGATTGCCCGCTCCCGCCTGCATATCGGCCTTGCAATCGCGATTGCGCTGGCGATCATCGTCCACTTTATTCAGTCGCGCACCGTGTTCGGCCTGCAATCGCGCGCCACCGGGCTCAATCCGGCAGGCGCTGTTTTCGCTGGTGTTCCACTGGGCAAAACGCTCGTGAAAGTCGCCTGCCTCTCGGGCGGACTTGCGGGCCTTGCGGGCGCGATCGAGGTTATGGGCGTGAAAGGCTATGTCACCACCGACCTGTCTCCGGGGTTCGGCTATGCCGGCATCGTCGTCGCCATGCTCGCCAATCTCAATCCGCTCGGCGTGATCCTCGCTGCCATTTTCACCGCCACCATGTTTGTCGGCGCTGATGGCATGAGCCGCGGCCTCGGTATTCCCAACTATATCGCCGACGTCACCGTGGCGTTATCCTTACTGACGATGCTGATCGCCCTGTTCTTCACCCAGTACAGGATTCGCCGATGACCGTGCTGTTCGACATAATCGCTTCCGCCGGGCTGTGGGCTGCCGTGCTGCGCATCGCGACACCCCTGATTTTCGGAACCCTGGGCGCATTGCTGTGCGAGCGGGCCGGCGTCCTCAATCTCGGCATCGAGGGGATCATGACCTTCGGCGCGATGATCGGCTGGCTCTCGGTGTATCACGGCGCAGACCTCTGGACCGGCCTGTTGATCGCCGCGATTGCCGGCGGGGTCTTCGGCCTGCTGCATTCGGCGTTGACGGTGACGCTGGGCCTCTCCCAGCACGTGGCGGGGCTGGGCGTCACGCTGTTTGCCTCGAGTTTCAGCTACTATGTCTTCCGCCTGATCGTGCCGACGGCAGGCACGCCGCCGACCATCGTGCCGTTCCAGCCGATTTCCGTACCCGGACTGTCGACGCTGCCCTTCGTCGGCCCGGCATTCTTTGCCCAAACGGCACCGACCTATCTGGCGATCCTGATTGCGCTCGTGATGGCCTACATCATCTTTCGCACGCCCCTGGGCCTGGCGATCCGCATGACGGGCGAAAATCCGCATGCGGCCGAAGCACAAGGCGTTAACCCGATGAAGGTGCGTTATGGCGCGGTGATCGCTGGAAGCGCGCTGATGGGCATGGCCGGCGCATTCCTCACTTTGTCGGCGTTCAACAGCTTCTTTCCGACCATGGTGCAGGGTCGAGGCTGGATCTGCATCGCGCTTGTCGTTTTTGCCTCCTGGCGACCGGGTCGCGCGCTGTTCGGCGCTTTGCTCTTCGCCTTCTTCGATGCCTTCCAGCTTCGGTTGCAAACAGCAGTTGACGGTGTGCCCTATCAGATATTCCTGATGACGCCCTATGTCCTGTCGATCGTGGCCCTCGCCGTCATGGCCCGCCG
>UCOA01000074.1:0-2500 GCA_900474095.1 Hyphomicrobiales bacterium | reverse complement strand
CGAGGAGTACTAGTCGGCAGACACACGGCGGGTGCTAACGTCCGTCGTGAAGAGGGCAACAACCCTGACCTCCAGCTAAGGTCCCCAAGTCATGGCTAAGTGGGAAAGGATGTGAGGATCCCAAAACAACCAGGATGTTGGCTTAGAAGCAGCCATCATTTAAAGAAAGCGTAACAGCTCACTGGTCTAAATAAGGGTCTTTGCGCCGAAAATGTAACGGGGCTAAAGCCATGCACCGAAGCTGAGGATACGTAGTGATACGTGTGGTAGCGGAGCGTTCCGTAAGCCTGTGAAGGGAGACCCGTGAGGGCTCCTGGAGGTATCGGAAGTGCGAATGTTGACATGAGTAACGATAAAGGGAGTGAGAGACTCCCTCGCCGAAAGACCAAGGGTTCCTGCTTAAAGTTAATCTGAGCAGGGTTAGCCGGCCCCTAAGATGAGGCAGAAATGCGTAGTCGATGGGAACCACGTTAATATTCGTGGGCCTGGTGGTAGTGACGGATTGCACAAGTTGTTCAGCCTTATTGGATTGGTTGGGCAGCGGAGCGGTTCCAGGAAATAGCTCCACCGTATAGACCGTACCCGAAACCGACACAGGTGGTCAGGTAGAGTATACCAAGGCGCTTGAGAGAACTATGCTGAAGGAACTCGGCAAATTGCACGCGTAACTTCGGAAGAAGCGTGACCCCACTGCACGCAAGTGTGTTGGGGTGGCACAGACCAGGGGGTAGCGACTGTTTATCAAAAACACAGGGCTCTGCGAAGTTGCAAAACGACGTATAGGGTCTGACGCCTGCCCGGTGCTGGAAGGTTAAGAGGAGAGGTGCAAGCTTTGAATCGAAGCCCCAGTAAACGGCGGCCGTAACTATAACGGTCCTAAGGTAGCGAAATTCCTTGTCGGGTAAGTTCCGACCTGCACGAATGGCGTAACGACTTCCCCGCTGTCTCCAGCATAGACTCAGTGAAATTGAATTCCCCGTGAAGATGCGGGGTTCCTGCGGTCAGACGGAAAGACCCCGTGCACCTTTACTATAGCTTTACACTGGCATTCGTGTCGGCATGTGTAGGATAGGTGGTAGGCTTTGAAGCGGGGACGCCAGTTCTCGTGGAGCCATCCTTGAAATACCACCCTTATCGTCATGGATGTCTAACCGCGGTCCGTTATCCGGATCCGGGACAGTGTATGGTGGGTAGTTTGACTGGGGCGGTCGCCTCCGAAAGAGTAACGGAGGCGCGCGATGGTGGGCTCAGACCGGTCGGAAATCGGTCGTCGAGTGCAATGGCATAAGCCCGCCTGACTGCGAGACTGACAAGTCGAGCAGAGACGAAAGTCGGTCATAGTGATCCGGTGGTCCCGTGTGGAAGGGCCATCGCTCAACGGATAAAAGGTACGCCGGGGATAACAGGCTGATGACCCCCAAGAGTCCATATCGACGGGGTTGTTTGGCACCTCGATGTCGGCTCATCGCATCCTGGGGCTGGAGCAGGTCCCAAGGGTTTGGCTGTTCGCCAATTAAAGCGGTACGTGAGCTGGGTTCAGAACGTCGTGAGACAGTTCGGTCCCTATCTGCCGTGGGTGTAGGAATATTGACAGGATCTGTCCCTAGTACGAGAGGACCGGGATGGACATATCTCTGGTGGACCTGTTGTGGCGCCAGCCGCATAGCAGGGTAGCTATATATGGAATGGATAACCGCTGAAGGCATCTAAGCGGGAAACCAACCTGAAAACGAGTATTCCCTTGAGAACCGTGGAAGACTACCACGTTGATAGGCCGGGTGTGGAAGCGCAGCAATGTGTGAAGCTTACCGGTACTAATCGTTCGATTGGCTTGATTGTTCTCATTGCTACTGCTCATCAAAGATGAGCATCAGCAATCTTGTTTTGTCCTCACGCTGTCGCCGCAAGGCGGCTGCGCTGCGGACGGCGCGCCAGACGACTGGCGACGCGCTCTGCGCTTGCGAAGCCTTACGGCTTCGATCAAAGCCCAAAGCAAATATCATTGTAAAAAACGTGTTCAAAACAAATGAAGTGAAAACTTCAACCAGCTTCTCATTTGGTTTTGCGCTGTCGCCAGCGCAATTCTTGCCCTTAGTTGACCTGGTGGTTATTGCGGGGTGGCTGCACCCGTTCCCATTCCGAACACGGCCGTGAAACGCCCCAGCGCCGATGGTACTCCGTCTCAAGACGCGGGAGAGTAGGTCGCTGCCAGGTCTATTAAAGGCAAGAAATACCAAATCATGATCAACAAAAACTCCCTTCTCTTCAATCGCCGGCTCAGCCGAACAACCGGGCCGCCCTCAAGCGGCCTTTTTGCTTCGGTAAGATAAAGCCGGATAAAATAAACGGCATTTGGTTCGGCCAAATGCACGGACGCGACATTCGGCTAAAGCCGAATGCAGAGATAACGCGGGGTGGAGCAGCCCGGTAGCTCGTCAGGCTCATAACCTGAAGGCCGCAGGTTCAAATCCTGCCCCCGCAACCACTGAAACTTGCAAAT
>UCOA01000169.1 GCA_900474095.1 Hyphomicrobiales bacterium | reverse complement strand
GGGGGAGCCGCAATCCATGCCGGGTTTCCTCGGCGTCAATTTCCTGAAGATCGATTCGGCCCGCGCGCTCACTGCCTGCGCCCAGGCCGTCAACGAAAACCCCGACGACATGACGCTCGTCAACATGCTCGGGCGAGCGCATGACGCCGGCCGCAACTATGTCGAGGCGCGGCGCAACTACCAGAAGGCGGCAGATGGCGGCAATATGTACGGGCTGACCAACCTCGCCTGGTTCTCGATCTACGGCACCGATGGTCCCGTCGATATCGAGAAGGGCAGGCAGATGTTCGAGCAGGCGGCCAACGCCGGCAATTCCTATGCCCAGGCATCGCTCGGCTGGCTGTATCGCGAAGGTTACGGTGGCGTGCCGCAGGATTTTGCCGAGGCGCTGAAATGGTATCAGCTCTCGGCCGATCAGGGTTATGCCAATGCCATGGCGACGATCGGCTGGTTCTACCGTGAAGGAAATGGCGTCGCGAAAGACTTCGACCAGTCGCTTTCATGGTACCAGAAGGCGGCCGAAGGGGGTGATGCCAATGCCATGTCCTCGCTCGGTTGGGCCTATCAGAACGGCCTCGGCACGACGCAGGACTATGCGGAAGCCAAGAAATGGTATGAAAAGGCTGCCAATGTCGGCGATTCCTATTCGATGGCGCTGCTCGGTTGGTTCTACGACGTCGGTAACGGCGTGTCGCAGGACTACGTGCAGGCCCGCAATTGGTATGAAATGGCAGCGAATGCCGGCAGCGCCTATGCCATGGGCAATCTGAGCCGCCTCTATGATTTCGGCCTCGGCACGAGGGCAGACGCGAAGGAAGCGGCCCGTTGGGCAGCAGCCAGCGTCGAGGGCGGCGACCCGGCGAAACTGCAGGAGATGAAGACGTCGCCGAATAATTTCACGCCGGCCTTCCGCAAGGAAATTCAGGCCCTGCTCAGGGAGCGCGGTTATTACAGCGGACCGCTTGACGGTGATTTTGGCGCAGCCACCCAGAACGCGATGGATCGGCTGGCAAAAAAGAGCTGAGAGATATCCAACGGTTGAAAACAAAGGCTGGGTCTGTGGCAGCAGACCCAGCCTTTGCGCAATCTGGCGAAGGCTGCTAACGCTTGTTTGCCAAGGCTTTGAGCGCCATCTGGCCGGCGGCATGCGCCTGCAGCTGGCTGGTAAACTGGCCGCTGGCAGGATAGACGACGGTGCCGCGCTTGATGACGAAGGCCCACCGCCCGTTGTGGAGCTTCTCGATCGTCACTTGAGTTCCCGGTTTGCTATTCACTCTATGCTCCCAAGGCTGTTCTGCGCCGCCCGCGGCGGCGGGCGAGGACGGATTTCAAAAGCACAGGACTACCGCAAAACGCCTGCAGCCGGCAATCGGGCATTAGGGAAGGCTATTGCATCATTGCCTCACAGCGGCGCGGCAGAAAAGCAAATCCGCCGGTATAGAGGCTCGATCAGCCCTTGTCGGACACTGCAGGCACGCCGTCACGTAGGATGGAAAATTCAACTTTGTAGCGGGTAACCGCAAAAATCCCTTGCAATGAAGGGCTCCTGACTCTAGTCAGGCGCTAACGGAGAGGTGGCCGAGTGGTCGAAGGCGCTCCCCTGCTAAGGGAGTATACCCGGAAGGGTATCGAGGGTTCGAATCCCTTCTTCTCCGCCATTTTCCCGCTGCCCGACTGCAGCCGGACGCGCCTTTCCGGAATTTTGGCACAGCGAATCGGGATTTTGGCTTTTCAAGCTTGTCAGAAGCGTCGCATATCGTAGCCGCTTGCGCCGGGTCGCACTTCCGTTCTCGCACGCGAGAGTGAAGTCCTGGATGTTTCCGCGCACTTCATCGGCCCGCGCAAGATCTGCGTGAAGCCGCGATCCTGTTCGCCAGGAGACGATTTGGAGACACGGAATGGCGAAATGTTGTCGCCTCCGCGCATTGGCCATCGTCAGATTTTTCTAAAGGCCCTCTCGAAGTCTGCTCAATCGTTCTTTTGGCATCGGTCCATATCTGCCATCCGCCGACCAATCATGATCTCGCTATCATCCAAATACTCCCTTTGTGTTAGGTCCGATGCACCAATGGGGCGATATCCAGGGGCTGCAACCTGGTGCAAAATCCATACGTGCATCATAAGCCGGCTCGACACCGCGAAGGAGAGAACATGTCAGGCAAGGACCCGAATATGC
>UCOA01000129.1 GCA_900474095.1 Hyphomicrobiales bacterium | reverse complement strand
CAGGTCGAGCCGCATCAGCTTGCGCAGAAGATCAGGCGCATGCGTCTCGACCACATCCCAGGGAACCGCACCGCCCTCTGCATGACTATAGGCTTGGCTGAGCGCAAAGGAACGAATGCCTTGCAGCGTGCCTTCGATGGCGCCGGCAATCGTACCGGAATAGGTGACGTCATCGGCCATATTGGCGCCGACATTGACGCCCGAGAGGACGAGGTCCGGCTTGAAGTCCAGCACCCTGCGTACCGCCATGATTACGCAATCGGTCGGCGTGCCGCGCAGGGCAAAGTGCTTTTCGGATACCTGCCGCAGACGCAGGGGCTCCGACAGCGTCAGCGAATGGGCAAGTCCGCTCTGATCGGTTTCCGGCGCAACGATCCAGACATCGTCCGAAATCGTCCGGGCAATCCGTTCGAGAACAGCAAGGCCTTCGGCGTGAATGCCATCGTCGTTTGTCAGCAGAATTCGCATCTCAACCTCTGCCGCAGGACTCGGCTCAACCGGCCTTTTCGATCTTGGTCAGGCCGCCCATATAGGGCAACAATACGTTCGGGATGGTTACCGATCCGTCTTCATTCAGATAGTTTTCGATGACGGCGATAAGTGCGCGGCCGACGGCCGTGCCTGAGCCGTTCAGCGTGTGGACGAATTTCAACGCCTTGTCGTCCTTCGTCCGGTAGCGCGCATTCATGCGCCGGCCCTGGAAATCGCCACAGACCGAGCAGGACGAGATTTCGCGGTAGGTATCCTGCCCGGGCAGCCAGACTTCAAGGTCGTAGGTCTTGCGCGCACCAAAGCCCATGTCACCGGTGCAGAGCGTCATGACGCGGTAGTGCAACCCAAGACGCTTCAGCACCTCTTCGGCGCAGGCGGTCATGCGTTCGTGTTCGCCGATCGAGCTGTCCGCATCGGTAATCGACACGAGCTCCACCTTGTTGAACTGATGCTGGCGCAACATGCCGCGCGTATCGCGACCAGCCGAACCGGCTTCCGAGCGAAAACAGGGCGTCAGCGCCGTGAAGCGCAATGGCAATGCATCGCTTTCGAGGATTTGCTCGCGCACCATGTTGGTCAGCGGCACCTCGGCCGTCGGGATCAGCCAGCGGCCGTCGGTCGTCTTGAACAGGTCCTCGGTGAATTTCGGAAGCTGCCCTGTACCATACATCGCGTCGTCACGCGTCATCAGCGGCGGCTGGACTTCCAGATAACCATGCTCGCTCGTATGCAGGTCCAGCATGAACTGACCGAGCGCCCGCTCAAGCCGCGCCAGTTGGCCCTTGACGATGGTGAAGCGCGAACCGGCAATCTTGGCCGCACCTTCAAAATCGAGCCAGCCGAGCGCTTCGCCGATTTCGAAATGCTCCTTCGGCTTGTGGTTCCAGCCGGGTTTCTGGCCATGGCTGTGCTTGACGACGTTACCATTCTCGTCGCTGCCGACGGGCACGTCGTCGAGCGGAATATTGGGAATGCGCGACAGGGCGTCGGCAAGCTCGGCATCCGTCTGACGGTTCTCTTCTTCGAGAGCCGGCATGGTGGTCTTCAGTTCGGCCACTTCGGCTTTCAGCTTTTCGGCAAGTTCGCTGTTCTTCTGGGCCATTGCCGCGCCGATTTCCTTGGAGGCGGCGTTGCGGCGCGACTGCATGTCCTGCAGCGACTGAACGAGGGAGCGGCGCTTTTCATCGAGCGAGATCAGCGCGGCCGACAGGGGCTCGGCACCGCGCTTTTCAAGCGCCGTGTCCAGGGCTTCGGCATTGTCCCTAATCCATTTGATATCAAGCATGTTCGTTCGGGTCCTGATCGGTCGTGTCGAAAGCGGGACCCGAACACCGTGGGCTGACACGAAGCACGTGTCAGCCGGCGTTTTCCTTCGCCTCGGCATCCTCGCGCGCTTGCGCTTCGCGTGTCCGTTGCCGCTCGACGAGTCGGGCCGTATAGATCGAAATCTCGTAGAGAAGGATGGCCGGAAGAGCAAGGCCGATCTGGGAAACCGGGTCTGGCGGGGTCAGAATTGCGGCCGCAATGAAGGCTATGACGATTGCGTATTTGCGCTTTTCTTTCAGGCCCTGCGAAGTGACGAAACCGACGCGCGCCAAAAGCGTTGTGACCACCGGCAGCTGGAACACAAGGCCGAAGGCAAAGATCAGCGACATGATCAGGCTCAAATATTCAGAAACCTTGGGCAGCAGTTGGATCGATACTTCCCCCTCGCCGCCGGGCTGTTCCATCGCCAGGAAGAACCACATCACCATCGGCGTGAAGAAGAAATAGACGAGCGCGGCGCCCAGCAGGAAGAGGAGCGGCGACGCGATCAGGAACGGCAGGAACGCTGCGCGCTCGTTCTTGTAGAGGCCTGGTGCCACGAACCTGTAGACCTGGGAGGCGATGACCGGGAAGGCGATCACGAGGGCACTGAACATAGCGACCTTGATCTGCGTGAAGAAGAACTCCTGCGGCGCCGTATAGATCAATTCGACGGCACGATGATCGAGCCCTGCCCATTGAACCGCCCATTTGAACGGCAGGACGAGGACGTCGAACAGGGCCTTGGCGAAATAGAAGCATACGAGGAAAGCCGCAAAAAAAGCACCGACAGCCCAGATCAGTCGCGAACGCAACTCGATTAGATGCTCCATCAGCGGCTGGGGCTTGTCTTCGATATCGCCGCTCATGCGTCACCTTTTTTCTTGCGCTTCTTCGGCGCAGCCTTGGCAGATTCCGGCTGCACGACTGTCGCAGCTTCGGCCTTGACCTTCTTCGCAGTCGACTTTGCGGGAGTCGCGACAGCGGCTCCGACCGCAGCCGCCTTTGGCTTGGAAACACGCTTTGCCTTCGGTTCTTCAACGAGAGCAGCGATGGCCTCCGCGCGATCCGGCTGCTTGGCCGGCGAGGCGAGTCCAGCAGTGGCAACGGGGTTGGCTTTCGGCTGCTCCTCGGGAACGGTCACTTCTGCTGGCATTTTAACGGGCGCGGGCACCGCAGATTCCACCGGTTTCGTCTCGACGGACGCCGCCTTCTGCAGGTCGGCCTTGATGTCGTTGCCCATCTGGCGAAGCGGGTTCATCGCCTCGCGCAGGCTATGCGCCGGATTGAGTTTCTGCGCGTCGCTCAGTGTCCTGCGAACATCGTCGAGGTCGGCCTCCTTCAGCGCTTCATCGAACTGCTGGCGGAAATCACTCGCCATGCCGCGCATCTTCGTCATCATCTTACCGAACGTGCGCAGCATCGGCGGCAGGTCCTTCGGCCCCACCACGATGATCAGAACGATGGCGATAACGACGAGCTCGGTCCAGCCGACATCAAGCATTCTCAACGACTCCACAACACCGAAAGGCGGCAAGGCCTGCCCTCACGGTCAGGCCCCGAACCGAAATGCATGATCAGCGGACTTCGTCGGATTTGTGTTCAACGGTCTTGGCATCGACGCCCTTGTCGGCGGCGGCCGTTTCATCCTCGGTCATGCCCTTCTTGAAGTTCTTGATGCCCTTGGCAACGTCGCCCATCAGTTCCGGGATCTTTCCGCGACCGAACAACAGCAGAACAACGACCAGAACGATAAGCCAATGCCAGATACTAAAGGAACCCATGTCCTTACTCCCTTGAAACCTGTAACCCCGATTTAAGATGCTCGACCATCTTTTTCAAACTGCGATGTATCTCGCTCGTTAACGGAAAGCGGCACGCCACGCAATGCTTACACCAAGAGTTCGGCGGAGATACGCCCGTCCGTCAGATTATCAGATCAATCGAGCGCAGCCGCCGGTGGAACCCGAGGGCCAGACGCGACCATTGGGCACACGGGCGGAAGGCTGACGGGCAAGGTGAAAACGGTTTTTAAGACGCCGCTTTTATTCCCCGTCCCCGCCGCTCGGCGCCAAAAGGCCAAGCTCTTCGAGATCAAGCTGCGTGATGGGATCCTCGTCCTCACCAAGTCCATCATCGCCAAGCGGAACCGGAATCTGGAAGCCCGAGGGGATGCGGCCGGAGAGAAGGCCCGCGCCCTTCAATTCTTCGAGACCGGGCAGGTCGCGCAGTTCCTCGAGGCCGAAATGGTCGAGAAAATCCCGGGTCGTGCCGAAGGTCACGGGGCGGCCAGGGGTGCGGCGGCGGCCACGGAACCGGATCCAGCCCGCTTCCATCAGCACGTCCAGCGTCCCCTTCGACGTCTGCACACCGCGGATATCCTCGATCTCTGCCCGGGTCACCGGTTGGTGGTAGGCGATGATCGCCAGCACTTCGAGCGCCGCCCGCGACAGTTTTCGTACCTCGTTTTCATCTGTCTGAACGACGAAAGACAGGTCGGCTGCCGTGCGGAACGCCCAGTGTTCGGCCACCTGTACAAGATTGACGCCACGCTCAGCATAGATGGACTTCAACCGCATCATGATGCGCGGAACATTTGCGCCCCGCGGCAGGCGCTGCGCGATGTAGCTTTCCGATACGGGCTGGGCGGACGCAAAGACAAGCGCTTCGGCGATACGTTCCGCTTCCAGCTCGATCCGCGGATCAAGCAGGATTTCCGTGCCGGTCGTTTCGCCCTGCTCTTCAATCACGCCCGGCAGCTGCCTTTGCGGTTCAATCACGCCCCGCCTCCATGTCGGCCAGCGCCTCGGCCGTCAGCTTGTTCGGGCCCTGGCGCAGGTAAATCGGCGAGAACGCTCCATCCTGACGAATTTCAAGCCGGCCTTCCCTCACCATTTCAAGCGATGCGGCAAAGGAACTCGCAATAGCCGTCGCCCTCTCCTTCGGGCTCGTCATGTAGCGCAGCAGAAAGTGGTCGAGTGCCGTCCAGTCGACCATATCGCCGATCAGCCGGGCAAGGACCAGACGGGCATCAGCGAGCGACCAGACCTGCCGCTTCTCGATCGTGACCTGCATCACCGCCTCGCGCTGGCGCAGCGACGCGTAGGCACTCAGCAGATCGTAGAGCGTTGCCTCGAAGGCGGATTTCTTTTCGACGGGAATATGTTCCGGCGCACCGCGTGCGAACACGTCGCGCCCAAGCCGGTTTCGGTTGATCAGGCGGGTCGCCGCCTCGCGCATCGCTTCGAGACGCTTCAGCCGGAACGCCAGGGCCGTGGCCATCTCCTCGCCCGATGGCCCCTCGTCCTTCGTCTGCTGCGGAATGAGCAGGCGCGACTTGAGGAAGGCAAGCCAGGCCGCCATGACGAGATAGTCGGCGGCGAGTTCAAGCCGAATGCTGCGGGCGCGCTCGATGAAAGCGATATATTGCTCGGCGAGTGCCAGCACCGAGATGCGGGATAGATCGACGCGCTGGTTGCGCGCCAAATGCAGCAGAAGATCGAGCGGGCCCTCGAAGCCGGCGATATCGACGACGAGCTCTTCCTCGTGCAGCCCGCGATCGGATGCGTCGTCCTGCCACAGCGGGTCCATGGGGGCCTTGGCCGCCGGTTTCCTCTGCATGTCGCCGGCGTTGCTCACGATTGTCCTGCCTCTTGTTACCGTCGTTTCCCTACGCGATGGCCAGCATGCCGTTGAACTCGTCACGCAATGCGGTTTCATCCGATGCGTCCGGCTTTGCGAACCCGCCTTCCACCGCCTTCACGCGCCTGAGCGTCTCACCGGAGATTACCGGTACGACACGCGCCACCTGAACCATTTCATCCATTATGCCGTGGCAATGCAACACCAGGTCAAGCCCGGCAGCAACGATACCGCGCGCACGCGTCTCTATATCACCTGCCAGCGCATTCATCGAGACATCGTCGGACATCAGCAGGCCGTCGAAACCAATATGACCGCGAATGACATCGCGCACCACCTTGGCAGATGTCGTCGCAGGTTCGTGCAGATCGATTGCCGTGAAAACAATATGTGCCGACATCGCCATCAACTCGTTCTTCATAGCGGCGAAAGGCACGAAATCGCTCTTGGCGAGGTCGTCAAACGCCGTGTCGACGACCGGCAGCTTGTCGTGGGAATCGACGAAGGCCCGTCCATGACCCGGCATATGCTTCATAACCGGCAGCATGCCGCCTGCCTTGAGGCCGGCTGCAGCCGCAGCTCCGATTTCGGCAACAGCCTGTGGATCATAGCCATAGGCACGGTTGCCGATCACGTCGTTGCTGCCTTCCACCGGTACATCCAGCACCGGCAGGCAATCGACCGTGATGCCGAAGCGCATCAGGTCGAACGCATGCAGCCGCGACATCAGCCACGCGGCACGAAGGCCCTGCTGGCGATCGCGGCGATAGATCTCACCGATCGCGGCACCATTCGGATATTGCGGTACGATCGGAGGACGAATGCGCTGGACGCGCCCACCCTCCTGGTCGATCAGCACCGGTGCGTCGGGATTGCCGATGCTGTCGCGCAACGACGCAGTCAGGTCGGAAATCTGCTCGGGCTCGCCGATATTGCGCCCAAAAAGGATGAAGCCCCACGGCCGCTCTCTGGCAAAGAAGGCTTTTTCCTCAGGCGTGATCGTCAGGCCCTTGCAGCCCGAAATGAATGCTTTTGATTCGGTCATGGGGCGATGATAGAGGCTGCCGCAGCAAAGGCGAAAGTCGATCTTTCCTTTAAATCCCGTCATTCACAGCAAACGACTCCGCTTGAAGACAAAAAAGGCGCGGCCGTTGCGCCGCGCCTTTTTGTGACTTCGTTGTTTGGCCGGATTATTTCGTCACAAGGCAGCTGCCGCCAGCGCTCTTGTAGCTTGCGCAGAGCGCATTCGCCTCTTGCTTGGACCCGGCGGGAATGCGCACCCGGAAATAGGTCCCCTTGCCGGCTATCTCGGCCTTTTTGATATCGACGCCCTTGCCACCGATGACACTGCCGAACTTGCCGGAAAGCGTTTTGTAGGACCTCTGCGCTTCGGCTTCCGATGGCAGCGACGCGATCTGGATCACATAGGTGCCGGGCGCGACGGAGGCCGTTTCAACCGGTTTGGCTTCGGCTGCCGGCTGCGCCTGCTGGGTCGGCTCGGTCTTGAAGGTGTCGACGACCTTCGTCTTCTCCTCGACCTTCGCCTGCTCTTCGACCGGACGCGTCTGCGGAATAGGATTGGCATCGGCAACCGCCGTGGTCTTGACGGAGCGAACCGGCGCCGTTTCTTCAACGGTGGTGTCGGCGGCTTCAGCAAGCGCGCTCTTCTGCTCCGGTGCGGCCGCTTGATCGGCGGCAGCCTGGTCGGCAGCTGGCAGGGACCTGGGCGTTGAACCCGTCTCCACCTGTGGGGTTACTGCGGTCGTCTTGACCGTCTTGATCTGAGGGTCGCCTTGGTTTGCAGGCGTCTCGTTCGCAGCAACCTTTGTTTCAGGCTGGGCAACCGGATCTTCACGCGCGACCAGCGTGCCATCCGGCTTGACGATCATCGTGCGAACCTTGCGCGGCGATACGGCAGGCGAGCTGTCCTCTTCGGCCGCGGCATTCTCGGCTGTTTGGCCATCTGGCAGCAAGCGTTCGGTGCCGTCCTCATCGACCGGCGCGACGCCCGGGAGCTCGTCGCCGGCACCCTCGAGCGGCAGGTTCTCCGGCGTCAGCGTCCGCTGAACCACATCGACTGGCTCCTCGGTCGAGGAAACCAGCGTGCCCTGCTCCGGCGTACTGTCCTGCGCACCGGCAACACGGTCATAGACGGCCTTGTCCTGGTTAGGGACGGTCTTGCCGCCCTTTTCAACCGGCACGATCTTCACCGGCGACTTGTCCGCCAGAATGATTTTCGGCTCTCCCCCGGACAGCACGGAACCGTTGCCGCCCATGAACGCGTAGACGCCGACACCACCGAAGATCGCCAGACCGGTAACGGCCGCAGCAAGCAGGATCAACCGACGCTTGCCGGAACCGCTGCCCTCTTCGTCAAAGTCGCTATTGTCCGCATAGCCGGAGCCGACAGCCAGGCGATCCGAGGATGGATCGGCTTCCT
>UCOA01000109.1 GCA_900474095.1 Hyphomicrobiales bacterium | reverse complement strand
AAATGGCGCGAGTGACGGGGCTCGAACCCGCGACCTCCGGCGTGACAGGCCGGCACTCTAACCGACTGAGCTACACCCGCGCACTGGAATGGAAAACCCGGATTGGCGCAAAAGCGCTTTCCTTGAAATGGCGCGAGTGACGGGGCTCGAACCCGCGACCTCCGGCGTGACAGGCCGGCACTCTAACCGACTGAGCTACACCCGCACTTCATTTCAAGCAATCCGAATGCTTTCGCATCCGCTCGAACCGGACTGGCCGCTTCGATGAGCGGCTAACTACGGGGTTCGTCTTTTAGTGTCAAGCAGGTTTGGAGACAAAACGATGACAGCCCGCGAATTGTTTCCACAGGGGCGGAAAAGCGCAATGGAAAATGCGCCGGAGACCGGGCAGCCACTCCTCCCCCGACACGTTCATCGACCGTGCGTCGCCTTTCGCCGCATCGAAGTCCCAACCGTTTTCCACAACGCGTTCATTACCTTGTTGCCGAGCTTGTTCGAGTTGGCCCGCAAAAAAATCAAAAAATCTTTGCAAACACTCTTGCGGTTTTTCGCCGATACGCATAGATCACGGCCACCGACGCGGCGGACACTGGTCCTGCTTCGCGAAGGGCGATTAGCTCAGTTGGTAGAGCGCCTCGTTTACACCGAGGATGTCGGGAGTTCGAGTCTCTCATCGCCCACCATTTATTCCTTAAGCAAATCCATGACTATCATCGTGGCCTCACACGTGTTCGCAAAAGGTTTCCTGTGAGCACTGCTCATCGCTCTTGCCAATGGATAGCGACACCACCATGTGTTGGCGGATGAAAGATGGAGGCGATCACGTTCCGTTCATCGGCGCGTCATGGTTGTCACGAAGTAAGAGGGGATGAGATGAGAAGTGCGATTTTGACTGCAGCGCTTGCGGCGGGGCTCGCCGCCTGCACGGCCATGCCGGAACTTGCGCCAATTCCCGGCAGCATCACCTATAATGGCCAGCCGGCAACCAAACTGGCCAAGGCGCCGGTCGGCAGTGTGGTGCGCCACCGGCTGAACGACGAGTACGGTCAGCCCGCCGAAGAAACCTATGTTATCCAGCCTGACCGGTCGTTGAGGCTCGTGCGCAGGGACAGCGTTTTTGACGGCCTGTGAACGGGAGAACATCTGTTCGAGCGGCCCCACGGGCGCAGGACGACATGATTTCCAGAGAATAATGTGTTCGGCGATTCGCATCTGACTTCAGGAAGACGCGAGAAGCTCGTCAGACGGTTTCCTTCTTTCGTACCGGCGTCTTGCGCTTCGGTTCTTCCGGTGCCTCGGGCACATACGGGTTTTCCCCTTTCGGCGTAGGCGCAAGCAGGTTCTTCAACGCTGACAGCCGGTCCTTAAGCAGCGGCCGGAACCGCGCTGCGCGATAGGGCATGTCGGCCGCACCGTAGCCTTCGGGACCGTCGTCGTTGCCGCGGTGGATCTCCGCCAGCTTGACGCCGATGAATTCGCCATCGACATAGTGCGTGTAGGGGCCAACCCAGCGGATTGTATAGATCTGCCCCTTGCGAATGCCCTGATCGATCGAGACATGCTTGAACGTGTCGTTGATGCAGACGACCTTCTGTCCGACATGAAAATTATACATCGCAAAATCCCTCTGCCCGGCCGCCTCTGCCCGAGCGATTGCGGCCGGCAAGGTCCTGACCCTCAAGTAACGCTGGTCGACCTCGCATTGCAACCGACAAGCGCCGCAAGGGCAGCCGGCTCCGCATGCACTCAAACCTCTAGCAAAACGCCTGCCGCTCAGGTTGCGCCAAGCAGCCGCGATGCCGAAAGCTCATTTTCCCTGATACTGGCTATCCGTCACGGGCTCCATCCAGTCCACCGCTTTTCCGTCAAGCGCCTCCTGGATGGCGATATGGGTCATCGCCGTCGTCGCTACCGCGCCGTGCCAGTGTTTTTCACCCGGTGGAAACCAGACGACGTCCCCTGCCCTGATCTCGCGGATCGGTTCGCCCCAGACCTGCGCCAGTCCGCTCCCGGCCGTGACGATCAAGGTTTGGCCGAGCGGGTGGGTGTGCCAGGCCGTGCGTGCACCCGGTTCGAAGGTGACGGATGCGCTGCGCATACGGGCCGGTTCCGGCGCGTCCATGATCGGATCCAGCCGCACGCTGCCGGTAAAATAGTCCAGTGACGGCTTGACCGACGGCCGGGAACCGCAAGGTTTGATTTCCATGGCAAATGGCTCCTCGTTCGACACATCATCACGCCGGTCTCCCCTTCGGAAGACGCGGGCGTGACAAAGAAGTACCTTGCATATCGCCGCCCCCGAATGAAACGGGAAAAACGTCAGACGCGTTCAAAGTGTATGGATAGTCACACTTGGGCAGGCCGCGCGGGCAATATCGCACAGATGCTGATGGTGGGTGAGGTAGATCACCTGTCCCACCCGTGCCATGTCCGCCATCAATGCAAAAGCGTGCTCGGCCCGGCCATCGTCGAAGGTTTCCATGATGTCGTCGGCAATGAAGGGCAACGATTCGCGCGTTGCAGCTACCTCGTGATAGCCGGCGATGCGCAGCGCCAGATAGAGCTGAAAGCGGGTGCCCTTGGAAAGGTCATCGGCCAGTTTCGAGCCGCCGCCGGCCCCATTGGCGATCAGGAATTCCTTGCCGTTTTCCGCTTGGGTCGCGAGCCCGACATAGTCGCCGCCGCTGATGGCGCTGAAGGCTGCCGAGGCCCGCCGCATCATCGCGCTGCGATGCCGTTCGCGGTAGAGCCTGAGGGCGGTTTCGCTGGCAAGGATGCCGGTCTTGAGCCGCAGATAGGCGATCGCCCGCTCCTCGATTTCGGCGAACAGGGTGCGGCGGCGTTCCTCGATATGGGCGGCCGCATCGCCACCGCCGATCGCCGCGAGCGCCTTGTCCGCCTCACGCCGCTCCGCATGCAGTTCGCTGGCGTCTCGATCACACTGTTCCCACCGCATTTGCAGTTCAGCCGCTTCCAGCCGCAGGCCAGCCTCGTCGACCGCGCTCAGAATCATCTCCGCTTCTTCGACAAGTCCGACACCGAGGCCCGCCGCCAAATCGGATTCGGCTTCGGCAATCCGCTCCCGCAGACGACCGCGCGCCTTGGCGGTCTCCAGATGTTCCCCGACGTCAACAAGCGTTCCGCCACGATAAAGATCGAGCATGCTTTGCTTCTGAACGTCGTGGCGCCGCCGCAATTCGATCAGATCGCGGTGTTCGGACATACGCACGTCATTCTCATCCGAGATCCGCCGGAGCAGCACTTCCTGCTGTTCGGCATCGGCAAATCGCCGGCGGATCACCTGAAAAGCAAGCAACGGCTCAGCAGGCGCCGGCAATGAAAGCCTTTCGGCGAGAGTGGAGACGGCCGTCGCGAATGCAAGCTGATCCTTGCGCATGCCGTCGATGCGATGGTCCAGGTCCGCCTTGCGCTGGATGAGCTTGTCGAGATCTTGAAGGACGGCAAGAACGGCCACGGTCTCCTGGACGGACGAGGTCGTTCCGTCCTTGGCAAGCCAGGTCACGCCGATCGTCTCATCCCACCGCGCGATCCAGGCTGCCATTTCGGTATCCGCCGAAGACCAGGCCGCATCGCGCGCGCTCAAGGCCGCCTGCGCCCGCTCCACCCCCTCCGCGGCGGCGGCATTGGCGCGATGGGTCGCCTGCAGAGCCGTGATCGTGCGCTCGGTCAAAGCAAGTGCATCGTCCAGACGCGCGGCCATGCCTTTTGTCACGCCGAGTTCCGCGAGCACCCTCGCCAGCCGTTCAAGCGCCCTTTCCTCGTCGGCTATTGCAACACGCAACTCCTGACGCACCGTGCGAAGCTGATTGCGCACGTCCAACACCGCCACCCGGCGGCCAAGCCAGGCAACCAGCTGATTAAGCTTTGTCTCTTCGGGCAGGCCACAGGAGCGGGCTGCTGCTGAAATCTCCCGCCTCAGCTCAGCGACCTCTGCAAGCACTGTCTGGTGCTGCTCACGAAATGCTGAAACCTTTGCATTGCGCTCAGCGATGGCGAGGGAAAGCCCCCTCGCCTGGGCGAGATCTTCGGCGCGCGCCATCCGCATCGCCATGACCTCATCGTCCTTGCGCAGGGCGTTTGCGAATGCGCGCGCGGTCTCGCCATCCAATTGTGCCGCGTGGATCTGCCAGGCGTGATCGCGTTCCTGCCGCAACGTCAAGGCCGTATCGTCGGCGGCAAACCCTCCGGCTCGCGTCAGTTCCGCAAGCCGGGCTTCGTCTGCCGCGACCAGTGCCGTCTCGTCGGCGATCCGGTCATCAAGCCGCTTCAGCTGTTCCGCCAACGCCGTTCGCCGCGCCGTCCACTCGGCGATATCAGCTTCTTCAGGGATGGCGAGAGCCGCCACACTGTCCGCGTCCAGTTGGCCGGGCGCCAGCGCCTCCAGCTTTTCGGCAAGCTGGTCCTCAAGTGAGGCAAGCTGCCGGTTCGCCGCCTGCTGCCGCAGCAGGCAATCGTTCTGGCGCTGGCTTTGCAGGACGTCGACAAGGGGCGCCGGATCGCCTGAGCCCGTAGCACTACACGCACCCATCAGCGCCGACCGGGCCCTTGTCGCCTCGCAGTGCGCCTCCGCTGCAAGCTGTCGCTCCTTGACCGCGGCAGCCAGCCGCTCGCTCAATGCGGGATATTTCTGCGCCAGATCCTGAATACGCCCGGTGACGGCCGCAGGCAGAATGAGTGTTGCCGCGTTCGCCACATCGGCACGATCCAGGCGCGCCAGACACACAGCAATGTCTGCACCGATCTTGCCGCGCTCGTCGAGGCGATTGGACATGTCGCTCGCAGCCGATATGTGGCGCGCTTCCAACCCGGAGCGCTCCAAGTCAACGATGTCCGCAGCAAGAGCAAGCACGGCTCCGTCCCGCTCGATGGCGGCAATCTCGGCTGCTCGCCGGTCCATATCCATTTCCAGCTGCTCCAGCCGGGCCCCAATGTCGGCTTCCTCGCGCTGCAGCCGCGGCAGCATGGTGTGCCAGCCCACTGGCGGTTCCGGTAGATCGCCGAAAGCGGCAAGTTCGGATCTTAGCCCGCGCAGCCGCGCCAGCAGAGGCAGCCCCTTCATGCGATCGCGGGCGAGATCCAGGGCGACACGCAGTTCCGCCCGCACCTTAACGGTCGCTTCGTGGCGCTCGGCCGCCGCATCACGCGCCTTGCGCAACGCGGCAAACTCGCGGGCGTTGACGTCGATGGTGCTCTTTTCGTCCTTCAGCGCATCAAGTTCCGCCTTCAGCTCCGCCAGCCGGTGTTTCCGGCCCTGCGGTTTGTAGAAGGCATCAGCTTGCGCCTTCAGGCGGGACAGGACGGCGCTGCTGTCCGGCAGGCCGGAACTGGCCGAAAACAGGAGGGTTCCGAGTTCCCCCTCACTTTTCAGGATGCTTTCGCCGCCCTTTTCGATGCTGTCATCATCGAGCGAAAACATCATCTGGTAGGTCACCCGGTCGATCGAGCCCAGCGCTGCGGAAAACAGATTGTCCGGCAGCGGCTGATCATCCGGTCCGAGAAGCGTATTTTGCCGGCGCTTGATACGAGCGACGGCATGAGCTTTACCACCGACCGCGATCACACCGCCGACGCGCATCGTCTCGTAGGGATGCAAGAAACCGTAGGTGCTGCGATTGTCGATACCGAACAACAGATCGAGAAAGGCGGAAAACAGGGTGGATTTCCCTGCCTCGTTCGGACCATAGACGAGATGAAAATCCGGACGCTCATGGGGAGCGTCTCCGAAGTCGAGACTGCGCCCGGTGAACTTGCCGTAACGAACAAGGTCGAGACGATTGAGGCGCATCAGTGAGCCGCCTCGCCTTCACCGCCATGCAGATAGGCGAGCACGTCGTCGCTGCCGGCTGCCGCGATCGTTTCGACCAGCCGCGCGGCAGCGGCCTCATCGTTTGCCAAGGTCTCGCGCAGTTCGCGTGGCAGCTGCAGCAGCAACTCATCCAGCATCGCGCCGGCTTCCTGGCGAAAGGCGTGCGACGGCAGCACGTCGGAACGGATCAGCGCTGCAAGTTCCTCGACCGGATCCGGCCCGGACAAGGCCCCTTCGCCTTCCTGGCCCCGGCAGTCGATGTCGATCTTCTCGACCCAGCAACCGCTCAGGCCCGCGGCCACATTGGACAGTTCGGCGAGCAGTAAATCCGGGTCGCGCCGGAGTTTCCAGGCAAGCGGCGTGGAACCTATCAGGGAAATTCGCAGGATGAGATGATCGGCAATCGTTCGGTTTCTGAGCGATGACAGCGTTTCTGTCACCCGGTCCAGCATCTGGCGCCACTCCTGCGCACCGGCCAGATCAATCGCGACACGCTCGAACACCGCTTGCCCGATCGCGCGTTCCTCGTGCATCAAGTATCCGTCGTCGCCGACGGTCACCAGCGTCACCGATTTCGGCCCGGCTTCGTTGATATCCCGTCCCTGCGGCATGCCCGGCATGACGATCAGTGGCTTTTCGGAGTGTATCTGCCTGAGATGCACGTGGCCCAGCGCCCAATAGTCGAAGCCGTGCCGCGTCAGCTCGGCGACGCTGCAGGGCGCGTAGGGATCATGCCCAGGCGTGCCGGCGAGGCTCGTATGCAGCATGCCGATGTTGACCGCATCTGCGACGGGCACCTGAAACGACGGCAGCAGGTTTTCGGGTGCATGGGGATTGGCAAAACTGATGCCGTGAATATGAACCTCGCGCCCGTCGTCGAGCGTCTTGGCATGGACAGGCTTTGCGCGGCCGGAAAATACGTGGACGTTGGCAGGAAAGGTCAGCTCGCGCGTCACGGTGGACTGGGAATCGTGATTGCCGCGGATCAGGAAGGCGCGGATTCCGGCGGCCTCCAGCCGGCGCAGCTCGCTCGACAGATAAAGCGCCGTGTTCATCGAGGTCTGCGAGCCGTCGTAGAGATCGCCGGCAATCAGCAGGGCATCGACGTTTTCCGCCAGGCACAGATCGACGATCCTGGCGAGCGCCGTCCGCGTCGCGCCGCGCACCAGTTCGGCAAGCTCCGGATTTTTCAGCGCTAGACTACGCAAGGGGGAATCGAGGTGAAGATCGGCTGTGTGGACGAAGCGGAAAGGCATGGTCGACCATGGCCCGGGCTTCGGCGCTGCGTCAATGCCGGGAGACACGGCCGTTGCAACTATCCAGCGCTTTCGTTCTTCTCATCATTTTTGGGGAGGTATGAACCCTGAGGCCAGGAAGCGTAAGATTACGCTTGACTATGTACGCACAAGAGGCCGTCATTTGACATGGCACCTCATAATATCCATATGAAACCCATGAAATCCACATTCGAAGTCTCCGACAAGCTCTTTGAGCTCTACCACCGGGTTCACCGGCTCATCAACGAATCGATGACCGAGGAAGGCGTGTCGCTGGCACGCAGCAAGTTCCTGTTTTTTCTGAGCAAGCTCGGCCCCTGTCGGTCGACCGATTTAGCCGGTGCACTTAATTTCGCGCCGCGCACGGTAACAGAGGCGATTGACGGGCTGGAGCGCGACAAGCTGGTCGTGCGCAAGCCCGATCCAGAGGATCGGCGGGCAAAGATCGTCTCGATCACCGACGTCGGCCGCATCGTGCTGGAGGCAGCCGAACATCCGCGAAAACAGCTGATCGAGGAGATCTTCTCGGCGCTTAACGACGAGCAGCTTGATCAGATGCACGACATCGTTAGCCGTCTCGTTGTCAGGGCGGAAGAAATTCGCAGGCGCAAGGAAGACGGCGGGGACGAGATCGCCGCCGAATAGCACCATAGATCGCAAGTCAAACAGGGTGAAATAAAAAGGCCGGGACATCATGTCCCGGCCTTTTTCCGTTACCAGTACAGGTGCGACTACATCGCGTTCATCGTACCGATCTGGAAGAACAACGTTTCGCCCGAGGAGTCGTCCACGCCGTCGCTGTCGGTGACGACATAGCCATTGCCGGCCGCATCGACTGCGAAGCCTTCGATCTTGTCAGCGACGTAACCACCGAGAGCCTTCAAATCGGGAATGAGGTCGCGGACCTCTTCCTTCTTGACGACGGGCAGTTCGCCGCCGAGCTTGGCCGGCTTCAGGTCGGCAAGCGCCACTCGGTAGATCTTCTTCAGTCTGGCGGCGTCGCCGATCAGGTTGTCGCGCTCGATGATATAGGCGTGATCGCCGTGGACGGTGATTTCCGAAAGGCCGACCCAGCCTTCTTCGGCCTTTTCGAGCGGGTAGCGCACCGCGCCCCATTCCTCGGAAGCCGGCTTGTAGGAAACGAGCTTGACGAAGCCCTTCTCGTCATCATTCCACTCGCGCTGCACCGCCATCCACAGCGTCTGTTCGTCGCCTTCTCCGACGCTGGTGATCCCCTCGAAACCATAGCGGATTTCGTTGGCGCGCAGCTCTTCAGGAAGGGCGATCTCCTTCTTGATCTGCCCCTTGGCATTCACTTGCAGCAGGGCATGCGAATAGAGCTTGTCGGAATTGCCCTCGGAGGCGAGCCAGAAGCCGTCGCCATCGGCGACGATGCCTTCGACGTCAAGTTTCTGGGCAGGAGCGCCGTCACGGGTGATGGTGAGCGCATCGGTGATCACAGCCGGCGGCTGCGTGGCGTCGATCGTGAAGATGCGCGGCTGCGAGGAATAGACGGAGTCATTGACGGCAAAAAGCATGCCCGGCTTGTCCTTGATCGCGGCAAGACCGGAGAGAGCGCCGAAGCCAACGGGCGACCCGTCCTTGTCGGCCGACGTGATCTGCGGATAGGCAGCGGTGCCTTCGGCCCGCTCATAGATCATGACGTGCGAGCGGGCACCGCCATCTTCCACCAGATCAACCTCGTTGGCGGTCGCCAACAGATTGCGGCCGGGAATGGCAACGGCGCCTTCCGGCGAAACGCCCGAGGGCAGGATCTGCTGAAGTTGCGGATCGGCACCGGTGTCCTTGTAGACGCCGACCACGGATGCGCGCTCGGCAAGAACGAAGAACAGCTTGTCTTCGCCGAAGGTCGCAGCTTCCAGTCCTTCGGGCTCGATGCCCTTGGCGGAAGAGCGCTTGTCCGGATAGTGGCCGGTCGCGGCCACGGCATGCTCGAAGCTGCTGCCGGCTTCGAACAGGACCTTGCCCGTCTTTTCGAAGATCGTGAAGCCGCGCGAGCCGCCTTCGTAGTCGCCTTCATTGGCAACGACCAGACGATTGTCGTCGAGCCACTTGACTGCATCCGGCTCGCGCTTGACGTCCTTCAATTCGCCGGTGAAAGCGAGTGCGCCATCACGCTTGTCATCGACGCCGGAGAGGTTCGTCGCGCCGGCCGAGAAATGCGTCTTCACCGTACCGGTCGTGCCGTCGATGATGATGATGTGGTTGTTTTCCTGCAGCGTCAGCGCGATCTCGTTCAGGCCGTTGAAGGCGACGAATTCCGGCTCCGGATCACCGCCTGCGACGTCAGCAAGACCGGTCAGGGTCACGTGCTTGATCGAGGCGCAGTCGGCAGCACCGTCCTTCAGCGAGACGATCACAAGATCGCCGGCCGGCATCTGCGGGATTTGGCCGTCATTGACGTTCTCGTCACGCTCGTTCTCGATGGCAATAGCAGCCAGCGTCTTGTCCTTGTTGATGGCAACCGAGTCCGGCTGTCCGCCGAGATCGCACTGGGCGTCCAGCTTCCTCGTCGCCAGATCGACGGTTGCTAGGAAGCCGGACGGCTTGACGAAGCTTTCGCGCGTGTTGACGGCGACCAGAACCTTTGCGCCCGCGATCGCGACCGAGGTCGGCTCGCCTTCGAACGACAAGGTGCCGCCGGCCTTCGGTGCCTTCGGATCAGTGATGTCGATGAAGCCGATCGCCTTCAATGGGCTGTCGGAATAGACGAGCATGTTGCCGTCTTCGCTGGCGGTGATGATTTCAGCGGAGGTCACGGATTTCCTGTCAGCGTCGGCCGGCAGATTGTCTGCGACGGCAAAGGAGGCGATGCGATTGAAAACCGGTTCTGCGCTGGCACTGGACGCGGTCGAGGCGGCAAGCGCGGCGGCAAGTGCTGCGGTGAGTGAAAATGCCTTCATGGGGATCCCTCCAGGTAAATTAAATACGAAGGGGTTGTGATCGCGCCGTGTAACACCCGCATGACAGCCGGCGCACATTGGAAAGGCGGGGCAAGCGAAGACCAACAGGTCGTAAAACGGATGCCGCAAACGAAAAGAGGCCCGGGAAAACCCGGGCCTCAAATCAACCTGCCATCGAACCGCCAGCGTTGCCGCCACGGTGCTGCAGATGAAACATGAAACTTAGTTTACGGCGTCCTTCAGACCCTTGCCGGCTGAGAACTTCGGCACGTTGCGTGCCGGAATGTCTACTTCTGCGCCGGTGGACGGGTTGCGACCCTTGGATGCTTCGCGACGGCTGACCGAGAAATTACCGAAGCCGACGAGACGAACGTCGCCGCCGTTCTTCAGTTCCACCTGGATAGCGTCGAAGATTGCATCAACTGCAGAAGATGCGTCCGTCTTCGAAAGTCCGGCCTTCTCGGCAACTGCTGACACGAGCTCATTCTTGTTCATGTTTCCACCCCTTTCAATACTGGTTCGAAACGACTCAATTTTTAAGCCGGGGGCAGCATACGCAAGACCCTCGCCTTGGCAAACCCAATCGCTCCGAATCCCTAGGAATGCAAGGCTTTGCGGGAGGTTTTACATAAAAAAGACCGGCAAAAATGCCGGTCTTCCACTATTTATGTTCCAAATCGATCCCCGTATGGTTGCAGGCATCATTTGACGTTCACGTCAAGTGCCTAGTGGGCAATCGACACTGCGGTGTCATCAGCCGGATCAGCAGCCGCGATCGGAACCACCTGCTTGGACGGATCCCACTCGATCGCCACCGGAACTCGCACCAGCGCGTGGCTCAGAACCTCGCCGATATGCGAAACCGGGATGATCTCCATGTTGTTCTTCACGTTGTCCGGAATGTCCGCCAGATCCTTGGCGTTTTCTTCCGGGATCAGCACCTTCTTGATGCCGCCGCGAAGAGCCGCAAGCAGCTTTTCCTTCAAACCGCCGATCGGCAGGACACGGCCACGCAGCGTAATTTCGCCGGTCATGGCCACGTCCTTGTTGACCGGGATACCGGTCATGATCGAAACGATTGCCGTGGCCATGGCGACACCTGCGGACGGGCCGTCCTTCGGCGTCGCACCTTCCGGCACGTGCACGTGGATATCGCTTCGATCGAACGACGGCGGTTCGATACCGAAATCGATGGCGCGCGAGCGGACATAGGAGGCCGCCGCCGAGATCGATTCCTTCATCACGTCCCTGAGGTTGCCGGTCACCGTCATGCGGCCCTTGCCAGGCATCATGACGCCTTCGATGGTCAGCAGTTCGCCGCCGACCTCGGTCCAGGCGAGACCGGTGACGACACCAACCTGATCGGTGCGTTCGGCTTCGCCGTGGCGATAGCGCGGAACGCCCAGATAGTCGTTGATGTTTTCTGCGGTAACCTCAACCTTTTCGGTACGGCCTTTCAGGATTTCGGTCACGGCCTTGCGGGCGACTTTCATCAGCTCGCGCTCAAGGCTGCGCACGCCGGCTTCACGGGTGTAGGTTTGGATCACTGCCGCGATAGCACCGTCGGTTATCGAGAACTCCTTCGGCTGAAGCGCGTGATCGGCAATCGCCTTCGGCAAGAGGTGCCGCTTGGCGATCTCCAGCTTTTCCTCTTCTGTGTAACCGGCGATCCGAATCACTTCCATGCGGTCCATCAGCGGCGGCGGAATATTCAGCGTGTTGGCCGTGGTGATGAACATCACGTTCGACAGGTCATATTCCACTTCGAGATAGTGATCCATGAACGTCGAGTTCTGTTCCGGATCCAGTACCTCGAGCAGAGCCGAGGACGGGTCGCCGCGGAAATCCTGGCCCATCTTGTCGATTTCGTCGAGCAGGAAGAGCGGATTGGACTTCTTTGCCTTCTTCATCGACTGGATGACCTTGCCGGGCATCGAGCCGATATAGGTGCGGCGGTGACCGCGGATTTCGGCTTCGTCGCGAACGCCGCCAAGCGCCATGCGGATATATTCGCGGCCGGTCGCCTTGGCGATCGACTTGGCAAGCGAGGTCTTGCCGACACCCGGAGGGCCGACGAGGCAAAGGATCGGGCCCTTGATCTTCTGCGAACGCGCCTGAACGGCAAGATATTCGATGATCCGTTCCTTGACCTTGTCGAGGCCGAAATGATCGTGTTCGAGCACTTTTTCGGCGTGGTTGAGGTCGGTCTTGACCTTCGACTTCTTGCCCCACGGAATGCCGAGCAGCCAATCCAGATAGTTGCGCACGACGGTGGCTTCCGCCGACATCGGGCTCATCTGGCGCAGCTTCTTGACTTCCGCGTCTGCCTTTTCACGGGCTTCCTTGGAAAGCTTGGTCTTGGCGATGCGGTCCTCCAGCTCGGCCATCTCGTCGCGGCCTTCCTCGCCGTCGCCGAGTTCCTTCTGGATCGCCTTCATCTGTTCATTCAGGTAGTATTCACGTTGCGTCTTCTCCATCTGGCGCTTGACACGCGAGCGGATGCGCTTCTCGACCTGGAGAACGGAGATTTCGCCTTCCATGAAGCCAAGGGCCTTTTCAAGGCGCAGCTTGACGCTCGTCGTCTCAAGCATTTCCTGCTTTTCGACGATCTTGATGGAGAGATGCGAAGCAACAGTATCGGCGAGCTTCGAATAGTCTTCGATCTGGCTGGCGGCGCCGACGACTTCCGGAGAAATCTTCTTGTTGAGCTTCACGTAGCTCTCGAATTCGGAGACCACCGAGCGGCTGAGCGCCTCGATCTCGACCGGATCTTCTACAGGCTCCGGCAGCGCATGCGCCATTGCTTCGTAAAACTCTTCACGACCGGTATAGCCGTCGATCTCGGCGCGTGAACGGCCCTCGACCAGAACCTTAACGGTGCCATCGGGCAGCTTCAGGAGCTGAAGCACATTGGCGATCGTGCCGATCTGATAGATCGCAGAGGCTTCCGGATCGTCGTCGCTCGCATTGATCTGCGTCGCAAGCATGATCTGCTTGTCGGTACCCATGACCTCTTCCAGCGCGCGGATCGATTTTTCACGGCCGACAAACAGAGGCACGATCATGTGCGGGAACACCACGATGTCGCGCAGCGGCAGCACCGGATAGGTCGCGCTCTCAATTGCCGGAGACGTTTTGTTCGTCATGTCATTTCCTTTCCGTCCCGTTTCCGGGCGCGTTACCCGAAGCGTTCAAGAGCGCTTCCGGTTCTCATTCTTTCCACTGTCACGTGGAGTGTGTGACGTCTGTTTTCAACCCTTTGCCGACGACCGGCTGGGAGGCGTAGCCGGGCATTGAATGGCATCAAACTGTCGCGGACCTTGCCGCGGGAATTGAAGCGCACACGACCTGCATCAGGATAAGCCGATGCGGAATCATAACATAATTGCGTTGTTGGCCGCGTTTAGCAATCGCCGATTCTATCCATTGTTCGTCCGTTGGCGATCCACTGCCACGTTTTCTGTGCATCCGAGCCCTGCAATGCACGCAAGGCTCGCGGGACTGCTTCGGCTTTGCACCATGGCGAGAGTCTTCAGCCCCTTAGGTTCCCATATGCCCCACAAAAAAGGCCCGCGCGTGGCGGGCCTCTTCAACTTAAGTGGGGTGCGGATCAGGCCGAAACGTTGGCCTTCTCTTCGGAACGCTCCGAATAGATGTAGAGCGGACGGGCAGAGCCCTTGACCACCTCGTCGGAGATGACCACTTCGCGCACGCCTTCCAGCGTCGGCAGCTCGAACATGGTGTCGAGCAGGATTTTTTCCATGATCGAGCGCAACCCGCGGGCGCCGGTCTTGCGCACGATCGCCTTGCGGGCAATTTCCCGTAGCGCGTCCTCGTGGAAGGTCAGTTCGACGTCCTCCATCTCGAAAAGGCGCTGGTACTGCTTGATCAGCGCGTTCTTCGGCTCGGACAGGATCTGGATCAGGGCCGGTTCGTCGAGGTCCTCAAGCGTCGCCAGCACCGGCAGACGGCCGATGAATTCCGGGATGAGGCCGAACTTCACCAGGTCTTCCGGCTCCAGTTCGCGCAGGACTTCGCCGACGCGGCGATCTTCCGGTGCGCGCACCGCAGCACCGAAGCCGATCGAGGTCTTTTCGCCACGGGCCGAGATGATCTTGTCGAGGCCGGCAAAAGCGCCGCCGCAGATGAAGAGGATGTTGGTCGTATCCACCTGCAGGAATTCCTGCTGAGGATGCTTGCGGCCGCCCTGCGGCGGAACCGAAGCCACCGTGCCTTCCATGATCTTCAGAAGCGCCTGCTGCACGCCCTCGCCCGAAACGTCACGGGTGATCGATGGATTGTCGGATTTGCGCGAGATCTTGTCGACTTCGTCGATGTAGACGATGCCGCGCTGCGCCCGCTCGACGTTATAGTCGGCCGACTGCAGCAGCTTCAGGATGATGTTCTCGACATCCTCGCCGACATAACCGGCTTCGGTCAGCGTCGTGGCGTCGGCCATTGTGAACGGCACGTCGATGATGCGCGCCAGCGTCTGGGCCAGATAGGTTTTGCCGCAACCGGTCGGGCCGACGAGCATGATGTTGGATTTCGCCAACTCGACGTCGGTGCCCTTGGCGGCATGCGCCAGACGCTTGTAGTGGTTATGGACGGCGACCGACAGGATGCGCTTGGCCTGCTGCTGACCGATCACATATTCGTCGAGGACCTTGATGATCTCCTGCGGCGTCGGAACGCCGTCACGGGATTTGACCATCGAGGTCTTGTTCTCTTCGCGGATGATGTCCATGCAGAGCTCGACGCATTCATCGCAGATGAACACAGTCGGTCCGGCAATCAGCTTGCGGACCTCATGCTGGCTCTTGCCGCAGAAAGAACAATACAGGGTATTCTTCGAGTCACCGCCGTTGCTACCGCTGACCTTGCTCATATCACTTTCCTTCCAGCACGCCGGACACCTCCTGAAAGGTGAAACGGACTACTCAACCCGTTCCGCAATTCTTTCCGCCCTCACGCGCGAAAATGCGGCACTTTCGGGAGTACGAACCGGCTTCAAACAACCACGTTTGATGTCCGGCAGCAACGAATCTCCCACCGAATACCGAATGCTAGGACCTCAAACTTCAACATAGCATTAACGGTCAATATTAACGGCTTTGGCCTGCGGATAAAGCCCTAAGAGAGATACAAATGTGTCACAAATGCATCTATCCGCACACAAAAGCTTGAAATCAGGCCTGCTCCGCCGTTTCCATGGCCTCACGCGAGGTGATGACCTTGTCGACGACACCCCAGCTCAACGCCTCGTCAGCACTCATAAAGTGGTCGCGGTCAAGCGTCTGTTCAACCTCTTCATAGGTCCGGCCGGTGTGCTTGACGTAGACTTCGTTCAGGCGGCGCTTCATTTTCAGGATATCGCGGGCATGCCGTTCGATGTCGGATGCCTGGCCCTGGAAGCCGCCGGAAGGCTGGTGAACCATGATGCGGGCGTTCGGCGTCGCAAAGCGCATGTCCTTGTGGCCGGCGGCCAGAAGCAGCGAGCCCATCGAGGCGGCCTGGCCGATGCAAAGCGTCGAAACGGCAGGCTTGATGAACTGCATCGTATCGTAGATCGCCATGCCGGCGGTGACGACGCCGCCCGGCGAATTGATATAAAGCGCGATTTCCTTCTTCGGGTTCTCGGCCTCGAGGAACAGCAACTGGGCGCAGATCAGCGTTGCCATATGGTCTTCCACCGCACCCGTCAAAAAGATGATGCGCTCCTTCAAAAGGCGCGAGAAGATGTCGTAGGAACGTTCGCCGCGATTGGTCTGTTCAACGACCATCGGCACCAGAGCCATGGCGGTATCAACGGGATTTCTCATGTCAAACCTTTGTCTAGCTGGCGCGCAAACTCTCCTGCGCGCCGGAATCATCGGAAATATCTCGCTTCATACATAGAGTGTCCAAGTACCCCACTTCAAGTCGCGAACTCTGCATAACGTTAATACCCGGGCCGGAGCCCAACTTTCCCGCCACGGCACATTCATGCACGATCCTTTAGTGATTCCTAAGGAGCGCGATACGGCCTCGGTGGCTTTTTGAACCTTTTCACACAGGCATTCAGGCTTTCAGGGTGAAAAATGGGTAAACTGAGGTCACAACTGAGACTCGATCGGCAAGATGCCGATGATCCCTGCAGTCAGGCGGCGCACGAAGCCGGCCTCCGGTTCGCGGTGTAGCACGCGCGACCTGTTGTTCTCGCTGTCGTGCCAGTGCAGGCGGCCATTCTCGAGGGTCAGCCGGAAGCTGTTCGCCGGGCAAGTCTCTTCCTTAAAAACCGCCTCGACGTCATCGACAAGCCCTGGATGGGTGAACAGCACGCCCATTTCCGTATTAAGGGACGCCGAGCGCGGATCGAAATTCAGCGACCCGACGAAGGCCGTCTTGCCATCGACCATGAAGGCCTTGGTATGAAGGCTGGCGCCCCGCGATCCGAACAGCGACATTCGTCTGGGATCGCCGAATTCGTGGATCGCCTTCAATTCGAACAGCGTCGTACCGCTTTTCAGCAGCGCCTTGCGATAATTGGCGTAGGCTCCGTGAACCGCGGCAACATCGGTGGCGGCAAGCGAATTCGTCAGGACCGCAACCTTGACCCCCCTGTTGATGAGCCTGGCGATCTCGGCAACGCCCTGGCTGCCGGGAATGAAATAGGGCGAAATGATCTGCACGTCGTGCTGCGCTGAGGTCAAGACCGGCATCAGTTCGCGCATGATCCAGTTGTTGCGCTTCTGCAGAAATGCCTTCTCCGGCGGATCCGATACGAGTTTGGCGTCGCCTGTCCACTGAACGGTTGCCGGCAGCCAGCCGCCATCCTTCATCGCCCTCTCGACATGCGTCAGATAATACTGACCGCCAGACGTCGCCGCGATCCTTTCGAGCTTTGCCCGGAACGCCGGCAGATAGTGCTTGCGCATCGTTCGCAACGATCCGATTGGCACCACGACAGGGCTATTCCAATAGCGGTCGAAGACCGTGGCCGCCTCCATGGCCACAGGGCCGAGCATCCAGACATCGAGATCGCGGAAATTGGCCTGCTCTGCCGCATCGAAGTAGGCGTCGCCAATGTTGCGGCCGCCGGCGATCACCAGATGGCCATCGGCGATCCACTGCTTGTTGTGCATGCGCCGCGTGGTGCGCAGGGGCCGTAGCATCATCTCGAAACCGCGCCTGAAGCGATCGGTTCGTGCCCGGCTCGGATTGAACAAGCGAACCTCGATATTCGGGTGGGCGTCGAGAGACAGGCACATGTGGTCGTGCAGGCCGGCATTGATGTCGTCGAGCAGCAGGCGCACCCGAACGCCGCGATCGGCAGCCGCGAGCACCTCGCGGCTCAACAAACGCCCGGTCAGGTCGTTCTTCCAGTAGTAATACTGCAGATCGAGACTGCGGCCTGCCTTGCGGGCAGACAGCGCCCGCAGCGCGAAGGCCGACATATTGTCGGCGATCAGCGCGACACCGTTCAACCCGGGATGACCGTCGATATGCGGGGCCGCCAAGCGGTCCAGTTCGGTCTGCTCGCCCCCCGGCATCAGCGCGCTCGACGCCGGCCCATGCAGGTGCCGCCCGAAACGGCCATAGGCATAGACCAGGAGCAACGCCAGCAGGCTGGAAGCAAAAACAGAGAGAGCAACGATGGCGGCACGCATGAGACGACGACCTGTCCGTCAGGATTGAGCCGCGGAAACCGCTTCGGTCATAATCGTACCGGTGCCGGCGAGCGCGGCCTTCAGATCAATATAGGCCTTGATCGGCAGATGGTCAGATGCCACCCGCGAAAGCGGCGAATTGTGCACCTCGACGGCCGTGACAAGATTGTGCGGGCTGCCCAGCACCCGATCGAGCGCCAAGAGAGGAAAACGCGAGGGAAAACTCGGCACCGCAGTCGCAGCGTGATCGAAAACGGGACTGAGGAAGCGCAGCGCCGAGCGAGGCCCCAGACGCCATTCGTTGAGATCGCCTATCAAAAGCGTCGGTCGCTCCTCCGCCTCGCTGATGGCGGCCAGGATTGCCTCCGCCTGCCGGGCACGGGAATGCCTGAGCAGGCCGAAATGGGCGGCGATGATCCTGAGCGGCCCGTGCTTGAGATCGAGATCGACGACGAGCGCGCCGCGCGGCTCGACGCCGGGCAGGTCCAGTTGATGAACCTTGGCGACGGCCCCCTCGCGCAACAACAGCACGTTGCCATGCCAGCCATGCCCCTTGGACGAAAAGGCGGCGATCGGCACCGAAATGAGGTGACACTCCCGATGCAGCCGTTCCAGGTCCAGAAGCCCTGCCCGCTCCCCGAAACGCTGATCGACCTCCTGCAGCGCGATAATATCGGCGCCGATTTCACCGATCACTTCCGTGGTCCGCCCGGGGTCGAAGCGATTGTCGGTGCCGACGCATTTGTGGATGTTGTAGGAGGCTATGACGGTGTCGCCCCGCTCGCCAGCCGGATGCCGGCCCGCAAGCGAGACGCGCTTTCCGCGGATCGCGGCCAAGATGCCCGCTGACAGGCTGTTGTGCGACGAAGCCATAGTCTCTCTCTGGTCCCTGCCGTTCATCGTGCAAAATAGACGTGCCGCGCTGCAAGGCAAGGCGGTATCCGGCAAATGCGAACTTTTGAAGCTCTACGCCCCAACTTTCGAGAGGCGATATCTAGGCATCGTCCCGACAATTTTCTTGCCGAGGACGCTGCTTGAACCATAGATCGGGTCAAACACCTGTTCCATCCAGCGAGAATTCCTCCATGTCTGCGCCCTCAGCACTTTCCATCAACCCAGCGAGCCGGCATGTCAGCATCGACGTGCGCAATCCGGCCTTCTATCAGGAGCCGCTGCCCGCCTACGCCGCCTTGCATGCGCAATGTCCCGCCTTCTTCTGGGAAGAGCAGCAGCAATGGTATTTTGCAGGCTACGATCAGGTGAACGGCCTTTTGCGAGATCGCCGCTTCGGCCGCCAGATCCTGCATGTGGCCACGCGCGAGGAACTCGGGCTGACGGAGCCGAAGCCCCATCTTGAGGATTTCGACCGGCTGGAACGCTATTCGCTGCTCGAACTGGAGCCGCCGGCCCACACGCGGCTTCGGACCCTCGTCAACCGCGCCTTCGTCTCGCGCCAGATCGAACAGCTGAGGCCGGAAATCGCCGCCCTCGCGCATTCGATCATCGACGGTTTCGAAAAGGACGGCGAAGTCGAGCTACTGAAGACCTATGCCGAGATCATTCCGGTAACGGTGATTGCCCGCATGCTCGGTGTGCCGGTGGACATGGCGCCGACGCTGCTCGACTGGTCGCACCGCATGGTACGCATGTACATGTTCAATCCGACGCTCCAGACCGAGCTCGACGCCAACCAGGCGTCAGCCGCGTTCAGCGCCTATCTGAAGAGCATCATCGACCGGAAGCGGGACAATCCGGCCGATGATCTCCTCACGCATATGATCACCACCGAGAAGGACGGCGAGCGGCTGTCCGACGACGAGCTCATCTCGACGGCGGTTCTTCTGCTTAATGCCGGCCACGAGGCGACCGTGCACCAGCTCGGCAACGCCGTGCGCGTTCTGCTTGAGAAGGGCACGCCCGCGGAACAGGTCTTTGCGGACGACACCGCCACCGAGCGGACGATCGAGGAATGCATGCGCTATGCCGCGCCTCTTCACATCTTCCAGCGCTACGCCCTTTCGGACATCGAGCTTGCGGATGGCATCCAGCTCAAAAAGGGCGACAAGATCGGCCTGCTGCTCGCCGCCGCCAATGTCGATCCGACAAAATTCTCCGATCCCCTGACCTTCCGCCCCGACCGCAATGAGGGCCCGCACGTCTCCTTCGGCGCCGGCCTGCATTTCTGCATCGGCGCGCCGCTCGCACGGCTGGAACTGAAGCTGTCGTTGCCGATCCTGTTTGAGCGTTTGCCGAACCTGCGCCTGAAAAGCGAGCCGCGGGTGAAGGACAGCTACCATTTCCACGGGCTGGAACGGCTGGAATTGACGTGGTGAGACGGGCCCGCCACGCGGGTCAGCCGCGCGGGGTAAGAACATAGGCAGGCACCGGATGCTCGATGCCCTTGAGCACAAGTAGCCGCGTGGCAGCAGGGACGACAAGATCCTGCGCCTGCGCCGCAGCTTCACCGGAGACAAGAATCTCGCCCCCGGCCGCCTGGGACTCAAGACGGGCGGTCAAGTTTACCGTACCGCCAATCGCCGTGAAGTCGCTGCGGAAGGTTGAGAACTCCCCAATTTCGACCGGACCGGTGTGGACGCCGACACCAACGCCGAATGCGTCGATCGGAACTGCTGCACCGCGCGCTTTCATTTCCTCAAGCACCAAAGCGCAGCGCCGCTGAATGTCGATCGCCGCCGTGATCGCAGCTTTGGCATGGTGCTCGATTTTGATTGGAAAATTGAAGATCGCCATCAGGCCATCGCCCATCTGTTTGTTGACGATCCCGTCGTAGGCCCAAATGGCCTGGGCGCATTGGTCCTGAAAGGCGCTGACGATGTCGCTCAGGGTGACGGCGTCCATCCGCTCGGACAAATAGGTATAGCCGCGGATGTCGGCAAACAGGATTGTGGCGGTGGCGGAGATATGCCGCTGCTTTTTGACGTAACGGAAAGACCGTTCGCAGATCGTGCAGATGTTCGGGTTCATCTTGCTCCGCGTTATGCCGCAGACGCGGAATGGAACTGCAAGCGGCCCCTTGATAGGGATCGGCACGTGCATCTGATCCCAGCACCCCCGGCATATGAGGGCTTGTTCGTTTGCGGTCGACCGCATTGACTAGACACCCCTGACTTGCCTGGCAGCCACCACAAGCGTTCTCGCGTGAGCCAGACTGTCCCTTTCGACAGCGTTTGGCAAGGTGAGCCGCGCCGTTCCGTTCAAACCCGAATGACATAGTCCTTGCGAGTCGTTTCAATCACTTCCCAGGTTCCCTTGAAGCCGGGTCTGAGGATCATGCTGTCCCCGGCTTTCAGATGCGTTTCGGCGCCATCCTCTTCGGTGACGACGGAATGGCCGGAGAGGATGTGGAAATATTCCCACTCCTCGTAAACGATCCGCCACTTTCCCGGCGTCGCCTCCCAGATGCCGGCGTAGATGCCGCCATCGGCTTCCTCGAAATTCCAGGTGCGGAATTCCGGGTGGCCCGAGATCAGTCGATCCGGCGCAGGACGACCGACCTCCGGTTCAAGCGACGACGGATCGAATATCAGCGCGTGGTTCATGATGGCTCCATGGAAGGAAATGGCCGGTTTCCCGGCCATTTTAAACTCAGTCAAACTTTGGCGAGCGATTGGTCGAGGTCGGCGAAAATGTCGGAAACGTCTTCGATGCCGACCGACAGGCGCACGACTTCCGGGCCGGCCCCCGCCGCCGTCTGCTGTTCCGGCGTCAACTGCCGGTGGGTCGTGGACGCCGGATGGATGACGAGGGACCGGGTGTCGCCGATATTGGCGAGGTGGGAGAACATTTCGAGCCCTTCAACGAAGCGTTTTCCGGCCTCGTAGCCATCCTTCAGTCCGAAGGTGAACACGGCACCTGCCCCTTTCGGCGCGTATTTCTGTTGCAAGGCATGATTGGCGTCGCCCTCAAGGCCCGCATAGTTGACCCAGGCAACCTTACCGTGGGTGCTGAGCCAGGTGGCGACGGCAAGCGCGTTGTCGCAATGGCGCTGCATCCGGAGCGGCAGTGTCTCGATGCCCGTTAGTATGAGGAAGGCGTTGAAGGGCGAGATTGCCGGTCCAAAATCGCGCAGGCCCAACACACGGCAGGCGATGGCGAAGGCGAAATTGCCGAAGGTCGCATGCAGCACCATGCCGGCATATTCCGGGCGTGGTTCTGAGAGGATCGGGTATTTGCCGGATTTCGACCAGTCGAACGTGCCGCCATCGACGATCACGCCACCCATCGAGTTGCCGTGCCCGCCCATGAACTTGGTGAGCGAATGCACGACGATATCGGCGCCATGCTCGATTGGCCTGATCAGATAGGGTGTCGCCATCGTGTTGTCGACAATCAGCGGCAAGCCGTGCTTTTTCGCAACCTCCGAGATCGCCGCAATATCGACGAATGTCCCGCCTGGATTGGCAAGGCTCTCGATGAAGATTGCCTTGGTGCGCTCGTCGATCTGGCTCTCGAACGAGCCGATATCCGCCGCATCGACCCAGCGAACCCGCCAGTCGAAGGATTTGAAGGCATTGCCGAACTGGTTGACGGAGCCGCCATAGAGCTGTCGTGCGGCCAGGAAGTTGTCGCCCGGGCTCATGATGGCGTGGAAGATCAGCAATTGAGCCGCATGACCGGAGGCAACGGCGAGTGCCGCAGTGCCGCCCTCGAGTGCCGCGACGCGTTCTTCCAGCACCGCCTGCGTCGGGTTCATGATGCGCGTATAGATATTGCCGAAGGCCTGCAGACCGAAAAGCGAGGCGGCATGATCGGCGTCGTTGAAGACAAAGCTCGTCGTCTGATAGATCGGCGTCGCCCGGGCCCCGGTGGTCGGATCGGGCTGGGCGCCGGCGTGGATGGCAAGCGTACTGAAACCTGGACTGTTCTTCACGGACGTGTCCTCCCCTGATCAAGTTCGGCGCACTATTTCAGAGCCTGTACCTCCCGGTCAAAGACTGTTTTGCCGGATTTGCACGCTGCGCGGGTATGGATTTCCAATGTCGGATCGGACGACGCGAGACCGTCAGCCGACCAGACGCGGATACTCGATCGCCGGACAGCGGTCCATGACGACCTTAATGCCCTGCTCTTCTGCTTTTGCCGCTGCCTGGTCGTCACGCACCGACAATTGCCCCCATATCACATTCGGCCGCACGTCCAGCGCAAGGATTTCATCGACCAGGGCCGGAAGGGCATGGGCGGCACGGAAGACATCCACCATGTCGATGGGCTCGGGGACATCGGCGAGCCGGGCATAGACCCTCTGTCCCTGGATTTCCTTGCCGGCCTGGCCCGGATTGACCGGAAAAACCGTATAGCCCTTGCGCAGCAGGAACGCCATCACGCGATGACTTGGCCGTGCGGAGTTCGGCGACGCGCCGACGAGCGCAATCGTCTTCGTCGATTTCAGAATGTCGGAGATATAAAAATCCGGATACGCATCATGGTTCATCGTCAAATTCCGCCCAAAGCAATCACCGCGCGATAATTGGGATAGCCTCGTCCACTGTCAACCAATCAACGGCGCCTTGCATCCAAATGCCAAGGCGACAGCGCCCGCGGCGTCGCCAAATCTGGCCCGTCATCAGAATCGGGTTGCTTTTGATAGTGCGCCCCTTCAGAAAATGCCGGTAATTCATCGTCCTCGCATCCCGTAAAGGTTCATCTTGCCCCTCGACGTCATCGCTCTCGTCCTGTTCGGAGCGTTACTGCATGCGACATGGAATGCGCTGGTCAAGGCGGGATCGGAGAAATCGCTCGATGCGGCGATGATTGCGCTCGGCGCAGCGGTCGTCGCCCTGCCCTTGCTTCCCTTCATGCCGCTGCCGCATCCGGATGCTTGGCCGTTCATCCTCGTGTCGGCGGTGTTCCAGTTCGTCTATTTCCAGCTTGTGGCCGCCTCCTACCGTGCGGGCGACATCGGTCTGGTCTATCCGCTGATGCGCGGAGTGGCACCCTTGTTGGTCGCAATGACGAGCGGCGCGCTGATCGGGGAGAAACTTTCGCCTGGCGCGCTGGCCGGCGTGCTGACGATCTCGACCGGCGTGCTGACGCTTGCCTTCGAAGCGCGCAAAGGCGGCAAACATGCGATCCTCCTGGCGCTCGCCAATGCCGTGGTCATCGCCTGCTATACCTTTGTCGACGGTATCGGCGCCCGCATCGCGCTCAATCCGATATCCTACACGCTCTGGATGGCCTTGCTGCCGCCGATGCTGCTGTTTTCCTGGGCCTTCATCACGCGCGGCGTCAAACCCGTCCTGCGCCATGTCCGCCATCAATGGTGGCGCGGGCTGATCGGCGGCGGCGGCTCGATCGGCGCCTATGGCCTGGCGTTGTGGGCGATGACGAAAGCGCCGGTCGCCACCGTCGCGGCGCTGCGCGAAACCTCGATCCTCTTCGCCATCGTCATTTCCATCGTCTTCCTCAAGGAGCGCGTCAGCATCTTCCGCATCGCCGCCGCCTGCCTGATCGCACTCGGTGCGCTGGTGCTGAAGCTGGCTTGAGAATTGCGCTGGAATGCTATATGTACATGATCACGTACAAAGGATCCCGTCATGAATGTCATCAGCCTATCCGAACTTCGCGCCAACATGGCAAAGCACTTCGACCGGGTCGAACAGGATCACGACGAGCTGATCGTGACGCGGCAGAACCGCGAACCGATGGTGGTCATGTCTCTCAGCGATTTCGAAGGGTGGAAGGAGACGATGTATCTTCTCGCCAATCCGGCGAATGCGAAGATGCTGCGCGATTCGATCGCAGAACTAGATGCAGGTCACGGTGTTGAGCATGAGCTGATTGAACCGTGAAAGTTCTTTTTTCAAGCAAAGGTTGGGAACACTACTTGCATTGGGTCGAGGCGGACAAAGCGACCCTGTTGCGACTCAACAAGCTCATCGAAGAATCTCGGCGCACGCCCTTTTCCGGGTTAGGCAAACCCGAACCGCTTCGTGGAGAGTTCAAAGGGTGTTGGTCACGGCGCATCAACGAAGAAGACCGTTTGGTGTATCGCATCACGGGAACCGCCGAAACGCAAACAATCGAAATTGTCGCTTGCCGCTATCACTACAGGTAGTCGTCAATCCTCCTTCCACTCCGGCATCCGCTTGCCCAGAAATGCGCCCATCCCCTCTTCCGCATCGCGCCCCAGCATATTCTCCACCATGACGCCCGTGGCGAAATCATAGGCTTCGGCGACGCCCATCTCCGCCTGCCTGTAGAACGCCTCCTTGCCGATCTTCAGCGCCTGCGGCGACTTCGAGGCGATGACGGCGGCGTATTTGTTGACGACCTGCTGCAGATACTGCTTCGGTACGATGCGGTTGACGAGGCCGAAATCCTTGGCAGTCGAGGCGTCGATCGTCTCGCCGGTGAGCAGCATTTCCATCGCCTGCTTGCGGTGCGCCGCGCGCGAGACGGCAACCATTGGCGTCGAGCAGAACAGGCCGATATTGACGCCGGGCGTGCAGAAGGTCGAGCTATCGGTGCAGATCGCCAGGTCGCAGTTCGCTACAAGCTGGCAGCCGGCCGCCGTCGCCAGCCCGTCGATCTCGGCAATGACCGGCTGCGGCAGACGGTTGATCTTCAGCATGAGATCGGCGCAAAGCCGGACTGATTTTTCGAAGAACGCTCTGCCCTTGTCGTCGTCGGCGCGATGCGCGGTTAGTTCCTTGAGGTCATGACCTGCCGAAAACAGCTCGCCCGAAGCGGCCAGAATGACAACACGAATATCAGTTGACGTGGCGGCGGCATCCAGTTCAGCCACCAGCGCGTCCATGAGCGCGATCGACAGGGCGTTGGCCGGGGGATTGTTCAGCGTCAGCCGCAGCACATTGCCCGAAACTTCGCTCAGCACCAGGCCGTGGGGCTCCGGCCTGTGCAGGGAAACCACGTCTGCCACGTCTTTTTCTCCTCAGTCTCATGTCTGGTTAGGGCTCAGCGCTTGGCCCGATCAGCGCTTGGTACGCCGCACCAACTACCGTTTCAAGCATGCTTTAGACTTTCTTCCGGCTTGCCCTTGCCGACTGGCGGTCTGTAAAGCAGGTGTGCATTTCCGGGAGTGAACCATGCCGCTGGAACCAATCCTTACCGTCGACGATCTCAACCGTTTCCTGGAAACGGATTTTTCCGAAGTGCATACCGACGGCAAGATCTTCGAGGTTATGGCGACCGGTCCGGGCTTCGCGACGATGCGGCTCGACCCGAAGGAAAAGCACCTGCGCCCCGGCGGCACAGTGTCGGGGCCGACGCTGTTCGCGCTTGCCGACGTCACGGCCTATATCACGCTGCTCGCCCACATCGGCCCGGTGGCGCTCGCCGTCACCACCAATCTCAACATCAATTTCCTGCGCAAGCCGCAACTCGGGCCGCTGCAATGCACCTGCCGAATCCTGAAACTCGGCAAGCGGCTGGCCGTGCTCAATGCTGCGATTTCAGAACTTGATGGCGACGAACTAGTCGCTCATGCCACGGCTACCTATTCGATTCCGCCGCAATAAGTTGTGGTACAGAAATACCACATAACTAACCGACTGTTTTATATATATAATTTTTCTGGCCGCGTTAAACCGTGATCTTGACGGCATTTCGTCACTTGCGTATAAACCGACCAGATCGCGGTCCCTTGGGGCCGCTTTCGTTTTTGGCTGGCTTCAAGCCTGTCAATTCAAGCAACAAGAAACGCCCGGGCGGCAACGCGCCGGGTCCCAAACGAAAGAGTTTCAACATGTCAACCTTCGTTCAGAAGCCTGCAGAGGTGGAGAAGAAGTGGATCCTCATCGACGCCGAAGGCCTCGTTGTTGGTCGCGTCGCTTCCCTCATCGCCAACATCCTGCGCGGCAAGCACAAGGCAACCTACACCCCTCACGTTGACGATGGTGACAATGTCATCGTGATCAACGCCGAGAAGGCTGTGCTGACCGGCAAGAAGTACAGCGACAAGAAGTACTACTGGCACACCGGTTACCCGGGCGGTATCAAGGAGCGCACCGCGCGCCAGATCATCGAAGGCCGCTTCCCCGAGCGCGTTCTCGAGAAGGCTGTCGAGCGTATGGTTCCCCGCGGTCCGCTTGGCCGTCGCCAGATGAAGAACCTGCGCGTATACGCCGGCACCAACCATCCGCATGAAGCACAGCAGCCGACCGTCCTCGACGTCGCCAAGCTGAATGCCAAGAACACAAGGAGCGCCTAATCGTGGCTGATCTCTCTTCTCTGAAAGACCTCGGCACGGCGACTGAAGCAACTGCTTCGGCTCCGGTTCACGTCCGCAAGGTTGACGCCCAGGGCCGCTCTTACGCGACCGGCAAGCGCAAGAACGCCGTTGCCCGCGTCTGGGTCAAGCCGGGCTCCGGCAAGATCACCGTCAACGGCAAGGAATTCGCAAATTACTTCGCCCGTCCGGTTCTGCAGATGATCCTGCGCCAGCCGATCGTCGCTGCCGCCCGTGACGGCCAGTTCGACATCGACGCCACGGTTGCAGGCGGCGGTCTTTCCGGCCAGGCCGGTGCCGTTCGTCACGGTATCTCGAAGGCCCTCACCTACTTCGAACCGGGCCTGCGCTCGGTCCTGAAGAAGGGTGGCTTCCTGACCCGCGACAGCCGCGTTGTCGAGCGTAAGAAGTACGGCAAGGCCAAGGCTCGCCGTTCGTTCCAGTTCTCGAAGCGTTAATCGTTTCCGGAATTCAGCAGTTCAAAGCGGGGCTTCGGCCCCGCTTTTTTCGTTTCCCGGCTTGAGCCGCCAATCGGCAAGCAACGTTTTCACCGACAATTCGAGGCCGGAATGACCATCACACCTTTCGCGCAGACACCGCAACCGCCGTACTACATCGTGGCCTTTTCATCCCTTCGCACCGAGGGCGATCACGGCTACGGCAACATGGCCGCGGAAATGGAAGAACTTGCCCTGCGGCAGGCGGGCTGCATCGGCATAGAGAGCGTCCGGGGCGCTGATGGCTTTGGCATAACGAATGCCTATTGGACGGATGAGCAAAGCATCATTGCATGGAAAAACGACGTCCGGCACCTCGCAGCACAAAGGCTTGGCCGCGAGCGCTGGTACGAGCATTACCAGGTCCGCGTCGGGCTGATCGCGCGGGCCTATGGCTCCGATCGCGCGTAACCATCAAAGCGGCAGTTCCGTCGAGAATTTGAGTTCGCGCAGCACGAAGCTCGAGACCACGGTGCGCACATGCGGATTGCGCATCAGGTACCGCGTCATGAAAGCCTCGTAGCTTTCGACATCGCTCGCCCGGATCTTCAGCATGTAGTCGAAGGCACCGGACAGCGCGTAGCACTCCATGATCTCGGGCCGCTCCAGCACCACCGAGGCAAAGGACGCGACCGCTTCCTCATGGTGGTCCTCCAGCGTCACATGCGCGATCACGCAGAGCTTGAGGTCGAGCTTGCCCGGATCGAGCAGCGTCACGCGCTTGCGGATGACGCCATCCGCTTCGAGTTCCTGGATCTTCCGCCAGGCCGAACTCTGCGACATGCCCGCCTTCTCTGCCAGCTCAGCCAGCGACAGGCTGCCATCGGCCTGCACGAGCTGTAGAAGCTTGCGTTGAAAGTTCCCAGTTTCTTTCATTTTCCTCTAGATCTCCGAAAATTCCTGCCAAGATTATGGCAATAGCCAGCAGGAAAGAAAGGAAAATCCGCCGCTCCGGGAGCATAATTACTCTTGAGGCGCCACGCCTAGCGCGTGCTGAAATGACGGAGGATCAGAGCATGACGAAGGAAAGCACCTACACGGCCAAACTGCCCGGCCCGGACGGTTTGTACGACTATACGCCCGAAGAAGACGCGATCTGGGGCGAACTCTACGAGCGCCAGATGACGTTGCTGGCAAACATGGCCTGCCGCGAATATCTAGACGGCGTCAAAACCCTCGGCCTCACGGCGGACAAGGTTCCGCAACTCGTCGACGTCAACCGGCGCTTGAACGAGACTACCGGCTTCGGCGTCGAAGGTGTCCCTGCCCTCATTCCGCCATCGCAGTTCTATGAGCTTCTGTCACAGGGCAAATTCCCGCTCGCAACCTTTCTGCGCCGCCGCGAGCATATCGATTATATCGAGGAGCCGGACCTGTTCCACGAGGTGTTCGGCCATTGCCCGCTTTTGACCAACCAGAGCTACGCCAATTTCGTCCGCCGTTTCGGTGAAACCGCCGTCCGCCTCGGCAAGGGCTATTCGTGGCACCTGTTCCGCATCTTCTGGTTCACGGTCGAATTCGGACTGATCAACACGCCGGACGGCCGACGCTGCTACGGCGCGGGCATCGTCTCTTCGCCGAGCGAGGCGAAAGCCGCGATGAAGGGCACGGAGTGCGAATTCCGGCCGTTCGACCTGTTGCACGTGCTCAGGACGCCTTACCGGATCGATATCGTCCAGCCGATCTATTATGTCATCGACAGCTTTGCTCAATTGGAAGCGATCATCGAGGAGGATATCGAAGGCGCGGTCATGAAAGCGAAATCGCTGGGAGATTTCGAGCCGACTTTCGAAGCCAAGGCTTCGTGAAACACCGATTATCCGCAGCGGCACTAATCCAGGTCTTGCCTTCCTTTGGCCGATTGTCCAACGTCTCGTCACGCAACTGACGAGACGATCATGGCCAACAAGACGATAGACCACGCGATCACCGCCACCTCGCTGAAGAGCGCGGCGACCGACCCGACCCACGCAGGCGTTCTCTCCTTCATGCGCCGGCAATACACCAAGAGCCTGCAGGGCGTCGATGCGGTTGTCTGGGGCATTCCCTTCGATGCTGCAACCTCCAACCGCCCCGGCGCACGCTTCGGACCTCAGGCAATCCGCCGGGCGTCGGCCATCTTCGACAACGATCCGCAATATCCCTTCGAGCGCGATCTGTTCGAGGACATGGCTACGATCGATTACGGTGATTGCCTGCTCGACTACGGCAACCACGCCAAGACGCCCGCCACGATCGAGCGCGAGGCCGCGAAGATCCTGAAAAGCGGCGCCTTCCTGCTGACGCTCGGGGGCGACCACTTCGTCACGCTGCCGCTTCTTAGAGCCCATGCGGCTGTCCACGGTCCCCTCTCCCTTGTCCAGTTCGATGCGCATCAGGATACCTGGGCCGACGAGAAGGGCCGCATCGATCACGGCTCCTTCGTCGGTCGCGCCGCACGCGAGGGGTTGATCGACACGGCAAGCTCGATCCAGCTCGGCATCCGGACCCACGCGCCCGACGACTGTGGCATCCGCATCCTCTATGGCCACGGCATCGAGGAGATGAGCGCAGGCGAGATTGCCGATGTCATTCTCCGTCACGTCGGCGATCGCCCCGCCTATCTCACCTTCGATATCGACTGCCTCGACCCTGCCTACGCGCCGGGCACCGGCACCCCTGTTTCGGGCGGGCCCTCGAGCGCCAAGATCCTTTCGGTCATCCGCAAGCTCGGTGCGCTCGTCATCAGGGGTGCAGACGTGGTCGAGGTGGCGCCGGCCTATGACCATGCCGACATCACCGCCATTGCGGCCTCCACCATCGCGATGTATATGCTCGGCCTTCATGCGGAACAGCTGGCGGAACGGCGCGGATGACGTTCTCCGCCTCCCTGTTGTCAAACTGATTCAATTTCATGCCAAAGTGATTCCGCAGTCGCGGCTAACGAATTGGCAGGACAGGATAAAATCATGAAACCGAAGATCTTCATCGATGGCGAACACGGCACCACGGGATTGCAGATCCGCAGCCGCATGGCGGGCCGTTCGGATGTGGAACTCCTGTCCATTCCGGAAGCCGAGCGCCGCAACGCCGCCATGCGTGAAGACCTTCTGAACAGCGCCGACGTCGCCATCCTCTGCCTGCCTGACGATGCCTCGAAACAGGCCGTCGCCATGCTCGAAGGCAACAACAAGGTGCGAATCATCGACACCTCGACTGCGCACCGCATCGCGCCGGACTGGGCCTATGGCTTCGCCGAAATGGACAAGGGCCAGACCGGCAAGATCCGCGACGCCCGGCTCGTCGCAAATCCCGGCTGCTACCCGACCGGCGCGATCGCTCTCATCCGCCCGCTGCGGCAGGCCGGCATCCTGCCGGAAAACTATCCGGTGACGGTCAATGCCGTCTCCGGCTATACCGGCGGCGGCAAGCAGATGATCGCGCAGATGGAAGACCCGGCCAAGCCGGGTCACATCGACTCGCCGAATTTCCTCTACGGCCTGACGCTCAAGCACAAGCACGTGCCGGAGATGCAGACCCACGGCCTGCTCGACCGCGCGCCGATCTTCTCCCCGTCGGTCGGCCGCTTCCCGCAGGGCATGATCGTTCAGGTGCCGCTGTTCATCGATCAGCTGAACGAGGGCGCCACGCTCGAGAGCATCCACGCGGCGCTCGATGCCCACTATGCCGGACAGTCGATCGTGGAGGTCGTGCCCCTGGAAGAAAGCGCGAAAATACCCCGCGTCGATGCTGTCGAACTTGTCGGCAAGGACACGATGAAGCTCTACGTGTTCGGATCGAGCGGCGGCGAACAGGTTAATCTCGTCGCCCTGCTCGACAATCTCGGCAAGGGTGCTTCGGGTGCAGCGGTCCAGAACATGGACCTCATGCTGTCGGCTTGAACCAGCTTTGCTGCGGCGCGGGCTCCGGCTCTCGCCTCTTCGGCCTCGCCAAACCATCGACGTTCCGGATCATCTGCTACGAGCTGACCGGCGCATCCGCCGTGCAGGGCATGCCTGCGCTCGATGGGCTTTTGGCTGATCAGTCCCGCACTTCGATCGCAACGGGGTGCGGATATTCGCCGACGAAGGCGCGCCAGTGGGCGACGGCAAAACCGAGCACGACCAGCGCCCCGCCCTGGTGCGCCACGCCCCAGCCGACCGGCACCTGCAGGACCAGCGTTGCAATACCGATGATCGCCTGGATCGTCACCAGCAGGAAGAGCACGACTGACCGTCGCGCGTGGGTGGTATCCGGCGCGTTGCGCAGCGAGGCGATCATGTGCATAGACACGAAGGCGAACAGGACGTAGGCACCGATACGGTGGACGAACTGCACCGTCTTCGGGTTCTCGAACAAATTGAGCCAGGCCGGTTGCTGCACGAAGAGGTCACCCGGCACGAAGGAACCATCCATCAGTGGCCAGGTATTGTAGCTCAGGCCCGCATCGAGCCCGGCGACCAGCGCACCGAGATAGATCTGGAACAGGGCCATGCAGGCGATGATGCCAGCCATTTTCTTCGAGCTTTTCGTCGGCGCCGGATCGTCCGCATGGGGCGCCAGACCGCGACCGATCCAGATGCAGGAGATGAAGATCAGACAGGCAATGACGAGGTGGGTTGCAAGCCGGTACTGGCTGACCTCGGTGCGATCGGCAAGACCCGAGGAGACCATCCACCAGCCGATGAAACCCTGAAATCCTCCCAGCGCCAGAAGGCCGATCAGCGGCATTTTCAAACGCGGCTCGATTTGCCCACGGATCCAGAAAAAGGCGAGTGGCAGGGCGAAGATCAACCCGATCGAACGGGCCAGCAGCCTATGCGCCCACTCCCACCAGAAGATCGTCTTGAAGCCGTCGACGGTCATATCGCTGTTCAGTTGCTCATATTGCGGAATCTGTTTGTAGAGCTCGAATTCCTCTTGCCACTCGGCCTCGGTAAGCGGCGGAATGACGCCGTGGATCGGCTTCCACTCAGTGATCGAGAGCCCGGATTCGGTCAGCCGCGTTGCGCCGCCGACAAGCACCAGCGCAAACAACGCGAGCACGACGACACCGAGCCAGATCCTGATCTGGGCGCGGTTGCGACTGACCGTATCGATCTCGCTCAGAAGACGCTGTTGCGTTGCCAAATCGGTGCTCGCCATCGATGACTCCAGTGTCGAAAGGCACGGCCCTTGCCTGAAAGGAGGCGATTTGTCCTGGGGCACATGCATCAAAGGCGTTGATTTGCACGAGAGCAGCATGCAAAACAAGACTTATCCCTTTGCGGCATGCCGTCGCGGCCCGATGCCAACCCGCGGAAAACTGCCAACCGGAAAGACTTCTATGCCCGTACGCCTCAGAAAACTGATCGGCACGATCCTGATCGTCATCCTTGTCATCGTTTATGCGCTGGCGGCCACAACCTTCGCCTCGCTGCTGCTCGGCGCTGCCCCATGGTGGGTACACCTCGCCTATTTCTTCTTCACCGGCCTGTTGTGGGTACTGCCCGCCATGCTGATCATCAAGTGGATGGAAAAGCCCGCCAAGCTGCGCTGAGCCCAGGAATAGTCGCATGAAAATCGCCGCGATCGCCGATATCCATGGCAACGACCTGGCGCTCGAAGCCGTGCTCGCCGACATCGCCGCGCACGCCATCGAAGAGGTCGTCAATCTCGGCGATCACCTGAGCGGCCCGCTCAACGCCGGCCGCACCGCCAATATTCTGATGGCGCGCGACTTCCCTTCGGTTCGCGGCAATCATGACCGCTGGCTGGTCACCGTCGATCCGGCCGAGATGGGGCGTTCGGACCGCACCGCCTTTGGCGAGTTGCAGCCCCGCCACCTCGAATGGCTGCGCGCCCTGCCCGCAACGCTTGTCCACCGGCAGGAGCTTTTTCTCTGCCACGGGACGCCGCAGGATGATCTCACCTACTGGCTGGAGGATCTGACCGCAGACGGCGTGGTGCATATGTCAGCCCGCCGGCGGATCGAAAGTTTCGCCGTAGGTATCGACTTTCCCGTCATCCTCTGCGGTCATACCCATATTCAGCGCGCTGTCCGCCTTGCCGACGGCCGGCTGATCGTCAACCCCGGCAGCGTCGGTTGCCCCGGCTATGACGACGACGAACCCGTCTCCCACAAGGTGGAAACCGGCTCACCGGATGCCTGCTACGCAATCCTTTCCAGGGTTGGTGGGCGCTGGGATGTGACCTTCCGCAGGGTGCCCTACGACCACATGACCGTGTCGCATCTCGCCCGGTCACGGGGCCGCGACGAATGGGCCAATGTGCTTGCCACCGGCTGGCTTGACGGGTAGGCCGCCGCACCACCCGTATCCCCCCGCTTTATCCATTCGGTAACCGCATTTGACGAAATCTGCGGCAAGCGCCTCGCCACCCGGTCCAATTTAAATGAAAATAAGGGCATGGTTGCGCTAGATGAACTGGTCATCCCCTTCCCGGAACAGCAAGCGACCATGACCGACGTGGACTTCAACCTGATGCCCGCCAACGAGGCTCGCCGCATCTGGCACGCGCGCCCCGAGAAGGTGCGGGATGTCGTCGTCACCCGCGACCTCAAGCTGACGGTTCATGTGAGCATGCAGGCGCTGGAAGCCGATTGGCGCGGGCTGGAGGCATCGTCCTCCACGTCATTGCATCAGAGCTTCGACTGGTGCGCCGCCTGGGCCGCCACGCATTCCAATCAATTGCTTCTGGTGCGCGGCAGCATCGATCACAAGACGGTTTTCATCCTGCCGCTCGAACTGGTCCGCGGCCGGTTTTTCCGCACGGCCCGGTTCATCGGCTCCCCCCACAGCAACATCAACACCGGCCTTTTTGCACCCGGTTTCGATCCCCTTTCGGGCGAGCAGCTCGCTGACAAGCTGATTGCCGACCTCTCAGTGAAACTGTCGCGCGTCGCCGACATCGTCACGCTGGAGAAAATGCCGTTCGAGTGGCGCGGCGCCTGCCATCCGCTCGCCTCGCTTCCGGCTGTGCGCAACCAGAATTCGTCTTTCCAGCTGCCGCTTCTTGAAACCTTCGAGGCGACGCTCGGCCAGATCAACGCCAAGCGGCGGCGCAAGAAATTCCGCCTCTCGGAAAGGCGGCTGGAAGCACTCGGCGGTTACGAACACGTTGTAGCCACAACGCCGGACGAATGCCGACAGATGCTGGATTTGTTTTTTGAACAGAAGGCCATCCGCTTCAAGGCGCTCGGCCTGCCCAATGTCTTTCAGGACAGCGAGACGCAGGCCTTCTTCCACACGCTCGCGGCAATCGGGTCGGCCGGTGACGGGCAACCGCTCGAACTGCACGCAATCCGCCTGCGCGGCGAACATCAGGACCGCGTCATCGCGATCTCCGGCCTATCGCGCAAGATCGATCACGTCATCTGCCAGTTCGGATCGATCGATGAGGATATAGCCGCCGACGCCAGCCCCGGAGAGCTGCTATTCTACCTGATGATCCGCAAGTTCAACGCCGAAGGAATTACGCTGTTCGATTTCGGCATCGGCGACCAGGGCTACAAGCGCTCCTGGTGCACAGTCGAGACGCACCAGCGGGACATTGTCCTGCCGATCACCATACGCGGCCGCCTTGCGGCATGGGGCCACCGCTTTGCGGTCCGGCTCAAAGCGCAGATCAAGAAGAACAAGAAGGTCTACGCCTTCCTGCAGCGCCTTCGCCAACGACGACAAACACCGGGTAGCGCGTCCCCCAGCGACACGGATGACAACTGAAACAGCGCTTCTCAAGCAGCGCGTCGGCGGCCCGGTTTCCCCGACTGCGGATAACCTGTTCCCGTCATCAGGACGATCTCGCTGAAACCTTCCTCGGCAAAGCCGGTGACGAGCGCGACGATTTCCCCATTGGCTACAGAGGGTGCCGAAATAATGATTTTCGTGTCCCTGGACCGCGCTACCTTGCGCACGCCGCCGACATCGGCTGGACCGCATTCGACAAGCACCGTGTCATAGACGTTCGACAACGCGTCGATGATCATCTGCAGCCGCTCGATGCCGCGCATCGCAAGGACCGGGTCGGCGTCACCCTGCGGGATGATATGTGCGTCGGACACGCGATCGGCATGGATCGTCTCGGTGAATGGAACTGCGCCCACCAACAGATTGGTGATGCCGGGGAGATCGGCCGATTGTGCCATCAGCCGCGTCGGGCAGGCCGTGCCGGTCAGGTCGATCAGTACGATCTTGCGGCCCTCCTCTGCGACCAGCCGGGCGAGCAGGACCGAATTGGTCGAACCGGCGTCTCCAGCCGGCGATACCGAGATGGCGACGCGAACATCGTCGGCGCAGAGATGTTCCGCGACGGATTCGATCGAGAAATCATCATCTACTGCTTCATCCCCGTCATCCGGCGCGGTTTCGGGAACGATCGGCGTCCGGTTGGCGGCCGGCGTCGCTTGTTTGGCCACAGGCTCCCGCCGCTCCTCTTCAACGTCTGGCTCTAGCTGGTCGACCGGGCGGAGGGCGCGGCCGCTGAACAGTTCCGAAAGCATGATGACCACGCAGCAAACCAGGAAGATGGAAAGGGCCGCAACGATGGTGATCGGCAGAACCTTGGGGAAATGCCGCTCGGTCGGCTCGACCGCCTGAGATATGACGCGCGCGTCCGCGGGGGCTGCATTCTCGCCGCTGCGCGACATCGCCTCGCGGTAGCGCGCCAGATAGGTTTCGAGCAATTGCCGTTGCGCGGTCGCTTCCCGCTCCAGTGCTCGCAGCCCGACCTCGTCTTCACCCGCCTTCGCGGAAGTCGCCTTCAGCGTGTTGAGCTGCGCCACAAGCTGGCGCTCGCGCAACCGGCCGACATTGGCCTCGTTTTCGAGGCTACCGAGAATCTTCTTCGTTTCGCTGACTATCTGCGCGCGAATACCCTGAAGCTGGGATTTCAGGGCCTTCAGGCGTGGATGCCCGTCAAGCAGGGTCGTGGAGAGATCGGCGATCTGGCCCTGGACGTTGGATTCGGTCTCCTTGAGACGCTGGATCATCGGCGAAGCGACAACATCGTTCAGCGTATCGACGGCGCGGCCGCTCGCAAGTGCTGCGCGCACGTTCTCGGCGCGGGCCTCGGCATTGGCGCGTTCGCCGCGCACGCGGGCAAGCTCGGTGGAAATATCGTTCAGTTGCTTCGTCGCAAACGTGCCGCCTGCTTCGCCGGTGAGCAAGAGGTCGGACGACGCTCGGTAGTTCGCAACCTTGGCCTCGGCGTCGCGAACCTTTTCGCGCAGGTTGGCGATTTCGGGCTCCAGCCAACGGCTGGCCTCGGAGTTGGAATCAAGCTTTGCGCCGCTCTGCAGCGACAGGAAGACCTTTGCCATCGCATTCGGGATGGCGGCTGCCAGGCGGGGGTCCTTTGAGGTGAACTGGATCGCGATGACTCGCGATTTTTCGACCTGGTAGACCTGCAGCTTCTCCTGGAACTCCTTCAGCACGCGCTCTTCCGGCGGCAGGTCAAGCGGGTTCTTCTTGACGCCGAGCATCACCAGAATATCGGAAACCGCCGACGGGTCCGCCGTCGGATCGAATTCCGGCAATTGATGCAGCTTCATCTCGCGGGCGACCTGTTTGATCAGATCGACCGAGCGCAGCACCTGCACCTGGCTGGAAATACCGGATTCGTCGAAGGGGCTATCGGTGGTCTGCGGCGGTCCCTGATTGGCGCCGCTGAATTCCGGCTGGCGCGATTCAATCAGCAGTCGCGCCTCGCTCTGGTAGTCGGGAGACATCAAACTCGCGCCGACAAAAGCAAGGCCCGCGAAGACGACGGTCGCAGCAAACACCCTGCCCCGCCGCCGCCAGATGGCGCCGAACAGCCCGCCGAGATCAATGTCTACATCCTGATGACCGCCGTTGACGCCCGACATGCGCTTTACCCCGAACCTGCACATAACTCGGCGACACCGTAAACAAACATGGTAACGCAAGCGTTAATGAAGCACGGACGCGCAGCCTGGAAAACAACCACCGAATGCAGGATGAACGCACGGGCGGCGGCGAAAAATGTAGCGCGCCTTTACCGGCTATTAACCCTAACGGATTGATAACATCGGGCCATGACTTGGTTCCTGGAGCGCGAGAGCCCAATGACGTCCGCACGATTGAAAACAGGCCTTGCCGTGGCCGCACTCTCTCTGTGCCTCGTCGTGTCGGGTTGCAGCAGCTACCAGCCTGCCCCAAAAGCATTTCATGAGGCAACGATCCAGCCGTATCGCGTCGATAGCGGTGACAGGCTGCGCATCAGCGTCTTCGAACAGGCGGGCCTGACGGGCACCTATACGGTCGATCAGGCGGGCTATGTCGCCTTCCCCTTGATCGGCGCCGTGCCGTCACGCGGCCACACGCTGCCCGAGATGGAGAAGATGATTGCCGGCAAGCTTCGCGAGGGCTTTCTGCGCGATCCGGATGTGACGATCGAGGTCGACCGCTACCGCTCGGTCTTCATCATGGGCGAAGTCGGCCAGGCCGGGCAATATTCCTACGTTCCGGGCATGACGGTGCAGAACGCCATTGCCGTTGCGGGCGGCTATTCGCCACGCGCCAACCAGGCGAATGTCGACGTCACCCGCAAGATCAACGGACGTATCCTCACCGGCCGGGTTTCGATTTCCGATCCGATCATGGCCGGCGACACCATTTATGTGCGTGAGCGGCTGTTCTGACACCCATGCCGGATCCCCGCCCGCTGCGCATCATTCATTGCTTCAGGTCGCCCATCGGCGGCATTTTCCGGCATGTCCGCGATCTGGCCGAAGCACATGCCAGGCAAGGTCATGAAGTCGGCATCATCTGCGACAGCACCACGGGAGGAAGCTACGAAGACGCTCTTTTCGACGAGATAAGGCCGTTTCTCGCGCTCGGCCTCGTACGCCTGCCGATCCGCCGGTCGGTCGGCCCGGCCGATCTGGCGGCCCTCTGGAACAGCTATAAGGAAATCAGAAGTTTGCAGCCGGATATCCTGCACGGTCATGGCGCCAAGGGCGGCGTCCTTTCCCGGATCATCGGCTCAGCCTTGCGGGTGAACAGGTATTGCGTTGCCCGCCTCTATTCGCCGCATGGTGGCAGCCTGCACTACGACAGCCGGACGTTTTCCGGCAAGGCGGTGTTCGTTCTCGAGCGCCTCCAGGAATATCTCACCGACGCAATCGTCTTCGTGTGCGATTTCGAGCGCACGACCTACGAAAAGAAGGTCGGTAAACCGCGCACCCGCAGCGAACTCATCTACAACGGTATCGACGACCGCGATTTCGAGACGATCCATGCGCGGCCGGACGCCGTCGATTTTCTCTATATCGGCATGCTGCGCGATCTGAAAGGACCCGACCTCTTCGTCGATGCTTTTGCGCGGGCGGAGCGGATCATCGGCAAGCCGCTGTCGGCCATGATGATCGGCGACGGGCCGCAAAAGGCAGACTACGAGCAGATGATGCTGGAGCGCGGTCTTGGCCGCCGCATCGAAATGCTGCCGGCGATGAAGGCGCGGGACGCATTTGCCCTGACACGGAACGTCGTCGTTCCCTCACGCGCCGAATCCATGCCCTATATCGTGCTTGAGGCGCTGGCCGCCCGCAAACCGGTGATCGCCGCCCGGGTCGGCGGCATTCCCGAGGTCCTGGGACCGGATAGTTCCGCCCTTGCTGCCCCGAACGACGCACAGTCGCTTGCCGATGTCATGACGATCGCGATGACCGAAAAGGACTGGGCGGCCAAGGTGATGCCGGATGCGGGAGCCTTCAAGACGGCCTTCTCGACATCAACCATGGCCGGCAGCATCATGCGGCTCTATCGCCAGCTTGTTCCGGAATTGGCCAGCCGGCAGGGCAGTGGGTACAACCGCTCGTAAGCGTTTCTTAGGGGCTTTCTGCTATCCCGAACGGATATAAACGGCCGAGCGGATATCATGAACCAGATCGACAAACCGGAAACCTTCGATACGGAAGCGCTGCGAAAGAAGATTTCCGAAATTCGGACCATTTCGCCCGGCGAGAAACGCGGCGACGAACCGAAACCGGAGCTCAATCCACTCGCCCGCCGTGTCGCGGCGCAGTTCCGCACCGACACCTATTCTCCGAACATGATCATCGGCCTGATGCGGCTGTTCGAATTCACGGCTTTGTTCGCCATCGGCTATGCGATCCACATGCTCTATGTCGCGCCGAGGCTGGAAGACTGGCTCGGCTATTGCGGCATGATTGCCGGCGGTTCGGCCCTGACCGTCGCCTTCCTGCAATTGTGCGACGGTTATCAGGTTCCCCTGCTGCGGTCTTCCGCACGCGCCTTGCCGCGGTTGATGGCCTGCTGGACGCTGGCCTTCGCCTCCATGGCTCTGGCGCTGTTCCTGCTCAAGATCGGCGGCACCTTCTCGCGCCTCTCTTTCGGCGGCTGGTATCTCTTCGGCGCCTTCTTCCTTGTCGCCGAGCGCACCTTCATCGCCTATTCGATCCGCCGCTGGGCGCGCAACGGCACCATGGAACGCCGGGCCGTGATCGTCGGAGGCGGCCAGCCGGCCAAGGACCTGATCCGCACGCTCGAGCAACAATCCGATAACGACATCCGCATCTGCGGCATCTTCGATGACCGCGACGAGCGCCGTTCGCCGGTGATCGTCGCCGGCTATCCAAAGCTCGGCACCGTCGCCGAACTGGTGGACTTCGCCCGCCTCACCCGCATCGACATGCTGATCATCGCGCTGCCGCTATCGGCCGAAAATCGCATCCTTGAACTGTTGAAGAAGCTCTGGATCCTGCCCGCCGACATTCGTCTTGCGGCCCACGCCAACAATCTCCGTTTCCGCCCGCGCAGCTATTCGCATGTCGGCCAGGTACCGATGCTCGACATCTTCGACAAGCCGATCGCCGATTGGGATTCGGTTGCCAAGCGCATCTTCGACGTGTTCTTCAGCCTCGTTGCACTGGTCCTCCTCTGGCCGGTGTTTATCGGCGCGGCGATTGCCGTGAAGGTGAGCTCGCCCGGCCCGATCATCTTCAAGCAGAAGCGCCACGGCTTCAATAACGAGACGATCGAGGTGTACAAGTTCCGCTCCATGTACACCAACATGAGCGATCCAACGGCCCGCAATGCCGTGACGAAGGGCGATCCGCGCGTCACTCGGGTCGGGCGGTTCCTGCGCAAATCCTCGATCGACGAACTGCCGCAGATCTTCAACGTGCTCAAGGGCCAGCTCTCGCTTGTTGGCCCAAGACCGCACGCGGTGCTGGCCCAGACCGCCGACCGCACCTATTCGGATGTCGTTGAGGGCTACTTCGCCCGCCACCGCGTCAAGCCGGGGGTCACCGGCTGGGCGCAGATCAACGGCTGGCGCGGCGAGATCGACAATGACGACAAGATCAAGTTCCGCACCGCCTTCGACCTCTACTACATCGAAAACTGGTCGCTGTGGTTCGATCTGAAGATCCTCCTGCTGACGCCGATCAAGCTTCTCAACACGGATAACGCTTATTGAGCACGCTCGGCGCCACGCCTGCCGCGGGATTTCGTCCGCAGCTCGCCGCCGTGGCGATTCTCGGCTCGGCGATGGTGACCTTCGGGGTCTTCCTGTCGGGCTTCGTCATTGCCGAACCTGCCCCTTACGAAGTCTTCATGGCGGCGCTGATCGGCCTCTGGTTCGTTTTCGGGCTGAAAATCTCGCGCGCCGTCGCGCCGCTGCTTGCCCTGCTTCTGCTGTTCATAACCGGCGGCATCCTGTCGCTGACCGTCATGAGCGACCTCGCGACGGCACCGATGTATATGGCCGTATCAGGCTTCCTCGCCCTCACGGCGGTGTTCTTCGCGGCGATCATCGACGCCCGCCACGAGCGCCTGAAGCTGATCTTCGATGCCTGGGTTGCTGCCGGCGTCCTCACCTCCCTGCTTGGGATTCTCGGCTATTTCGGCGCGATACCGGGTGCTCAGAATTTTACACTCTACGACCGCGCCAAGGGCGCCTTCCAGGATCCCAACGTCTTCGGGCCGTTCCTCGTCGCTCCGTCGATCTATCTGATGTACCGGCTACTCACCGAGCGGATCACCGCCGCACCGATCAGGGCCGCCGCCATCCTGGTCATGGGGCTCGGCCTGTTCCTGTCGTTCTCGCGCGCAGCCTGGGCGCTCTATCTCTTCTGCGCCTGCGCTCTCGTGCTCATCATGCTGCTCAAGGAACGCACAGGCGCCTTCCGACTGAAAATCCTGGTGCTGGCGCTTGGCGGCGCGCTCTTGATGATCACAGCCCTTGTCGTCGCCTTGCAGATCCCGCAGGTCGCCGATCTCTTCTCCAACCGCACGCAGCTCGTCCAGGACTATGACGGCGGCCATCTCGGGCGTTTCGACCGTCATAAGATCGGCTTCCTGATGTCGATGGAAAAACCGCTCGGCATCGGGCCGATGGTGTTCAGCACCATCTTTCCCGAGGATGAGCACAATATCTGGCTGAAGTGCCTCACCTCCTACGGCTGGCTTGGCTTTGCCAGCTATGTCACGCTGATCATCTGGACCGTGACCATCGGCTTTCGCTTGCTGCTGCTCGACAGGCCGTGGCAGCCCTATCTGATGATCGCCTGGCTCGTGCTGATCGGCCACGCGGCCATCGGCAATGTTATCGACATCGACCACTGGCGGCATGTCTACCTGCTGTTCGGCGTGATCTGGGGCTGTGGCGCGCTCGAGCATCGCCATCGGCGCAGAGCCGCCCTGACACAGCGCCATACGAGCGCGCCAACGCGGCGTTAACATCAACACTGTACATAGGCTACGCATCGGCTCCACATCGGCGCCGGCACGGATTGTCAGAATGAGCATCGACCCTCCCAGCGCCGGAATTGGCGGCAGCCTGCGTATTCTTCAGGTGCTCGAGCCGAGCGGTGGCGGCTCGGGGCGCCATTTCCTCGATCTCTGCCGCGGCTTGAAAGACCGAGGCCATCATGTCGAAGCCGTCTACTCGCCGGTCCGCGCCCAGGATGCCTTTGTCCGCGAATTAAAATCCCTCGAGCTGCCGGCCATTCACACGATTGCGATGAAACGCGCGCCGGGCTGGTCCGATATTGCCGCCTTTCGCGCCCTTCGCGGCATCATCGGACATGGCGGCCCCTTCGACATCATCCATGGCCACAGCTCGAAGGCGGGTGCGCTGTCGCGCCCTCACCTGCCCGGCCGCCACATTCCGCGCGTCTACACGCCGCATGCCTTCCGCACCATGGACCCGGCCCTCGGCAAGGCCGGACGCATGATCTACGGCGCCATCGAACTGATCCTGGCAGGCCTCTTCACCGATCACCTGATCTGCGTGTCCGATGACGAATATGCTCATGCGCGATCGCTTGGGATACCCGACTGCAGATTGTCCGTTATCGTCAACGGCGTCGCGCCGCTACCGCTCGACATGGCAAAGACGGTCCGCGCCAGCTTCGGCATTCCGGCCGAAACCTTCGTCTTCGGCTTCGTCGGCCGGCTGTCGCACCAAAAGGCGCCCGAACGGCTGATCGAGGCTTTCCGCAACGCCGCCTCGCGCCTGCCGGACGCACAGCTGATCATGGTCGGCTCGGGCGAAAGGGAGCACGAGGTGCGCAAGGCCATCGCCGAGAGCGGCCTGCAAAAGCGCATTCGGCTGACCTCGGCCTTCACCGGCTCCCAGGCCATCCCCGCGTTCAACGCCCTCGTCATGTCAAGCCGCTACGAGGCGATGTCCTATGTGATGCTGGAAGCGGCAGCGGCCGGAAAGCCGATCATCTCGACCGATGTCGGTGGTGCATCGATGGCGATCGACAGGGATAGGACCGGCCTGATCGTTGCGAACGACGGCGACACCAGCAAGCTGGCGAACGCGATGGTCGAAGGCGCCGGTTCCGGCCGGTACCGCGCTATGAGGGCGGCAGCGCAGGAAAGAATGTCGGATTTTTCGATGGAGAAGATGATCGACAAGACCGAGGCCGTCTACCGGCGGCTTGCCGCAGGGGCTTGAACGCGTTGCGCTAACCTTCGGCGCACCAGCCCCGCTTGCCATCCGCACCACGCCGCGCCAGGCCCTCGGCAACCAGCATGTCGCCGATCGACCGCCCCTCGCCCACCGTGACCCGCGCATCCTGGCCGGACGTTCCGGCCTTGCCGCTGCCCGCCGCTGCGAGTTGCACCTTGCCGGCATTGAGAATTTCCCACAGCCGTCGTTTTGCCAGCGAGCCGAGCTTGCGCTCGTTGTCGCATTTGGCCTGTTTTATGCGCGGCGCCTGGATATCCGCGATCTGGATTTTTTTTCGCCCGTACCAGAATGTGCCGCCATCGACGACACAGTTTTCGAGCGTTTCGGTGCAGAAATAGAAGGTTCCCGGCTTGCCGTCGCGGGATTTTACCTCACCGGTTAATCGCGCTGGCGGTTCAAGGGCCACCTGCTCGACCGGCCGCGCTCCGGGCGTTGGCATCGCCAAAGCCGGTCTCGCCTTGTCCGGCTGCTTTTCGGCGCGCTTCTCAACCGGTCGCACCTTGACGATCGACGCCGTATAGAAAGGTGCGGCCATCGGCGCGATCTCTGCCCGGTGATCATAAGCAACCGCGGCACCGACCGACAGCACACCGGCCAGATACCAGGGCCACATGCCGCCCTTCGCCGGCTTCCGGCCCGTCCGCCGCCTCTGGCCTTTTCTACCCGCTGTCTTCGCCATCACCCGGCTCCCCGATTACTGCATAATTCCCTAAATCGGGGGTCGATTTAAGGATCAAATTATGCCGCATTCCAAAGCGTTACAGCGACCATTGCGCGTCTGAAAAGACGCGCGGCGCTGTAACAGCCGGCATTATCGGGGCAACGGGTTGCTGAAAACTTTAAGGATCGGAAAAAATAGCGCGGCGGCTGGGGATAGCTGCAACAAACGTCCAAGCTTTTTCTCACCGATTTCTCGCCTTTTCGAAAATCAGGGCTTGCGCCTCAAGTCCCGATTATATACGGCTCTTTTCGGTTCGGAGCGTAGCGCAGCCCGGTAGCGCACTTGACTGGGGGTCAAGGGGTCGTGGGTTCGAATCCCGCCGCTCCGACCAAAAACCTTTTGATTTCCCTATCAAAATCGCCTTTTCCACTTTCTTTGCTACCGGAAGAAAACGGAACAAAAAGGCGACGAAATGTTGTTTCGGGAGCACAGAGTCCCGTAAAAGTCCCGAACCATTCATCCATATGTTCGGTTGATGTTCTGATTTTCGGCTAGCGATTCGCGATGCTTGGTGAGGTGGCGCCCCTGCCGTTCTCACACTTTCAGTATCGAGCTGCGGATAGTGGTCCCGGAGGGCCCATCAGAACCAAACGATTTCAATAAGCTAACGTGCAGGTTAGCCAAGGCAGTTTTTCGTATGTTCCCAAATGTCGGCTAACCGGCAATTTCACTACGCTCGGCTTTAGCAAAACGAAATCCGTCGGATCTTGCGCAGTTATACGATGATGTCTTTTTCATGCTGCCGCGATTTAGGAATCTGTCACACATAGTATCAATACGATGGCGCGCCCTTGTCGTCTAAATCGACCGACTCAGCAATCACATAGCCCGTTGTATAGCCTGAATGTTGCTTCCGGCTTCGATAAGGTCTCAGCTTCCTGTTCACTCGAACTGATCTCCTCTCTGACGTGAGGAATTCAGCAACACAACAAGGCTTCGCGCAACTGGTAAAACCACCAGTCGATTGTTCTTCACCGACGAACTGGGATCACGATCACAGGCCAGTCGCAACTTTGAAAATCGCCCCTGTACAGGGAAGCGATGCCTTGGCGCCGATACATCATAGTAGGAGAGGTCAATCTACTACCTTTAGATGAATTCATGGGCGTATAAAATCATGATATTTAGCCGTGTCAAATGTATTCGCCATAAGCGCCAACAACGTGGGCTTGGGGGGACCAACCATGGCTTCGAATGACGCAGAGAGTGCTATTCAACAAATTATTGACGGAATTAAAAGTTTAGCGCCACTCGGCGCTAATTCGGTGCACCGTCGAAGTCTAGCTATTGCAGAAGCCGAGCTTAGTAGAGTTAAAGGGGAAGAAATTACAATAAGATGTAGACCAGAGCGGCCAATCCCGGTGGGCGACGATGATAATTCCTTTAGTTTTCACGACGCATACTACGAGCACGCGCAGGACGATAGAAGGAGAACCATCCTTCTTAATCCAGTTGAAGCGCTTGCGACGCACTTTATTGACTTCTACACAAATCGAGTTGAGGCGCTTGAGTTCAGGCGATTGGGAAAGCCGTCTGATGATGTCATAGCGGCGGCTGAGAAATTGGCATTGTCTTATTTGGCCAATACCAGTTCTCTAGTGAGTGCTCTCACCATTGCCTCTCAAGATAAGACTGAAATTATCAAGAGCCTCAGGGGGCTGGCACATCGATTGGAAAATACCAACTTAGAACAAACTCGATCATTTCCCGAAATAGCTGTACTTGGACGTGAGGTTTGTCAACTAATACGCACTGACGCTGGGCCGACAAGGTGGGTCGACAACAGCAAGAAGCTCGAACAGCAGTTTACAGACGTTTACCGTTGCAGCGACAGCGACTCCTGTTGCGGAAACGACGCATACACAAAGGTTGGTGCACCGCGGTGGGAGGTTGTGTGGGTCGACGATGGTAATGTCATGCATCCGCCCCCCGTAACCCCAGATAATTTCGTTCAGTATCCGTGGGAGAACCGCTGCAGGGTATTGCCCTCTGTTGTACGTGCAAACGTGACGTCAGATTGGGGCTGGAGAAATCTGAACGCTAGCACCGATTTTCATGGCGGCATCGACATTGGAGTTCCAGTAGGTACGCAAGTGCTCAATGCAGTTGCTGGCACTGTCGCTTGGATTAAGCGACAAGGTGCAAATGGTGAAACGGGTGTTGTGGTTCGGACTGGAAATCAACTGCGGACCTATTGGCATGTTGATCCTGACATAGGGCTCCGGGATGACGCTCAAATAGTCGCCGGAGCTGTTCTTGGAACGACCGCAAACCGCACTGGCCCTCATTTGCATTTCGCGTTGCATGTGCCGCCTTCGCCCGAAGTCGACTTGCGAAGCGATGCTTACTCACAAGACCCCTGCCCATGACCACGACCATACCATCCGCCATTGTCTTAGGTTGTTTGCTTTTGGCAAGCTGTGCCGGTCCTTCTGTAAGTCGTCCTACCATTGTCGACACTGCTGCCGGCTACAGGAAAACCGCCTATCTTGCTATGGACCCACACCATTCAAGAGTGCTCCAACAGAAAATTTTCGTTGGGCGAGCACAGACGGAACCGTCATCTCAGTCGGTAACCGTTGACGATAGAGCGGTCTCAAAGAGAGCGGTTCCGCTGATTGGAACTGAGCGTATTCGGGAGGGCGTCGCAGTTAGAATCGACCATCAGGTTGATTTTCGGCGCGGGCCAATCTCCTGGAATGAGAGCGTGAGTGCGGGTGCAAGTTTTGTAACTACAAAGCGTGCAATTTTGCGAGAGAATGGAGTCCCTGCATGCATCCATGTCGGCGAACTCATCACTGCTTCTTACGAATTTATTCCGCGTCCCATCGCCGAGAGTTCTGCGGCGTTACGTCCATCGCCGGTCAGCAGACTTTCCTGCTTGCAACTAAAGTCAAGCAAAACAACCAGAAGCGGCGTAACCATGCAGCTTTTGGGAGTCTGCGAAGGTTTGGTAAGTCTTGATACCCGAATTTCAGCTAGGCCAGGAATTAAAGTGCCCGGCGCGCGTAATATTCTTATCACTAAATCACCGCCATTGCCGGCTAATCCTAGTGTTGTTGTCGGAGATATTGTAATACCTGAAGACCCCGATCCCGGTGTTACGGAAAAAGAACGCTTCGTTACGTTAAATTGGGGCGTTACATCAGGAATGATGGCAACCCAGATAAAGATATTCCAAGGAGCGAACAGTGTTGAAGAGCTGACCGTGGGCACGGGCAGAAACACATATAAAACAAGCTTAATTGCTGGGAAAAAATATCGTGCAGAGCTTCGGGCGAAGTCCCCCGGTTGCCTCGCCGAGGGAGACTGGTCAAAGCCATCGATCTTTTCAATCAACGTGCCCAACTAGCCGTGCCCAGCATCCTGTTGTCCGCTTACCAAGACTGCGATGCCGCAGCACGTATCTTCCACTTTGTGGCAATCCTATCACGACAGACGTGTGGTAGCGGGAGACCTTTCAATTCATCCCTCCAACTGCCGTTAGGCCGCTATGTCGCTTGACTGTCAGCTTGGGAAGCTAGGCTTAAACCGGCGATTTCATATGCTTGGCTGTAAAACAAGCTGAAATCGACCCTAGATGTTTCAAATGCTTAGCTGATGATTGTAAAACGGAATGCCCCATTCTGGTTCGTCTTGAAATCCCTAATCTGGCGTGTCTTCAACCGCGGCTCCCTCTTGGTAGCTGACGGGAGTGCTTAGCCCCATAGAGCGGACGTGTGTTGGCCGCTTGCCACCCAAAATTGCCGTTTCGACACTGCGGACCTCTCAAGGTCGGAAAACTTCGCAGCGCCGGCAGGCAACCGAGCAAAGGCAGCGCCCGAAGCTCGAAAGCCAACATGCTTTAGTTGTAATAGATCAAAAAGAGGAATGTCCCGGCATTGCAAAAAGGCATAAGGTGAAATATCGCTGAAGCCCAAAGATGGGCAGGATACATGGCCAAGTTTGAACGACCAGCCGGGTTACCGGATTTTAAAGAACCGCCGCTGAACGAAGTGGTACTTGGCGTGCAATTCCCTCCAATAGAGGGCTATAATCAAATTCATGCTGGCGATGTCTGGCGTTTGTTCAAGGAGCAGTATCCGTTAGTCGAAGAGCAACCACCACTAGCCCCAGTGTTCGAAACATTCGGGCCGATCGGTGCGCAGCAGACTCCGTTCAGTTTTGGTCAAGCGCTCATGCATAACAGGTATTGGTTCATTGCACCTGACCAACACGAGCTCATTCAATTTCAGAATGACAGGTTTCTTCATAACTGGCGGCAAACGCGTGCATCTGTCGCAGAATATCCGCGTTTTGAGGCCCTTCTTTCGAAGTTTCAGACGGAATTTCTCCGGCTCAGTGATTTTGTAAGAACGCTGTCTGGTGAGCGCTCCAAGCAGCTCACTTGTAACCAAGTCGAAGTTTCTTACATTAATCACATCTTACTGCCTTCCGATGCCGGTTTCGACCCCGCGTCGGCTTTGAAAGTTGCTAACTTTAGCAGCGTCCCTCCGGATGATTTTTCGATGGTATGGCGACGCGCCTTAAGAAACAGCAGCGGATCTCCTTATGCGAGACTGAGCTGCGAAGCGCAAACAGCCCTCAATCATAAAGGCGAAAAAATAATCGCTCTAACCATTACTGTTCGCGGCAATCCATCGGTCGGAACCATCGGGAATGTGATTGAATTTATGAAAGAAGCTCGCGTGACGATTGTTAACGAATTTGCGAGTATAACTACTGATTCGGCCCATACGAATTGGGGGAGAATAATGTAATGACGACTGCTTCATCGGCGTTTGCCGCCAAGGACAAAGTCACAACACCGTTCCCCCAAGCGCCGGTTCGGCGCGTCGTCAACTCGTCGGTTCATACCTGGCGGCCGAAAATCTTGGAACGCCTTGCCGTGTTGATGCAACTCCCCGAAAACTGGAACGGATATGGCGCACAGCCGGTATCGGCGCATCATGCGGAATTTGCGTTGAGCATGATTGCTACCGCGTGCCCTCCCGATGCCAACGCGCCTCAAATAGTCCCAGGGGAAAATGGCGATCTTCAAGTAGAGTGGCATTCCCTTGAGTACGATATTGAGTTGCACGTGCGGGCGCCTTTGGTCGTATCGGCGGTCCGGCACACGCAGCATGGATGCGAGGAAATTGAGCTGACCAACGATTTCAATATCGTTTATGAGTGGCTCGCTCAAATGGAGGCCGCAATTGCCGCTCGCGCAGCCGCCGCTTGATTTAGACGGCTCCGTCAAACCGCATGATCACGAAGAAATTCTCGGCGAACACGGCGTTATTCGCAGGATATCGCCTTATCATGTCGTTGACGACGAGAAGGCCCCTCAGGGGCGCCGAATATCAAGCTTTGCGTTTCAAGCCTCAAACGGTCCAGACGCGGGCATGTCGGTCGACCTAGAGAACTCTATAGTTGAGGCTGGCCTTAATCCCAAGGAATACGTTATTCAGCCTCCCTTTATTGGGGCAGTAAGATTTCAAGCAGGCGATCTTCGCGGCCTTGGGTTTAAGGTCGGCTATGACCCTCTGCCAGACAATCCGCACCACGGAGAGGTCTGGGGGTCGTTCACCAGTGCAAAGAAGAAAGCCCTCGTGCAAGTCGCCGCTCCGTACGTAGATATCCCCTGATCTAGTCAGCGTTGATCCGCGAAGAGCCGGCAGTCGGCGGCCATCGTGAGCGGGTTATTGCCAAGGCGCAGTGCCGAAAAAATAGCCAGCAAGCGCCATAAGCCTTACAATGACGGAATGATAAAGGCGGCGAAGCCAAACCCGATCGGACTGTCGCCCGGCGTCCCCCCGCGCGGCGGCCGTCGTAAGCCAGCGCCGCCGCCCTCAGATCCAATGCCGAGCCGCATCGATCCATGTCTTGCAACGCTGGTGCCCAAACCGCCGGCCGGCTCGCAATGGGCCTTCGAGGTCAAGTGGGATGGATATCGCCTAGCCGTCCATATCGAACCCAGCAAGGTCCGGATCATCACACGCGGCGGCCACGACTGGACTGAGCGTTTTCCGTCGATCGCCGGCGCCGCGAGCCAGCTGCCTCTTGAAACGGCGATCCTCGATGGCGAAGCCGTCGTGCTCGACGAGACGGGCCGCTCGGACTTCGGTGCATTGCAACGGGCGCTCAAGCGCCGGCCGGCCGCGCACGAGCCTGGCGAAATCATCCTCTACGCCTTCGATCTGCTCTATCTCGATGGCCGCGACCTGCGTCGTCTGCCGCAGCGCGAACGCCGGCGGCTGCTGGTGCCCATCATCGCCGGCAACGCCGGCGCCATTCGTCTTTCAGAAGAGGTGGAGGCCTCAGGACACGATTTTTTTCGGGTCGCCTGCGAACTCGGCCTCGACGGCATCATCTCCAAAGATCGTCAGCGACAATATCGCTCCGGCCGGCGGCCGGAATGGTTGAAGATAAAATGTGTGCTCTGCGACAGTTTCGTGATCGTCGGCTTCGAACCTGGTGCGGTGCCGGGCGCGATTGGGCGGCTCCTGCTCGCCGCGCGCAAGGGCGATGCCCTCGCCTATGTCGGCGGCGTTGGAACCGGCTTCACCCATCAGACCTCGGCGCGGCTGCGCGAGCTGCTGGAGGAGATCGTGACGAAAAATCCGGCAGTGAATTTGAGACGGAAGGCCGCCATCTTTACGGAGCCACTGCTCGCCGCCGAAATCGAATACCGGGCCTGGACCGACGAGGGCAAGCTTCGCCATCCGTCCTTCAAAGGCGTGCGGGAAATTAAGGACATTGCGGCGATCTACCAGATCAATGAGTAGGCCCCTCACCTGATCAGTGAGGGTATTTATTGGCGAGCAGATTCGTCAGATGGGCGCTCCGCCCAATCTGCGAACTGCTCGATCGGCATTTTCAATGGCATGAACGATAGGAGGCCTTCAACAATGTATACCACTTCGCCATCACGAATGCTTACGACTGTCCTTTTTCGGTTTTGACCGAACCTTATGTACGACCGTCCTTCCTTTATTTTATTCGTTTTCATCCGGGATCTCCTGGATTGGAGGCAGGACCCCTCCTCGTTTTAAAACGTCCAGTTGAGGCCTTAAAATGTGCCAATGGCGAAGAAGTTTCGTGATGTACTTGTCTCCTTCAGGCCCAAAAGCCGCCCGGAACTCTTGGTCATCTCGGGGTCGTCCTGCCCATTTGGCATAGGCGTCTTCCGCGGACATCATTCCCGAAAGTATAATATTCCAAGCGTTCTCTTCTTCAAATACGCCCGTCTTTGCAGCTTGAGCCGCTAGGATACCCGCGATGATACGTTGTCTCAGCGGAGGGGTGGGATGCGCATACTTGGCATCATGGTCAAAGTCAGCAGCGGCGTCAAACAGTCTGAAAACCAAGTGAATTGCCAGCGAGGCCATCGCAAGATGGGTTGCTCCAATCCCTTGCTGTTGCTCAAAGGGCGCGTTGATCGCAGGAAATCTGTTGGACACCACAGCTAACCTGAAGATATTCGCCGCCGCAACGCCATCGGCGTCGAGTTCCATCGTTTGACGATCTATGTTCCCAATTTTTCCATTGGGGAAGGCTCTTAGCTCCTCAATGAAGGGTATGCCATTTTGAAGTAAAAAACTGGTATGTCCGTTCCAAATGTGCCCAAGCTCGTGGAGGAATATGAAGTGCTTAGCACACTCGTAGAACCATACTGACGCAGCCTTCCTCTTCGGCGAGTCGATCCAGGCAAAGCCAGGTGGCGTCAATATGTCGCCAAATAGGCCTCGCAGTGTTTTCACTACACCCCAACTGATCGCAATCGCATCAACGCCCTCCCAAGTGGTTGCAAAGGCATTAATCTCATCGGCATCAAAAAAACCGATCTCGATTACGTGCCCGGGCTTTCGCGTGCTCGCATGCAATTTCGCATACGATGTGAACTGCTCCATACAATTGAGGAGCTCGGCTTGATCTGCCTCGTCCAATGCCTCGCCGTTAAGCGGTACCACGCCAGCCGCCGCACATAATTTTTCAAAATAGCCGCCCACTCTACCACCTTGTTTCTTTTCTCCTGCCACGTGGAGTAGAAATACAAGCAAGGAGGAGAGTCAAACAGAGATCTGGATGTAGGGTTGACATCCCACCACTCGCCCGGAGGGCAGCCGCCCATGGTGGTATCTCAGTACAAGCATGATTACCCTCTGAAAAATCTCGATAGCTGGTCGAAAAACCCGGCGATACTCACCCCCAGCGCCGTGCCGCCGAGCCCGACGACGGCAAGCGCGCCCATCCCCATCAACTTCCATTTGCGCACGTCATCGGTCACCGGCTTCATTTCGGTGACATCGTCATTGACCTGCGCGATTGCTCCTTCAACCTTTCCGACGCGATCAACCAGCTCGTCCATGCGACGATGAACGGATGCCCTGTTGGCATCCGATTTATCTTCCGATCGCCGGAAATCCTCGCGAAGGTTCTTTACCTCCGCGAGCAATGTCCCGAGCTGCTGATGGGTGGTGGCATCGAACATCTTTTCATCCATCGGTGTCGACAGCCGGGATTACTGGCCGAACGGCTTGGTGGCGACCCAACGGCCATAGAGAACGACTGCGGCGCCGATGATCGCCGTCAGCTGCCCCGTCAGATCATCGACGCCAGGCGGAACCCCGTCCATGAAGTCGAGTACGAGCGAATAACTGCCGCCCATCAGCGTCATGATGGCGCCGATCGTCACGCGAGACTGGTAGAACGGCTCGGCGTTCGTGGCGTTGATGATCTCCGCCCCGACAGCTTTGAAGGCGGCATCGATGATCGGAGCGGCCGCGTCACTCTTTGCGGGCACGTCAGGATTGGCAATGGTCGCGATGACAGCAGCGGCCATCTTGGTTTTCAGAAGTTTTGCAGCGTCGGTCATAGCCGTTCCTTTCACGCTTCGTTGGTGGAGAGTTTTCCGTCGCTTGCGACGGTCGGAATTGCCCCTTCTGGTAGCGGCTCGCCTTTCGGCCACCAGTAGCCAGTGACACGCGAGACGGCGAAGGGCCTGAGGTTGACAGCGTCGGCCTGGTTGCCGCCGAGCACCATGACGTTGCCGGCTGCGTCCCTTCCGGTCGCAAAGCCGACATGGCCGCCGCCTGTCCGTTTGAAGGTGACGACACACCCGACCGCAGGCTTTTCCAGCCGAACACCCCATTTTTCATAGGAGCGGGCAATGCCCGATCGCGTCGAGGTGATGCCGACCGATTCCAGAACAAAACCGACGAAACCGGCGCACCAAGGGGTTTCATCATCCTTGAACGCCAGCCCGGTCGCCTTCCACATCGCGAGGATCTCCGGCGCATGGTTCTTGCCCTTGATCTCGTGAAGGCCGGAATAGCGGCGCGCGAAAGTCAGCCAGCGCGGCTCGCCCGTGCCAAGCGGACGCTGACCGGCAACCGCATAGCCGAACAGTTTTTCCAGCGTGATTGGCCCGATAGAGGGCCGCGCCTCCAGCCCGTTAGCGACCTTGAAGGCAACGATCGCCGCCTCGGTTGACGGCCCCATGACGCCATCGCCGCCCGCCCGCCCAACCGAATAGCCAAGCGCAAGCAGCCGCTTCTGGATGTCCAGAATGGTTTTCACAATGATGTCCTTTGATGTGAAAGTAAGATCGGGCCGATTGCCAGTGGCGCCCCGAAAGAGGCGGACGGCTGATATCCCGCTGCTCGTACCCGTCGCAGCTAGGCGGTTATTTTTGACCGATTATGGCCAGACGAACGCCGGCAGTTCGCCGATTAACTCATCAACACTCGGTTGCGTCCGCTCGCCGGCTGTCACCTTGTCCAGTTCAGCGGTGGCGTAGGTCCACACAGACGAGCGCCAGGCAAAGAGCGCCTCGGCTTCGGCCGCGAATTGCGGATTGGGATCATCGCGGTAGCTGACGGCCGACTGAATGCTGTCATAGTGCCGCTCGTGCGCCTTGGCTTCCATATGCGCCTGGATGGCGCCGGAATATTCTGCCATCGCCTGCGCCAGGGCGTCGGCCGCCTTCTGCTCGGCGGTGATGACCTTGGAAAAATCAATCGTCGCCATCGGCCTCGACCTCCACTTCGACATTGTTGAGATCGACCGGCAGGGATACCGGACCGTTTCCCGTCGTCACGATCGGCTCCGGGAAATTGACGTTGCTCGATGCGTTTGACTTGTGCGGCAGCAGCAGTGTCACTTCGATCTGGCCGCCTGTGCGCGCGACAGGACCGGTGAACCATTCGGATTCGATCGATCCATATGGCAGTGTTGCTCCTTCCGGCAGTGGCGAGAAATCGAAGGCCTCGCCGTTGACGGTCAGAACATCACCGGAAACCGAAACGGTCAGGCTACCATCCCGACGTTGCGGGGAAAGATTAATGCGCATTAGTACCACCTCCCGACGGCACTAAGACCGACCAGTTTGTTGTTACCAGCAGGGTTGGAAGACGAATTCCAGACATGAAAATTAAGCGTCGTGAGCGATTTCAGAAGAGAACTGCCACCGCCGAGGATGCCGCCGTCATTGCGCTCGAAATCGTAAGTAATCTTCGGCGTGAAGATTGCAAACGCAGCCGGATACGTCCAAGTGAATTGAGCACTCCCAAACAAAGCCCCTCGCGCCGTGGCTATAGCTTGCCCCGACATGTCCAGTCCCATCATGCAAATAAGCGTCCCGTCCCCAAACTTGACATATTCGCCGTTTGCGCTGTTACCCTTTTCAATGATCGCACCCGTAGGAACGCCGCCTGACTGACTGACAGTGCCCGCCATTTGGTGTTCAATTGATATCCATGCGTTAGGCCAGCTTGCCGCGTTGGTCGTAGAGGTAAAGCGCTTCGAAGTTCGGCCCGTGGAAGCGCTGCGCCAAACCTGCCAGTAACCAGCGTTATCTGAACGCTTGTAAACAATCACCATGCCCGTGTATGTCGTGGCCGCCGCAGATGTAGGGCCGTTCGCCCAACTGCCGCTTATTTCGTATGCGCCCGGATAAGTGAGTGTATTGAAGTCGCCATCAACCATTGCCACGTCTGACAAGCTAGGCGCTCGCATGACGCCCCCATGCGCCGGGCCAAGCTTGGCAAGCAACGCCGTCAGGGTTTCGGATGCAGCGATATCCCGGCCCTTCGTCTTGAGGTCCGTGAGCGCCATCGTGCCGGAACCGGTAAAATACGGCGCCTTGTCCGCAGCACCGGTCAGGCCGGCGAAGGCGTTGATATTCCCGCCCATGAGGAGGATCAGAAGCTGGCGGGTGCTTTCCTGCACGCGCGCGATATCGCTCTGGAGCATGATCTCGTAGGCGGCCGTCGTCTGCGCCGTGCCTGGCCACGGATTTGACAGCGTGAGCGCGGTATTGCTTTCGACCGATGCGATGCGGATCGCATAGCCTTTGTGGACACCGAAGAAGTCGCCGGGCAACACCGCTTGCGCCCAAAGCGTGCCCACACCGGTAACCGCAATTCCCCCGTTGGCTACGGTCGCCGTGCCGTCCTTGTAGACGCTTGGAAGGATGACGGCCATTATTCGCCACCCCGCGACATGATGCTCTTGGCACCCAGGACGAGTTTTTCAACAGCGCCGCGTACGACGACACCCTCAGCGACAAACGCCCGCAACAGCGCCGCAAGTTCCCTGTTATTTTCCTCGAGCGGATCCGGCTTCGGCATAATCTCGATCTGCTCGCGAAGCTCGGCGACGAGATCTGAGGTCTCGTGAAAGCCCTTCGTCACGTCTGCAAGCTGCTGCGCATGCACAAGCGTGCGATTGCGATAAAAATCAGAAAGGGCAGCCATTTCCGCCGCATAGATATCGGCGCTGACGGCGATCTTGTTTTGCATGATTTTTCCTTTCCGGACGTCAAGCCGGGATGCCGAAAATGTAGTAGCGGATGCCCGTCACCGGGACTTGGACAGCTTCGGTGACCTCCGGATGCCCGCTCGCGTTTGCGTCGAGATAGACATCACCTGGATTTCCGCGGAACGTGAAGAACGTCACCTGAGTGCCGATGATCCGGGCGTAGGTGCAATCGCCCGCCTGACCACCCGTCCTGACCAGTGTCTTTACGTAGGGCATTCGGACGGCCGACGAGAACGAACCGTGTTGCGTTGCGCCGGCGCCGTGAACCGTCATGTATTTCACCATGAGAAACATGCCAGAAGCGTTCGAGACGTTGATCACCTGGGTAAGCGCGCCGGTTCCAACGGCGAAATAGCCCTCGGCAAGCAACTGCACCGCTGGCCAGCGGCTATCGATGACGATATCTGCAAATTTCGGCACCAGCCCGGAGCCGGGCCGCAGGAATTGCACGACCTCGACGCCGTCAATTGTCGTTTGGCGCAGCACCTTGTTGCTTCCAGACGAAGGGGCGCTTCCGTCCCTGGCGTAGATCATGAACCTCGCTCGGCCGGCGCCTTTCCCGTTTACAAACTTGATCTTTGTCCCGGAGAAATAGTAGTCCGCGCCGAACTCCAGATTTTGCGGGTTCGATGGGTAATAGACGCTTCCCGTCTCGTAGAAATGCACATCGGCTAGAACGTCGTCGGGGAGATCTATACCCGTGTCGTATTCGCTATTCCCGGTCGGCATGGAGACATCGGCGGCGGCAATAATCTTCACGCCGTTCCGCGTGCTGTCGAAGGCAAGCTGCGTTCCGGTCGCGGTAGCCGCGTCATAGCCCGGCTTGGCGATCTTGAGCGACGTAGAGGTGATGCGGACAGCACGTTTGCCCGCAGTTGGTGTCGTCGGCTGCGCGTCAGTGATTGCCCCGCTGTTGCCGGGCAGGTTCCAGATCACGACGGTCTGACGGCGGCTTTCGTCTTTGTTGTAATCGTCATTGTCATCCACCGTCGTCGCTTCAACGAACCATCCGTAAGCGAGCGTCCCAAAAGCACCAATCCCAGATGCGAAATTCGAACACCAAGGCTCGATTGAGGCGCCCAGGGTGGCGTAATACCCGCCGTTGTCATTGTAATATTTGCCTGACCATTTCCGGGTGACGATGTTCTGCTTATAGCGAAGCACTGGCCAGGTGGCATTGCGAACCATCTTCACGTCGAAGACTGGCATGTTGTATTGCAGCCCGTCAAAAAGCGTATTTCTGACGTAGTACAGGCCCTGCTCCGTCGCATACTCATAGTTGCTCGAATTGCTGCCTGAAGGTGCATAGGTCAAGCTTGCCGTATTCGCATTGAAATCCCGAAATCCCCAGATGTGTGGCTGGACGTCGAATTTCGAATTGTAGAGAAATTTCGATCGCGCCGTGTCGGCGGTCGTTCGCGGATCGTCTGAATTAGACTTCATGATCTTGATGCAGCCGATACCGGTGCTGTCGACCCCGATCAGTGTTCTGGGCATGCGGCCTCCGCTTAGCTGTAGATCTCGATCGTCCCGTTGTTCAGGTTGATGTCCATCTTGCCGTTCAAGGCCAGCAAACGCCCGGAGTTCACCGTGCCGATGTTGGCGACATTCAAGGTCGCAACACCGCTCTGAAAAACGAACGGGTTTTCAATGTTCGTTCCGTTGGTGATGGAGAACTGATCCGCTGTGACATTGAAGCGTGTAGGGCTTGATGCCGACGCAGGGACGTCAAGAGACCAGCCAGCGGCACGCCATGCACCTGCGCCCCCCGTTCTCGCCTCCATCGCGATCCGCGAAGCATAGCCGGAAGGTCCAGCCGTAACCTGCATTCGAAAGTTTGCCGTCGCGATGTCGCCACCGACCTGCCCCGCCGTGATCGATGTGATCGCTTGCGCCTGCGCGTCTACAACACCATCGATCAGGTTTACCTGGGCCTGTAGCGACGACAGAGCCGAGGCGGTGGCCAAAGTCGGGATCGTCGCCTCAAGCGAGGTGATGTCCAAGGCGATCGCCGTGATGTTTCCCTCGGCGTTCGCCACCCTGACAACCAAAGCATCAAGGGCAGTTGCCGTCACCGCAAGGGCGGCGTTTGTCGCGAGGGTCGGTAGCGTTGCTTCAAGGGTCGTTGTTCGCCGCGCAAGCGCGGAGGTCGGCCCTGTCGCCACATCGATCTGTTCAACCGCATAGGCCTTGGCAATACCGATCGTCGTTTGCGTCGTCGCCGTCGCTTCCGTTCGGATGGATTGGCGCGATGTGTAGGCAACGATATCCTTGTCGATATCCAGACGCGCAAGACGCTGTTGCTCAAGCATCGTCTGGCGCAAGCCCTCGCGAATGAACGCCGTGGATCCATCCAGGTAATCTTGCAGGTCCTCGATAACGCCGGGCAAATAGATGTCGTCTCCGCCCAGCAGAACGTTGGGTGTCGTGACATCCAGCCAGGAAGACCACAGCGTTTCCCGGCTGGTGTGCGGGATAAGCCGACCGCGCGCTTGGTAAAGCGTGTTCGGCAAGGTCCACTGCCCGCTGATGATCCATTCAAAAGGCGAGCCATAGGGCGATGCATCGCTATCGAATACCACCGCGCCACTCGACTTGAGCCGGACCTGTATGCGCACATTCTTGACGTCGTCGAGATCTGCCGCCGCCGTCACCTTGATCCCCGGACGGCGGGGATTGCCGTTCGAGTCCAGGACTGTGTAACCAGCAGCCGTCCATCCCGTCATGGGCTGTGGATCTGGCGTGATTGGCTTGACCGGCCCCACAACGGTCGGAAGCTCCTCGGATGCCTCCCAATCGTAGTCGCTCGGGTCTATTTCCTTCAGGCTGACCAGTTGATTGAAGGACCGGCGTCCGATCACTCGAACGACGAAGAATTTCTTATTGATGTAGCCATTGCGGTCAGAGGACCACGAAACGACGTCATTCGGCTCAAGTCGCCTGGCGCTCGGCGGCAGGTAAAATTCATGCGTGCGGAAACGACGCTCTTCCTTCAGCATCGTTTTCATCAGGCGCTGCACCTGCGTCTTGAACGGGCAAGCCTCGAACTCGACGCCGACGACCAGCTCTTGTCCCAGATCGGCTTCCATATAGGTCGACGAATAGCGCGCCGGAGCGTCCTTCGTTGCCCATTTCTCGGCCGGCTCGGGATAGGTCGCCTCGATCCCGTTATGCGTGTCGCTGAAGGGCGGGAATGGGTTGACCGATTGCCCCTCGGTCACCAGCACGTCTTCATCGGTGAAGGAATAGACCGCGGCGCCCGGCGCCCCGACTAGAACCTTGAAGATGCCGCCCACTTCGGCCATTCGACCGTTACAGGCCTGCAGCAGCTCCTCGATGACTGTTAGGGGCTCGACGTCGCAGAACACCTCATAGCCGCAGCGAAACTGCTTTTCCGTGCCGCCTGCGCTCAGCGCAATATCGACGTCGCATTCGTTGGCGGCCGCAATCCAGTTGGAGGCAGGCAGGCGGAAGGCAGCCAGGTTCTGGCCGCCATAAACCCACTCGTCACCGTAATAGATGCCGCGCACGATGTTATAGGTGTTGATGATCGGGTTTTCGCTCGGCTCCCAGGTCGCTGGATTATCCCAGCGATGCGAACCGCTGCCGCCGTTGGTGCTGTCATTGCGCAGGTCATAAACTGGCCGCACCGGCATTTCCGTCAGAACGGTCGGAACGCTGGAAAAGATCTCCGGATTGAAGCGCGCCGTGACGATGATGTAGGGGCAGCCGCGGCCGATCATGTCCGATGACCACGGACGATCCGGCTCCGAACCGAACTTGTCTAGCAGGTAGGCGTCAGCGCTCGTCTGCGTGCCATCGTGATAGATGATCCAGAGGCGATCCGTGCCGTCGCTGCCGAACTCCGGAACTGGATAGCCGAAGCCGTTCGGATTCGGGTTTTCCCAATCGACCGCGACCTTCTCATCATTGACCCAGAACTCCGGCAGACCCGGGCAAGGCAGGTTGCCAAGCTCGATCACGTCGACGAAATAGCGGCCGTTCTGACCATGGATGCCGGTATATTTGCGACGGCCGCCGGATGCATATTTCCCCAGCGTGAAGGACATTGGCTGGTCGTCGCCGACCTGCAGTTCGAACGAAATGCCCCGTGTTTGCTCCTTGGCTTTCCTTTTGGCCTTGGCCTTCTGGATCAGACCGACGCCGAAGTTGAAGGCGAGACCAAGACCCAGTGTGGCCAACTGGCCGGCAAACGATGAAGCAAATGCCGCGCCGAAAATGGCAGCCGTGACAGGCTCGCCGTTGGCAAGCTCCGCCCCTGACAGGATGAACCAAATCATCGTCAGCGCAGTGCATATCAATTTCATGAAATTCATCCGACCTTAAAGGCTCGTTCGCATCGAAGGAGGTCCACGGTCCCGATGCCGTCTTCCATCAGCACGAACACCCGCTCGCCGTTGACGACGCCGAGGGCATAACCGAAGGCGCTGTCCGTCTTGATGGCGCCGATGTCGCCAATTTTCGCTTGCGAGGGGTGGATCTCTGGCAGCATCGAGGCGACCATGTCACCGAGATTGGCGAAGCCCTTCCTCTTGATGATCCGCAGCGCCCCTTTGGCGTCGAAATACTTGCCACGATAGGGCTTAGCGGGATCCTCGCCGGTAATGGCGTTCACAACATTTCCGACCAGGCCAGGCCCGCAATCGTGATCGCCCCACGAAAACGGCTTCGACTTCAGCTCGTCGATCACCGCCTCGAACCGGCCTCGCCATTTCGGAAGCCTCTGCATCATTGCGGTCCCCACTTGATCTGCCAGTTCTTCACCGTGCCGGCATATTTGCCCCATCTGTCATCCGAGCGCCGTTTCTGGCTCTGAAAGGACGACTTGCGCGGATTGACCCGAGCAAGCATCGACATGGCATCGGAGTTGATAGAGAAGGTGATCGCACCATTCTCGCCGGCGCTCGGAGTCTCGATCGGCGCACCGTCGATCTGGCCGAGAAAGATAACTTCTGGGTCCGAAATTGGCAGCCGGCTCGCCGGATCGAGCGCCATTTCGTGGATCTCGACCTTGGCCAGACGCACATCGTATCCACGCACCACAAGCTCGGTCGCCGTTGCGATCTGGCTGACCTCGATCTGGATCGACTGGATCGTCATGTCGGAAACACGGGGAATATTATCGACCACCATGTTGGCGGCGCCGTAGTAAGTCCGGTCGACCGGCAATCCGGTTTCGCCGTCGACCACCGTGAAAATCGCGTCTTCATCGCCCGACCAGAAGCCGAAGGATTCCGCAGGTCCGCCGCCAAAAGGCTTGACGTTCTTGACATAGACGAATTGCCGAGGCGCAAGTCCAGTGTCTTCCGCGATCGCCATCGCGTTGTTGAATGCCGTCGCGCTGTTTCTCATGGCTATTTCTTCTGGATAACCTTGAAGCCGGCGCCATCAGTGAAGAGGTCGGCTGCGGTTCCAGGGTTGTGGCTGCCTGGAACGATGATGCACCTACACGCCGGTTTCTTGAGAACGACCTCATCGCCGGCAGCCACACCAGTCGGAACGAACGGAAACACAGCAATTTGTGCAGAGGTGCCGGAACCGTTCGCGGTGATCGTCTCCGACGCCTCCAGAAAGGCGAACTTCGTCAACCCGGCCCCGAAAGCGATCGACATTTTGTCGCCGACCGTGATGCGATAATTCGCGGGCAAGCCCACAAGGCTCAATGAGCTGCGGTTCGAGGCAATCGATCCGATCGTAACGACGCTGGAGCCGAGGATCGACCCTGTCGGATCGTACTGCGGGTACTTCGACAGCGGGTCATAAAGCATAAGCGCCTCCTGCGCCCCGTGAAGCTTTCGGACCATCGCAGCGATCTGTTTGAGCTCGGCGCTCAGTTTCCGGTTGAGCGTGACCGTGCCGATCCAAAGCGGTGGAGCGAGTTCAGCCTGCCAGACACGCCCGTCACCAGTGCCCGACATCTCGTCGTTGCGCTGGATGTCCCAGATGACGGACGCGATATCGAGCTTGTCGGCGAAGAACGCTAGGGAATAAGGATACGATACTGTCATGATGCTCTCTGCCGCGGGTTTCGATTAATCTGCTGAACGCGATCCGGCATCTTTTTGTCGTACGTTTTCAGCGCCTCGCTCATCTGCGCCGCAGCGCCCTGCCGAGCCTGCTCGAGCAGTTCCTTGTCGCCAGTCCCCTTGACCTCCAGTGACATGTTGAAGTTCACGTTCTGGGCAGATGCCGCGCGAGCATTCTCGTTTGAGGCCCTGAGCTTGTGGTTGGGGATGACCTCTTCACCGCCCTTGAACCGCACGAGTTCCGGGCCTTTCTCACCAACCCATTTGACGCCTGGGCTTGCTGCAGGTGTCCCTGTCGCGTACCCGCGTAAGCCTGCCCAAGGATCGGACGCCGCGCCACCTCCAAACAGGCTGAGAATGCCGCCGAGGATGCCGCCACCTGAACCGGATGCCGCGCTACTGACCTCAAAGAAAGCGTCCACGAGGTCATTCAGCAGCTTGTCGGCGATCCTGTCGAGCACACCGAGCGCTGCATCTCCGAACGATTCCCAGACGGATTTTCCGCTTTCGAGGCCGGAGAAAAAGTCGTCGAGAAACCCCTTAGTCAGATCTTTGGAAAACTCGATCGCCTCGCCCATCCGCTTGGTCTCGGCCCCGACAGAGGCCATGACCTGGGCGAGCGCGGATAGTTCGCCTTTCTGGGCATCACTGAGGGTAATTCCACGCTGCTGGGCTTGGTTCAGCAGTTCGGTTTCGTACCGCAAGGCCGCCGCCGCTTCTTCCGTCATGCCGATTGCGCGCTTTTCCGCTTCAAGCGAGGCAATGCGGCGTTCGGCGCCGTCGACAATGTCGGAATACTTTTCGGTGTCGGTCTTACCGCTGCCTTTCTTCTTGGCTTTCTCGTCGACGTCGGTGAGACCCTTTGCGAGTTCCTTCAACTTGTCAGACGCAGCCGATGCGCCGCGGGCGATAGCGTCCGTGACCCCACCTACATAGTCGGTGCCTTGGGCTGCTTTCATCTCCTCCAGGAGTTTACTTGTCGCGGCCTCGGTGGCGCCCGCGTAGGGATTTGCTGGCTTATCAATAGTTACAGCCGAGATGAAATCGACGTTCAGAGGCACCCCGATCTTGAGGGATGCCATCTTCGCTTCATTTATGAGGTTGTTGATCCCACCTATCGCGCTGTTGATCATGCTTTCGATGGCATTGATGACGCCTGCGACCGTCGAATAGACGAGATCGCCAAGAACCGACGGCAGAGCGCCCCAGATTGCCTTGATCCCATTAAAGCCGCCAACGAATGCAGCAACGATGAAGTTCACTCCATTCTTCGCGTCAGACACGATGTCTCGGCCGAATATTTGCGTCAGTTCGTCCCTGAATATGTTCGCGGCGGCGACAGCGGCCGTGATGCCAAGGACGAACGCACCGATCGGGTTCACGGCAATTATCGCGGCCGCTGCAGTGACAGCAGCTACAGCAAGACGGCCGAGAAGGGCGATGACAGTGATTATGCCGCCGATGATCGCCGGCGCGTAAAGCAAGGCTAACGCCGCTGCTGCGCCGATCGCATAAGGCGCGATATCTTCCAACACGTCTGCGAGGGCGTGCAGGGCCGAGGCTGCCAGCTTCGGCCAGTCGACCATTTGGATGCCAACAGCGACGAGGGAAACAAGGGTAATCGTCAACAGGCTTGCCGGGGATAGCACTGCCGCGAAAGCCTGTGCCAGTCCGCGCACTGGATTTTCCATGGTCGCGATCACTGCTGCCAGCTGGGTACCCTGCTGCAGGCCAATTTGAAGCGCTCCCATGCCCATCTGCGCGCTGACCGCCACGTCTTGAAATTGCGCTGCGAGGTTCGCCACATTGCCTCGCCCAACTGGCCCTCGGGCGTTCTGGTTCGCTGCCCGATTGAACATTTCAAGTTGCTTCGATGCAGAAGCTGCCGATGCTCCCTCTTTCGCATACGCGTGTGCGGTGGCAGCAGCGGCCCCGGCTGCGCCGCGGTTCGCGCCCGCCAGGCCATCCGTGGCCGCTTCAGCACGGGCTGCAGCCCCGGACAATTTGTTGAGATCATCGGCGCCTTTGCGGACACTTGCGCTCTCAACCTGCAATCCTAGGGTTGCGACATCTGCCATGTTGTTGACTTTCCGAATGTGAAAAAGCTTGCCTGAGACCGCCGTTCAGCCAGGCTTTATGGATGCTCGAAGGACTCGACTCTTCGATAAGTTGTGTCATGATCTCCCTGTTCTGAGGGGGACATCATATTGATATTCAATTTTACGGGCCGGCTCGGTGTGGCCGCAGCCATGACTATTGCTTTGGCAAGTTGCACAACTACACAGGCGGACTTCCATAAAAATCCAAAGGCAGTAAGTAAGGCCGCATTGTGCCGAACTTTGATGGAGTCTGGAGACCCGTATTTCCGACAGGATGTTGCGACCGAGCTCAGTCGCCGCGGTATCAACCCTTATGGCTGCCCTGCGATTGTGCAGCAGCAAAACCAAGCCATTGCAGCTATTGCAGCCGTCGCTTTGGTCGGGACTGCGGTAGCCGTCTGCGCCAATAATAATTGCGGTGGTACGTCCTACCCCACCTATCGAGGAAATTGCCAATACGATTGGCAATATGATGCGGCCGGCAATAGGTGCGGTGGGCGAAGCGCTTATTCTCGCCCCGGCGGATATTGATCGGAAGACCGGAAATGTAAGATGATTGCTTACACCTCTCTTGACATCACGTAAGCAAACAGCTTACATAAATCATGATCAAGTCGTTCAAGAACAAAGCGCTGGCGAGCCTCTTTGAGACCGGAAAAACCGGAAAGATTGACGCCAAAATGCAGAAGCGCATTCTTGTGCGATTGGACCGTCTTGACGCTGCGGAGCGACCAGAAGACCTGAACCTTCCCGGTTTTGACTTCCACTCTCTGAAAGGCTTCAACCCGACGAGATACACGATCCATGTCAACGGACCGTGGTGCATTACATTCGAATTCGACGGCAAAGATGCCGCTCACGTCGATTTCGAGCAATATCATTGAGGCGGCTCAGTTTGGGGAATGATCCTATGCCCGTTTATGAAGTAACGAGGCCACTCAAGCGCTGCCCCACGCACCCTGGAGCTCTGCTTGAAGACATCATCCCGGCGACGGGAAAGACCAAGGTGGAAATCGCCAATTTGCTCGGCATTTCGCGTCAGCAGCTCTACGATATCCTTCGGGAGAAGAAGCCTGTTTCTCCGAATATTGCCGTGCGTCTCGGCAAGATGTTCGGCGACGGCGCCGCCGTATGGCTGCGTACGCAGGCAGCATACGATGCGTGGCACGCCGAACAGGAAGTTGACGTTAGCGGCATACCTACGCTGCATGCTGCCTAGCTCCACAAAGCGAGGGGCTTGGTTCACTCGACCTCCCTCGCCCTTATCGCCTCGCTCTCCTTGTCGATCTCCGAGCAGTATCGGGAACTCATCGATTTGAGGATTTTCACCTCCTCCCGACGAACCACATTGCCGGTCAGGCTCACCCAGGCGACCAGCTCCTGATTAGATATCGGAGACGGACCGGAGAAACCCGGCGCTGAACTTTCGCGCAACTCCCAAAACCAGTTCCACAGGAACATACCGATCTCGGGAACATCGACTTCGGGGCTTTCCACCTCGAAGCTCTCGTTTCGCTCGCGCCGGGTTTCGCCGTCCTTGTCCTTCACGCAGTCATAGCGCGCGGTGAGCGCTATGGCTTCGCAGAGCCTTTCCCCAAGCTCTTCGTAAAATTTGCGCGATCCTCAGAAGCCGCAGCGACCTGATCGTAAATCCAGCCCGCTTCCTCGACGACCTCACGCGCCCTGTCGAACGTGAGTTCCGGCTTTTCGCCCTTCCAATCGTGATCGCCCCAATCCCAAGACGCGATCGAGGCCGCGGCCTTGTCGAGGTACTCATCTTCGACCTTGGCCGTAGTCAGCTTTTTCTTCCGGCTGGCGAGGAACTTGTCGCTGTGCTGCCGGACGACCTTCTTGACCTCATTGCTCTCACTCGAACGGATCATGAAGGTAATGCCGATCAACTCGTCCGTGTCAGGGCCGGTGAGCTTGAGCGTGAAAAGGTCATCAGAGTTTACAAGTTTCGAAATGTCCAAGGGTCACCTATCGGGTTACGGGATTACGGCCGGATTGACGCGGAGCGGTAGCTGGTTAAGGCCGATCGTGTAGCGCTCGAGCTCGAAGTCGTCGGAGCCGCCGCCCGGATAGAGCGGACCGGAAACGACACCGCGGCTGTAGAAGATTGTGTTCGTGAAACCAGCACCACCGTCGTTGCGCTCGATCTTGATTGCCATGTTGTCCTGGTTCAGCGGATCGCCAAACATGCGGAGGATCACCTGGCCGGCGTCGGTCGCGATCGAGGCCACTTCGATCTGAGGATCGCCCGCGTTGGCCGTGCCCTTCTGCTTCTGGGTAACGGGTTCGTCGAGGGTATTGTACGAGTTCATCGCAGAATCAGCACCAAAATCGCCAATGTTTCCGACCTTTCCGACCTGGACCCAGGTCAGAGCCGCGAAGGCGGATAGGATGAGATCGCTGTTCTGGGCAGTTGAGCAAACATAGACTTTGCTGCCCTTCTTTGTTGCCTTGTTGGCCATGTTCAGTTCTCCGGTTCGAAGGCGTGGTAGGGAATGGTGACCGGGATCAAAACGCGGTCATCCTCTTGGATCGGGCTTGCAGCCCAAGGCTCGCTGCTGATCGTGATCCTCACGCCAGAGGCGAACATTGTCTGGTTCTTGAAGTGGTCGATGATCCGGCCGGCGGCATCGAGCGGCTTGATATGGCCGACACCCGATTTCCAGTAGACAGAGACCTGAAGCAGCCCGCGCTTCTGCTGCGGGTCGTCGCCCATAGTGACCTGGCGCGTCTGGTTGGGAAGGAACGCGACCTGCAGGTAATTGTCCGGCTTGGTCTGCCCCGAGGCGGGAAAATCAATGCCAGGCTCAGCAACCGCCAGAGCGGGCGTGAAGATCAGGGTTTTCAGCCGCTCCAGCAAGACAGCCAGAATGATTGCGTCGGTGCTCGTCGCCATGTATCGATTACCTATGTCCGAAAAGCCGCTTCTATCAGACAGCGAGATTTACGACCGCCTGCACCAGGCGTGGTTATTGCTGGCGCAGGGACGCGGCGAAACAGCGTTCGGCGACCACACAATCAAGGCCGCTCGGCTCGCGTTATTCACTCTGCAATCTGCGCTCGTGAAAAAGACAGATGGAGCTACAAACCCAGCCGAGCCTTGAGTTCGGCCGCCTTGCGATCAACCACGATCGGCCAATTTTGTACTGCAAGACGAACGAACGCGTCCGCCGGCTGACCACGAGCCCCATATTCGCGATGCGCTGCGTAGGCCGCCGTGTAGCCGAAATAAAGCTCGTCGCCGAGGTCGGCGCCGATGATCACGGCCTCGATCTGATCCATATCGAACGTATAATGCTGCCCCTTGACCGGTAGGGCATTCGGATTGATGCGCGGCATGGCCGACGTCGATGCCATGAGCGAGGCCCACAGAAACCCAGTATCGACGCGCATCCGCCCGCCCTCTTTCCGCGTGGTCTGCATCTCCTCGACGACTTCCTGTGTGGCTTCCTTGAAAATCGCGTCAACAGCTCCTTCGACTTTGTCTGCCCAACCTGCGACGGCAGCCCTGAACGAGAGCGTTGCCATTAGGCCGCCTCGGCACGATATCGGCGGGCTACCGCGGCGAAGAAGTCGACCTTGTATTGCAGGCGGCATCGGCAGCCGGAGATCTCGCTGGTGGTCGCCTTCGGATCACCAGGGAATCGCAGCGGCGCGCCGGTCGGGGTGATGAAAACACCGTCCACGCCAATCGATTTGCCGTTGAGAACGCGATGTGTGTGACGCACCCGGTTGTCGCCAGCTGAACGCCAAATCTTCTGCACGTCCTGCGCCGCGACCTTACCTGCCTCGATCTGCTGGCGCATGGCCTCGTCGCGGGCGCTTCCGAGCGCCATCATGGTTTCGGTGCGGGCTAGCATCTCGCTACGGAGCAACAGGTTCTTGTCGGACAGTCGGCCGATGATTTTGCCAAGCATATCCGCGGCAACCGGTTTGCCCTCGCGCATGGCTGCGGCAACGGTCCGATCGAAGCGCTTGTCGCGCGTCTTCAGCGCGAAGTACTGCTTCATCAGGTCAGGGTCGCCGGAGGCAAGATTGATCCTCGCACGCTCGATGAATTCGACCTGGTGGCTGGTCAGGCCGACGATGCCGCCTTCCCTGCGGCCCGTGATGCGGTTTTGACGACCGACAACATCCAAGGCCGTTGAACGCGGGTTGCCGCCTCGCGCCACGCCTTGTTCAAGCGCGTAGCGGATGCCCTGCTTTTGGTCCTCTGTTATATGGGTGACGAGCGTTGCAGACAGGTCACGAAGGATGGCTTCGGCCGCTGGGTTCCTCACGCCAAAACGCCAAATTACGCGATTGCCCTGCGGATCCTTGATGGCCGGCAGTTCGCCCACAGCGTTGATACCCCCGGCGTTGAATGCTTCCGTCAACGCCACCTCAAGCGCAGAGAACGCCTCCGACTCGATCTGCATCGCCTGTACGGCGCCGCTGATATCGCCACGCTCCAGACGTTCGATCACACGAGCGAGGATGATTTGCGAACGGAGCGCCTCGATACCTTCAAGGAAAGCCTGCACGATGGCAGGTTCGTATTTCGCAAGAAGCTCTTCGAATGTCATCGCCTGCCCTGCACTTCCCAATACAGCAGTGTGCCGGCCGGGTTCAGGGGTTTCAGACGTTCGATCGAGTATTCCTCTACGCCGACGGTGATCTTGTCACTCTGCTCGAGGCCAGACGTCAGGCCGGCCGTGCTGACGTAGATCATCTTGTCGCTGCGCTTGATCATCGTGCCGTCGACTTTGCTGTCTTCGTAGTCGAGAACGACCAGCTGACACGAGAATGTCGTGGGCGTCTGCGTCGGGTCGTAGGACGTGCCCGTGTTGACGAGTCGAGTCACGGTTCCAGTCTGGCCGAACTTCACGATGAGCCGACGCGCTGTGGCCTGCAGAGGCACATAGTCAAAGGTTGCCATAGACAGATAAATCGCCTTCTGGTTTATTTAGTACTTCTTAACATGGAGAGGTAGTAATGGCCAAAGAACGTATTGTGTCGGCAGCGCTTGTTACGTTTGGACTCTGTGGCTGCACGACACCCAATCAAGTTGCGAGGCCGACAGACATAACACTCAGAAGCGCGGTAATAGAAATGGCCGACACTCTCTACGAGGTGCAGCAACGATCTGTCGGGCGACCAAAGGTCGGAATGATTGCCGACGAGGCTGTTGTCGAATTTAATATCGCCGCGGGCGCGACCAACAAATCGACCGTGGGAGCGAATGCGGACGCAATCCCAATGGGGGTTGGTGGAACGCTCGGGCTTTCCGTTTCGAACGAGGCTTTTTCCGAAGGCAGCAGAGGCAATACGGTGAAGATCACCTTCAAGAACATTGCCACTGCTGACTACTCAAAGGGCGGAGCGGAAATGGTCAAACGTTGCTTGCGCGTCCCCCAACCGGCGGGATGCCCTCCCATTCAGTTTAACGTTCTGCCGAACTAAATGACCAGAATGGCTGGAAGGCAGGCGATCAGGAACGGCCACAACAGCCCTTCGATCAGCGTCACCACCGGCATTGCCATCCCAACCAGTTCAGCGACAGACGTGGTCGTTGAAGCCGCGTATTCGACCTCGATCTGGCCGACCTTCTCGCGCTTCACCGTGGCCGATCCCGTAACGACCGGCGACAGGCTGCCCGGGGTGACCAGCTCGAGAAATGCAGCTTCGTATGAGGCGTTGACGATGGCCGCTGGAATATCAGCGCCGATCGCCTCGCCATAATAAGTGGTGCCGCCCGTGCGCGGCCAGGCTCTCTCCTGGGCAAAGCCGCCCGTGCGCGTGCCCGAGAATTTCGGTTCATACCGATCGATCACAAGGGAGCCGCGCTGACGGGCTGCGGTCTTCTGGTCGTCAGTCGTGCCATCAGGAAAGACATAGCCCGCAGCAGCCGCATAGGCCGTGAACGCAGCGTTATCACCGTATCCAGCCATGTCATTCTCCGATGGTAGGGTGCCCGCCAGTTGCCCGCCGGGCTCCAATTGCCGTCAGGAAGCGAGCTTCGCGTCGATCAGCTCTTTCAGCTTCTCGGTGCTGATGTTCTTCGGGTATTCCAACCCGAGTTCGGCCGCTTGCTTCTTCAGGTCGTCACGCTCCGAGGGCTTCGGATCATCATCGTCGCCCGACACGATGAGGTGTTCGGCTTTGATCCACGCGACGACAACCGGATGATCCTTCACCGTATCCCAATCGGACTGCTCGACCTCGAGGGTGGACTTTCCGGCAATGACAGGGCCGCCGGGAATGCCGAAGCCACCAGGACGCGTGTTTTCAAGCTTGACCATGATCAGATCCCATCCAGATAGCGCATCGCACCAGGGCGACGGACTTCGACACCGCCAAGGCGGAAGATGCCAGGCACTTCGTATTTGAGCAGGCGCTGTTCGGCCTGCAGCCAGCGAAGCGGCATGGGGACATGCATCTTCACGACGCCAGGATCGCGACGATAGGCAACCAGCCGGTGCGTGCTGCCAGCGCCTGCATTCTCGAGGCCGAAAACGGCCCGGATAGTCAGAGGGCGACCGGTCCGGATCGTGTAGATGTTCGCACGCTGGATGTGCTCCAGAATGGTCGTTGTCATCGTGGCGTCGAGGCGCTTGGTGGCGATCAGCGCATAGCGATCCTGATCAAGCAGGATGGTATCGGCCTGCTCAATGCCATTGGAAGCGGTGAAGATAATGGAGAGCACGCTGTTGACGTCGGCGAGGATCTCGTCTGCCGTCTTCGTGGTCCATGTCGCTGTGCCGCCTGCCCCGTTCGCCGCGGTAAGAGCGGTCACGCTGACGGTATTCAGCAGCCCGGTAAGACCGAGCTTCGGGCGGCCGAGAAATGCGACGTTGTCAACGAACTGTTCGTACTTTCGGCGCGCGGCGTCGGCTCGGTCGCTTTCCAGGCGGATGCCGTATGCCTGCGCATGCGCAAGCTCCTGGAGATTGTACCGATAGCCGATGCCAGCCATGAAGACGCGGCTGTTGCCGTTGTCGAGCTTGAAGTCGACGAACGGGATATCATCGCCATCCGCTGCAAATTCGCGTGCCTGACCGACGTCATCACCCATCGAGAAGAAGTCGATCGCCGTGGTCCAGTCGGGCGCGGAGTTATCGACCGGTACCAATTCCCGGTACTGATAGTCCGGATACTGGCGGGCATAGATACCGGGCTCGATGTAGTTCTGCGCGGCGCGTAGGAAGTTCAGCGCCAGTGCGGGCGCGTCCGTGGTGAACATGCTCGTTCTCCTTACTTGGTGACGCCAAGGCGGAGACGTGCGAGCTGGTTGGTACCGCTCGTGACGCTTGCCCATTCGGCATTTTCGATGAGTTGGTTGGCGGACGAGTTCGACACGTTCGTGAACGTACCGGTTGGGGTCATGTAGACGGGATCGCCCTGTGCGACAGCGACCAGCGCCGTGATCCAGATGGAGCCGGTCTTCATCACGCTGATCTGGTCGTACGGCTTGTAGACCTCGCCGTTGGCAAAGGGCAGCGTGCGATCGACCACAGCAATGCCGGCGAACTTGCCGAGCGCGGCCGGCAAAGCAACCGTGTCTTCGGCGGCGGCGTAGATCACGCCACGGCCGAACGGGATGTCACCGGAGGCGCCCCCGACCACCATTGAAGTGATCCAGTGCGGCTCGGTGGTGGCGATCATGCCGGGATAGCCGGCCGGAGTGTCGCGCGAGTAGGATACGGTCGGGAAAGCCATTACGCGGACTCCTTCTGATTGCCCTGCCAGGCGTTGCGATCACGCTGGAGCATGGCATCGTATGCCTTGGCGGAATCGTTGGTGTTGCCGTCCTGCGTCTGGAGACCGCTCTTGACGATGGTGGCAAACGGATCGGCGGCTCCCTTGGCGGCATCTTCGACCAGCAGGTCGAAGCGTGCGTCGATGTAGGCGTCTGCCTTGCCGGCGATGGCAGCGTCACCGATCTTGGCGACAACAACGGCCTTGCGAATGCCGGCGTCGGTCAGACCGTCGGTCTTGACGTCCTTGGCGATCGTCTTAGCGACCGCGATCAGGTCGGCACGGGCCTGCACGCGCTTGTCGAGATCGGCATCGGACAGAACCTTGCCCTTGAGGGCATCGATCTCGGCATCCTTCTTGGCGAGGTCAGCGTCCTTGGCGGCCATTGCCGTCTGATGCGCCGTTTCCGTCGCGGTGATTTTGCTGATTGCGTCGGCCAACCGCGTCTGCAGTGTGCCGATGACGATCGCGCCCTGGTCGGTTACTTCGACCGGGATGCCATCGACGGTTACCGTCTTCAGGGTCATGATCTTTTCCTCTTTCGGTTTCTGATCACTGGTGACAGGGGAAACACCCCAGTTTCCCGCACCGTCACCGATGCGAGCTTGTGGACCGGCCCGCGCGCTATCGACGATCGCGAGATGGTTGATCTTGATGTCGCGCTGAACGGCGTCGAACTGCTGGCCGTCGGCCGTGATGCCAGGGGTCCAGTCGAGCTGGCATTCGTAGCCGGCGGAGAGCTCGCGCTTGCCGCTCTCGACAGCTGCGATGGCATCCTTGTCCTTCAGGATCAGAGGAAGCCACACCCAGTCGCCGTCCTTCCTGGCGGCCGTGCTGACCTCGCCTACGGCAAGGTCTTTCCAGTTGTCGGAATTGACCGCCTCGTCAGGGTGGTTGACCGTAACCGGCGCGTGAGTAAACGACTGCAAGCTCTTGTCTGAGAACACTTCTTCCGCGGGGCGATAAACGCGCACTGTGCGCATCTTCGGTTTGCCCATCTCGTCACCTAGGTACTGTTGAATGCCGGTGCGAACCGCCTTGGCCTCGGCGATCAGGTATCCGTCTGCAGTCCGGCGCGTTCCCGCGACGGTTACAGCGTCCGTGAAATTCATGGTGATAACCTGTGGTTAGCAGAATCCTGCAATGGACATCTTGCGGTTTTAGGAATGTGCTGTGAGTGTTTTTACGAACGGAGCCAAACGATGAAATTCGCTGTTCTGACAGATTTCAACACATCAACCGAAGTTTACATTAACCCTGTCGAAGTCGTGGCTTTTCACAAGCATAACTCGGCAACGAAGGTCTGGACGACCGCCAGATCCGGCGAAAGTGGTCTGCACTATTTCGTCAAGGAAGAACCTTCGGTTGTCGCCTCAATACTCGGTGGCGTTAAGCCATAGTGTGCCGTACTGCTCGCATAACCACGTCCTCGGCATGCTGAACTGCCAAGGATAAATCCCGATGGCGATGTCTTGGTGGTTGATGTAACCGCCCAGCGCCTCGCATGGATGAACCCGGCGCCAACATCCTTGATGCCCTGCATCTGCGCCTTTCAACTATGTTGATGGCGCACGGCATTGTTCACCGTGGGATCGTCGGATGTGCCGGCCTCGCTACGGGCTTTGTCGCCACCTGAGCGGCTGCAGCGGCTGCCAATTCCTCTTCCGACGGCTCTTGCTCCTCAATCGGCCCGTATTCCTCGATCGCTTCAGCCAGCCCCGGAAGGATCCCGTCTTCTACAATCCGGTTGGTGAGCGACTTCGAAATGGCTTCCCGGGTGATAATCTCCTGTCCAGCGTTGGTTCCGATGATCGCGCGAGCGCCGTCGGCATAGATCTTGAACGTCTCTGCTCGCTCCTTTTCACTCTGGGTGTAGAGCGGCGCCCATTCATAGAAGATTGCCGGATCGCGCTTGCCTGTCGCCGATCGAATGGCGACCTCATCGAAGCGCCACAGGTTCGGGCCCAGCTTGTTGCGCTGGTCAGCGCTGATCTTGTCGTAGTAGTTTTTGAGCGCTGTTTCGCCGTTCGATCCTAGGCCGGACGGTGCGTCCTGAAGGAAGCGGGCAAGCGGGATATCGCCGGCGCCGGCCGCCACCTGCATATATTGGCGCATCAGTTCGGGGAATTGCCCGAAATTGATGGTCTTCTGCTCCCACTTCTCGCCTTGGGCGTTTTCGCCCGCGCCGCCGTTGCCTTCCAGAAGCAGCATATTGAACATGCTCTTCATCGTGTTGGCGTAGGTGAAGCGCTCGGTGAGCTGCTTGGTCGTGACGGGGTTCTTCAACACGGCCGACAAGCCAGGCATGTAGATAACGTCGGTCTTCGCTTCCGGGATCAACGAGGCAATGTGTTCCTGCGATGACGCGGCATTCTGGATCGCGTCGTAGACGATCTGCAGAATGGAATCGCCCCAGCATTCGTTCGGCGTCAACTGACGATCAAGGATCGGGGCGCCGATGAAGCGAATTACCCGGGACGGATGAACGTCCACCTGCGTTACTCCCCGCACCTGATACATAACCGGCTCACCGAAATACGGTGACGTAAGATCGCGGTTGATATCCGTGTAGGTGATCTCGTCCCGCCCGAGCACGTGGACATAGAGCAAGTCGCCTTGTTTCACCTTTTCAAGGATGAGCTCTTCAGCCGGCTTGCCATCCTTCATCCCGAGCACAAGCGCCGCGCCACCGCGAAGGCGGGCCAACTGCATGGCCTCGTTCACCTTGGCCTGGATATTGACCTGCGGCGCGCGCTCGACTTTCTCAATCAGTTCAACGACCGCCTCGTCGGCCTTCCACTCGCGCCACTCGCGCGTCATGTCGTTTGGGATGATGTCCACAATCTTTCGGGCCATCCAGTCTGAACGATGCATCGCGTTGAGCTGCGAAGCGTCAATCGGGTTGAACCCGTAGACGGTCGCCGTCTTCTTGTCCTTCGACGAGCCGAGGCCGCTGACGAGGTTCTGCAGGCGATCAAGAAGCAGCATCAGACAACACCCAGCATTCCATATTCGAAACCACGCTTGATCATTGGAGCAACCGCATAGCGCAGCGCGTCGATGTAATGGTTGTTGGCGTCGACGATCACCGGAAGGATGTCCTGCGTCAGGCGGTCGATCTTGTAGCTGTAGAGCCGCATTTCGCGGATGGTCTCGACGCAGCGAGGATGGATGACGATCTCGCGGAACGTTCGTAGGAAGGCCACGCCGTCCTCAACGCTGCCCTTCCATTTCTCGACCGGCTCGGACCGTGACAGACCGTGCCGTTTCAGGTGGCTGATACTCTCCGGCCGCGCGCTGTCCCAGCGGGTGACGTAGAGTCCAAAGCCCGGGATGCGCTCGCCGATGAAATGGGCCGTGTCGTCGAGCTCGAGCTGTGTCTTGCCAGCCTCGTGGCTGATGTAAAGCCGGTCGCCGTCGACGTAGCACCGGATCGCAGCGGTGGGATCCTGAGAGAAACCAAAGTCGCCGCCCTGATAGGGACCGTCCCATTCGTGGTTTGGTTCAAATTCCTCGACACGGTACTTGTTTGCAAACACCTGGGCGTCAGAGTTGACGAGATAGGCACCCTCCCAAACGTGGGCGTAGGTGTTCGGGTCGAGCCGCTGTTGTTCCCGCCGGCGCAGCACATCGAGCCCATCGGGGAAGAACGGGTTATCGTGCCAGTTCATCTCCGCGATGATGGCGTTGCCTGGCCGAGACTTGCGAAACCGCTCGTCTACCGGCGAACCTTCAAGCCGCGGATTCCAGATAGGCCACAGTTCCGACTTAGGCTGCCGGAACACTGTCGCCTCAAGCGCCAGCCATGCGACTTCGGGTACGTCCTCTGCTTCCTCGACGATCGTCAGATCGACCTTGGCCAGCGACTTGATCGTGTTGACGCCGTGCCGGAGGCCGCGAAAGATGAACTCCGTTCCGTTCCGCCCACGCAGATAATCGACGCCAACGTCATAGTGATCTTCAAGCCAAGGCTCTGAAGCGATCGCCGCTTTCAGTTCCGCGTGAAAGCTCTCTTTGATCGACGCCTGAAACTCGCGGGTCGCCAAAACACGAAGGGGCTCCGCGTATCCCCACACCGCTGCCATCTTGGCGAAGTTGAATGACTTTCCCGATCCACGGCCGCCATGTGCTCCACGATATGCAACAGCGCCACGCGGCGGGGTGAAGATCGGGACGAGCTTCTCAGGGAGCCTTAGTTGAGCCGTGGCCATGTTTTGGTGGGACCGGTACGATTTGGATCACGTTCGGCCCCAACGCAGTGCCGTCAGGGTTGCCGATAGAAACGGACTGGCCGGGCTTGCCATATCCACGGTCCAGGATTGCTGTTGCTGCTGACACGCGGGCTGCTTCACTCTCGCCATCGGTTGCGATTTTCACGAGAACCTCAAGCGCCTTTTCGGTGTGGGTCCTTGCGAGTTCCGCCAGGTCTTTCTTCTGCTGGCTAACTGCGCCAATCTTCCGACCAGCGCCAGGCCGCTTTCCTCCGCGATCCGCCACGTTTGATTTCCTTTGATTGTTATTCAAAGTGATAAGCGCCCTTGCGACTCAAGCGTGTTTATCGTTTCTTTCTTATGCAACCGCAAAAGGATCGAGTTCATGGACTTTCACGATCGGCAAGGTCGAGCAACTCACTACATCAATCCGAATGGTGTCCTCTACACTTGGAAGGGGAAGGCTGTAGGCAAGCTTCATGGAGAGAACCTCTACAACAACGCTGGCAGGCAAATTGGTAGAATTACAAACGGATGGCTCCGCGACACGGCTGGCAAGGCCGTGGCATTTACCAATGGCGCGAGCGGCGGACCAATCCCCCCGATACCACAGATCCCGGCGATAAAAGGGATACCAGCAATCCCGCCAATCTCTGCCATTCCCGCAATCCCGCGCATACCTGCTATTCCCAGCCTCTCCTGGAGCAACTTTTCGATAGATGATCTTTTGAACGCATGATCAAACAATGCTGGGCTTTAATTAGGTTAACCTTGGGAGAGTGGGATGGCATTTATTCGCGCAACTTGGATATCTACGAAGAGCGAGATCAGCATTAACGTCGATCAAATCGTTGCGGTGACAGTAATAGGAGACAATACCGTCATCCAAACTTCTGTCCCGATGGAACGAGGGCCTTACGGCATCTATGTTATCGAGTCCTTCAACGATATTACCAGTAGGATCGCAAACGCGCTTGCGTACGGTCCTGGGAAGTGAACTGAAGGCGCGAACCAGGTTTGGCCACTCGGTCAGCCTTATCAGTCATGACATGCGGGATTGGGTGCGCACTCGCCCAGGGTCGGGCCTGAGATCGTGGGCCTCGTAGCTCTCGGGGTAGACCGGGCGGACTAGCAACGGAGCATTCTCAACTTCAGCTTTAGCCTTCTTGCAGACGGCCGAGGCGATGGCACATGTCGGCAATCGGCCGGCGCGGACTCGCGTTCAATTGCTCCCAATCGGCTCCGGGCTTTTTCGTCCTTTGCAGACACGATTTTGTATGTTCTTCGCTAGATTTATACAAAACACTTGTATATTGAACCTACCAACGAAAAGTGGAGAGCCCGATGGATAGCCAACGAAAGTCACCCTTTGACGAGCTTATTGCCAAAGTCACCGAAACCGAAAAAGAAAAGCGCCGGATATCCGAGACAAAGATGTCGGCCGACGCCTTCAATCGTTGGCTAGAGGAAATGAAAGCGGCTGACCTAGCGCGCTCGGACGCCGAATGTGCTCGCCTCTTGGGGGTTTCGGCAAACGCTATCGTTATGATCAAAAAGAACGGCGCGGACCGCAGAACTGCACTAGCTTGTCGGGCTCTGCTTCACAGAATGGAACCTTTCTCGCCCAGGTAACGTGAGCCGGTGCACTTCCGCCTCTGACTTCCCGACCTGCCTTGAGGTATTGCCTCGATTGGTCGCGGGGATTTGAACCACCGTTGCTTTTGTTATAGGCCAAACGAGCAACCGTGCTGCTCTACGCCGACGTGTGGATTGATAATTTCGTGCCGCGCTCCATTTCACTAAGTGGGAGTTACACTTAGGAGGAGCCAGCATGAACCGGAATACCCTTATTGGCGTTGCAGTTGCCCTCGTGGTTATTGTCCTTGCGGTTGTTTACCTGGTGCCAGGGACCAATGACACTACGACGGAAACAACTACACCGACTGCGACCACGACCGAGCCGACAACTTCGCAGCCTTCGACTACCGAGCCGTCAACTACGACAACAACTGAACCGACAACAACGCAGCCTTCGACCACGACACCAGCTCAGTAAAGGCAAATTGAAGGCGACCACCCTACCGCGTAGACGGGTGGTCGCACTTGCCCCGAGACGGGTTGCTCTAGTCCGACAAACTGAAAAATTGGCAGCGTTCTTTTTGAGCGGGAGGCGGTGAAAGCTCCCTGGGGACCGGCGATACCGCTCTGAACATCCCATAAAATCACCTTATGGGAAAGGACATTAAACTGCTTCGGAAAACTCCGCAATATCAAGCTCTACGGGTATCAATCCATTGAGCGTTTTTATCATGGCTTTTATGGTATTTCGCCCTGTTGCATCCACAACAAATCCGGACATGCCCCTGAGAAGGCCATTACCGGTGATCGTGACGTGGCGGTTCTTCGGGAAGAGATCGCGGGCTTCCTTGCGGGTCAGCTTCCGTTGAGCCTGCTTTTCCTTCTGGATGCGAAGGGATCGCCGCCTTTCCATAAAATCGCGCTCGCTCTCTTCGGCTTCACGGATTTTCTCAATGTTGGCTGTCGGTATCCGCAGCGGGCAGCCGGCGACACCGAGAATGCAGGATACCCCTTCACAGTCCGATAGATCGTAAAAGCTGCGGGGATTGAGAACGAAGGCGTAACCTACCATCAGCGGGAAGCGCTTCACCATGAACTCTTCCGTCCGGTGATGGCGCACCTCGCGCACCGTGGACGGCATGAAGACATCAAACCTCGCATCGCGCAGGTTTCGCTCGATGATGAACTCTCCCTTGCGGTCGGCCGTCTCGCCAATCCTGGGAGACGCTTTCCTCTGTGTTTTCGAGTTTGCCTTCACCGCGTACCAAAATTCGCCTGTCGCCATCTTAATTTCCTCGCTTTGTGTCGAGCAGCCGCCGCGCTCAATTCTTCCGTCGTCCAAGAATATTCCTGATCTCACCCATGCGAGCCGATGCTCCCCGGCCCTGCTCGTAAGCGTCGAAGATCCGCTGAATTGCCTCGGCACTGCGCACCTTCTCGGGGACCATGACGCGGGCACGGACGACCTGGCTGGCCTCATGCTGGCGGTGAAGTTCGATCGGGTATGTGTTCATGATTGCCTGCCTTTCGCTATACGCGACTGTGCAATCCTCGATGGCGCTTCAACCAAAGGCTTTTTGAGCGCATCGAGCTTGGTCTGCGTTTCTGGATCGATGCTAGAGTGGCGATGATCGGTGGAGATAACTGGGGCGCCCACTCTGGCTTCCAGGACCAGTTTCCGGACGCGGTCCTTTACCGCAGGGTCCGCGTGCTCGATTGCGATCAGTTCGCGCCGGCGGTCATCTTCGGCACGGGTGAACAGCCGTTCTGCCTCATTGCGCAGCCCCGCCCGCTCTGCAGCGAACGGCCGGACGATTTCCCGAGCATGCCGCGCGAATTCTGCGCAGGTCGGCATGAACTGGCCCGTGTGGTTTTCGACGCGGCCCGCCAGGTAGTCGTTCGTTGCCTCCGATATCGCCCACTCCGGCAGATCGGAACATGCGCGCCTAAATTCGTCGGCGAATTCTTCGATCTTGATTTCCGGCTGCGGCCGAAGCTGGCCACAAAGCCGAAGCGCAGCGTCGCGAATGGCGATCGGCTTGCACGGGATGAGCAGCGCGCCGATCTCCCCGACCCTCGAGGAAATCTCTCTCGCTCGGCGCCGGTATCGCTCTGGGAGGCGGTCGAAGACATCTTTTGAAACGAGATCATGCATCGTTGAACACCTCCAAAATTTTTTGACGGGTGGATTTCTTTTGCGCGCCAGCGCCCTGAGAAAAACCGTTAGGTTTTTTGATGTGTTCAGGTTCAGGTTCAGGGTAGCATTGCGTTCGCAATGCGTTCGCATCACCCTTTTCCTTTCCTTTCCAACGGGTTGCGGCGCTATCGCGTGCTTTGGCCCTTTTGACCGACGCTTTTTCGCGTTCGATTTTGAGACGCTTCTGTACCCATCTTTTCCGACGTTTATCGAGGGTCCAAAAGGCCATGACGATCGCCTTCATTCCCTTCCACTTCGCTGTGGAAACGCCTGCCTGACGGGCCAACATGTCGTCATCGTCGGCCAGAGAACAGTCGTGTGAGCGCCATGCCTGGAAGAGGAGAAGGAGATATGCGCCATGCTCTTCCGTCGTCAGGTGCTGAGTGTCGGCGAGATAGGCGTCGGTCCAGAACGGCATGCATGGGAGGTCAGCCATTTTTGACTACCTCGATTTCCAGGCCGTGGCAGGCTTTCATCAATTTGGCTTTCAGGCGGAACGCGGGCGTGGCGACGCCTTTCGTGTCGACGACGCAAGGCGCGCAGCATTGGCCTTCCTGTCGGGAGAGGTGGAGCGTCATGCCGCCTCTCCCTTGCAAGCGGTTATGGAATCGTGCGTCCTTGCTCCAGGCGACGTGGGGGCTTCTAAATGTCGGACAAAGGATTTTGCGTGACGGTAACGTCCGGGCTTGCTCTCGTGGCGTTTGTATTTGTGATGAGGTTCTTGCCGGACCTTGTTGCCTGGCAGGCTTGGCCCGCTTGCGATGACTGCAACATACTGAGCTGGCTGAGTGCTTTGAGTGGTTGGGTAGCCGCGCTCGGAGCACTCGTCGCCGCAGCGGTGACGCTCAAGCCGCTGAGGGAACAGGTCCATCAGGCAAAACGTCAGTCGGACTTTATGGTGGGCGATGCCGAGCCTGAATTCGTGCTGCAGAGAAATAGGGCCGCCAAGCGAATGACGCTCAAAGTCATCAATTGGAACCGTCGAAATGTAATGATCGAAAAGGTCGCCTGTGTCGACAATGGGGGTCTCGAGGTTTTTAATCTTCACGATCTGAGAAATAACCCAGCTTGGACCAAACGAGCACGCAAGCGCAATATCCCGGACTTCAGAGTGGATTCGTGGCTTGATCGCACGAAACCTCCAACCCAGAGGAAACTCCTGATAACATTCGCGATCGGTGGCGAGGCTCGGGAAGACTTGGGCTATGATGGTTCTGCGGTGGCTGTAGACATTAGTTACAGAATCGTGGGCCAGAGCCACGAGCGCCGAACCACAAGGGCGGTGGCTCTTGACATCAGCGACGACTAAATCGCTCACCGGTTCCATAATAAGAACGTCGTATTCTTTTAACAGAGCTGCAAGAATCGGCTTCATGCCGCCGCCGATCTGCGCTTAAGCGCTTGCAAATAAGCACCGCGGATTTCCTGGTACTTCGACAGGTTGTTTTCCTTGGCCTCGATATCGGTAGCGGGCCACGGGCGCTTTGTTCCCGGGCCGTGGCCGTGAAGCCAAGCTTCGGTGCTGGCTATTCTGCCATCGAGCCAGACAAGCATTTCTTCTGGCGAGGTCATTCTGCCCTCGCGAGAGCGGAGTTAACCCGAACGAAATGCCGACATGAGACAACCGAAGGCTGAATAGTACGGAGGAGTTTTCGGTGTCGTGGGGCTTTGAGCGCGGCCGTATTTACAATCGGCGAATTGATATTCATGGCCGCTTCGGCGGTCAGCAACAAGGCGGCATCATCACGCCGTCCGCATTCAAGCTCGTGGTCATTATCACGGGTGATGAAGGGTTGGCTCACGGATATGCCGACCGCCTGCGCCCGGACGGTGCCTTCGAATACTTCGGCGAAGGGCAACTTGGCGACATGACTATGCAGCGGGGAAACGCGGCGATCGCCAGTCATTCGAAAAACGGCGCCAGCCTCCTTCTCTTCAGGAAAATGAAAGCTGGACTCCGATTTGAAGGCGAATACGTCTACGAAAAGCACCACACCGAACCTGCGCCCGATCGAATGGGAAGCATGAGGGACGCGATAGTTTTCGAGCTGCGTCCTGTTGAGAGCGTCATTGAAGCGATTGAAGACCTGGCGCCGGCGTCGGCAAATCTGGAACTGCTGAGGCTTAAGGCGTTCGCCGCGGCCAATCCCGCGCCGTCGAAATCCACGTCGATCACTTCCGTATTCGAGCGGAGCCAAGATGTGCGCGACTATGTCGTGGCGAGAGCAATCGGTAAATGCGAAGGCTGCGCCAGCCCAGCCCCCTTCCTGCGAAAGAACGGCATTCCCTACCTGGAACCACACCATATTCGCCGGCTGACGGACGGCGGACCAGATGACCCACGTTTCGTTATAGCCCTTTGTCCGAACTGTCATCGACGCGTTCATTCCGGCGCCGACGGTACAGAATACAATGGCGATCTTTTGAAGAAGATGAAGGCGATCGAGATCTACTGACGTCGTTCCGTCGCGCACCGATTGATTTGCAACCGCAGTCGCGCTTAGCTGCCAGCGGGGACTGAGAGGGAAAGTATGAAGCCTGCGAGCTTTTGGGACTGGTTGGGGCCGTTCATATTGATGGCCGTATTTATAGCCTACCTCTTCCTTTCCACGCCGAGCGAAGTGGTCCTTTGTCGTGGGGAAGGCAATTGTTTTAGAGAATGGGTCGGGGCCATGAGCGGCTGGGCGGCCGCGGCGGCCGCTGCCCTCACGATCGGCGTCCTGGTAAGGCAGGTGCAAGCTCAACAGGCGCAGACTGATTTCACCCTTGGCGACGCAGAACCTACATTCGATGCCGTGCAGCACGTCCGCAGCGACTCTAAAGTTGTGATCCGTATCGTCAACTGGAACCGTCGATCCCTGGTGCTGCGCGAGATCGAATTTCTCCATCCATTCAACATGATCGCCGTTCTCTCTCTCAACGGGAATCAGCGCGATTATGCTGCGCCGAAGCTGGAACTGTCTCCAGTTCGGATTGTTGAGGGCTGGCTTAATCAGAACAACGCACCCCCTACCGACGAACTTCGATTTGTCGCTTTGTTTGGACGTCCCAATACTGACGACACGTACATTGGCATCAACAGCGAATGGGATCAGGCCACGGTGTCTTTCCGATACGAGCTGGTCGGCACGCCCGGGACAAGAACGATGACGATCCCCGTCCATCGAACCGTCGGTGAGCCGGAAGTCTATCTGGTCCAAGAATGACGCCCCCAAAACGTACCCCGGGGAGCCAATCAAAACCCGCATCATGCCCACAGTCCCACACCACTGCGCACAATGATCCTGATTCCAATCCGGGTTCGTTCCTGCGCCAACTAGAATGACAGAGGAGTGGCGTCGATTTCGTCGCGCGTTGACGGCGAAGCTGGAGGCCGGCGCCAACTTTTTACTGCCGTTGATAAAGTCGCCGTTGCTGGTCATGCCGTCCGCCTTTTGCTGATAGAAAACCCAGCATTCGCGCTGGCAGTTGCCCCGCCTCGGGGAGTCGATCGTCGGGCTGTTTGGCCGCTTGAGGAGGGTCAGGCCCCCGGGGGTACATCGTCGTCAATCAGCCAGTCGGCTCGTGCAGCCCACGCGTGCGCCCTAGCTCGCCATCGTTTCCCGATGAGAAGCCGCCTCATAGGCGGCAAGCTTTTCATCCAGCGCATCCAGACGGGCACGGAGTTCTTCTTTTTCACGACGGCTCTCCTCGATGACTGCCAATCTCAATGCGTCCATTTCTTCGCTATCGATCCGGCGGACGGTGCCCTCCCAAATCGATCGCGCCCGACGAAGGGTGAAGTCCTTTTCTAGAAGCTTGTTCATGAACCGACGCGCCTCGTAGAAAACGTTCTCAAGTTTTCCGTACCGCTCCTGGGGGAATGCGTCCCGGAATAAGCTTCGAGCTTCAAAAACAGCACTCATAACCTTGCCCCTGCTCTGCTTCTGCCTCTTGGGTTTGAAACCCAAATCCTTGTCGTGACTTCCCAACATCTTGTCGGTCCCCTGTGCGATCATCCTCTTGCTTAAGGAGAACTTGATGCACAGGGACGTTACTTTAGAAGATAAACACGGAGAGCCAGGCCTTGCAGGGCTTGAGCCCTCCGTGTCTCAGTCCGCCGCATGCGGGCCGATGCAATTGGGCGATGTCGTCGCCCTCGTCGTTTCCGATCTCGGCGTCAGGCGGAAAGCCGCGCCGGTCGATCTTGGTAGGGAGAAGGAAGGCCGAGTTCTTCAATTCGCTGCTCCGATATCCACTTCTCAGCGACCTGTTCGGGGACGTTGAGGTTGTTGGCGACGGCGAGTGTGTCGAGGCCTTGGCGGAAGAGCGTGAGGGCTTTCCGGCGCTCCCCGATCATCACATGCCGCCGGCGTTGCGAATGGACCCGATAACGCCTTCGAATTTCATCTGGGCTTCGGTCCGCTTCCGCGCTGCGTTCTTCTTCGCCCTGTGGGCAGCGAGGCGATCAAGCGAGATGACGACGATCAGCGCCATCGCGACCAGCGCGGCAAAAACCACCAGAGGCCAAAGGATGTAGGCTGGAATGCTATTTTCCATCAGCGCTTCCAAAGATGTGAGCGAGTTCGTCGGTGGCCGCTGCCCTCGTGGCGTCCGTCCACTCGCTCGCCGGCCGGTCGAGAGCGGTGAAGCGGGATACCGCCGCACGTTGCTGCTTTCCGCTCTCGACGGCCAATTGCGCTTCTGCGTCGATCGGGTCGCCAGAGAAGCCGATAAATTCTGCGCCGAAGAGATCCAAGATCACGCCTCCTCGTACGGAAGAGTGTCGAACAGCGGAGGCCGAGCTTGATCATCCTCGAAAATCGAGAACGCGCTCCGGATTTGGAGATTTGGAAGGCCACGACGCTGCGCGCTGATAACGCCCGCATTGCGCTTTGCCTCACGCCTGACCTTCGAATAGTCGCCGTTGAAATGGCGCCCATGACTGTTGGCAAAGCGGTCGACAGCGCTCTGCTTCCCGCCCGGATACATCGGGACACGCAGATTCATCGCGACCTGTCGGCCGGTCATGCCAAGTTCGATTCCGGCGTCGATCTGCTTCAAGCGCTCCTCTTGGGACGCGCGTTTCCACCAGGTGCTCATGCGTCCTCGCTTTCGCGCCCAACGCTCATCGATTTTTCGCAGCTGTAACAATGGCGGAGCCCGGAAGCGCCGCATGCATCGGGACGAAGGCAGTTGGGCCGGTAGTCGCTCGCTGTCATCTGCCGAAGGGGTACGGAAGACGACGGTTCAACGTCCACGACGTTCGCCAGTCGGGCCCTACCCTTCACTGCAGCGATTGCGTCGTCTTCCGATGGGGAATTGGGTACCGTCTCTTCGGCTGCCACGGCACTTGCTTTCGCCCCGTTGCTCGTCGCAACCACCGTCGTGTCGTCGTTGGCATCCGTTGCCGTCTCCAGCGTATTCTGTTCTTCCGCTTCCTCACGCCCGATCATGATGTCGACGGCCGTGATCAAGGCCTTGCGGCCTGTCTCGGTCTGCATGCCGGTGACAATCGTGTGGGCGAGCTCCGGGCTCAATTCGCCGGTCGCGGCATCATAAGGCTCGTCATCGAAAAGACCGGGCTGCTCGATCATGCCGAGTGCAGCGAGATAGGTATCCAGGATCGCTTCACGTTCCGCGCGCTCGTCCCGATCCATTTTGCGGATCTTGGTGACCTCTTTGAGGATTTTCACCTCAAAGCCCATCCCCTTCGCCTCGCCGTAGACATCCTTGATGTCATCGGCGATCGTCTTCTTCTCTTCTTCAAGACGTTCAATCCGCTCTATAAACGAACGAAGCTGATCTCTGGCTACATCGTGCGCGTCACTCATGCTGATTCCCTCACCGCTGATGCATGGCGAGCAGCCAGCCACTTCCAATCAACCCCCTTGATCGCCTTAGCCGCCGACGCCGCGATGACGCCGGGCCAGTGCTTCGGAGCAATGCTTTCCCGCAAGCGCATCTGGCGAGCGGCTTCGTACCCGCAACCGACATCGGATGCGAATTCGGCGATGGTGGGCCACTGATCAATGAGGGCCGAAATGGAAGAAGGTGAATTGCTCATTCCCGTATCGTACAAAAAGTACGACGATATAACAATAGCAAATCGTACACATTGCACGATGAAAGTCGGTCATAATGTACGAATGAAGGAACCTAAAGACAGATTGCGAGATGCCCGGGCAGCTGCAGGCTTTGCATCGCCCACAGATGCGGCGAACGCATTCCCTCGCGATATCAACAAGAACACCCTGATCAGCCATGAGAACGGCAACCGGCCGATCTCACGCAAGGCGGCAGAGAAATACGGTGAGCTTTTTGGGGCGAAAGCGGGCTGGATCCTTTTCGGCGAGAATGCTGCCTATGACGGGCCTGCGAGGATGCAGCCTGAGCTTTCCCTGTATCGATCCGGCCTGGTTGCCGGCCGTCTTGCTGGTACGGTTGAAGCTGGCACGTTCCGTGAGGTCGACGAATTCGATCAATCCGAAGCGGTAGAGATCCTGCTGCCTCGCGACGAGAAATTCCCGAACGCCAGGCAACTTGTTTTTGACGTGGGAGGCGATTCACTGAACGAGCTGCGCCCTCGCCCGATCCTCTCCGGCGACCGACTGGTTTGTCTCGCATATGAGGATGTCGCAAATGAGGTCCAGCTCCGCGACGGTATGGTCGTCGTGGTGCAGCGGACCCGGGATAGCGGGCATTTCCGGGAATGGTCGGTGAAGCAGATCGAGCTCTATAACGACCGGGCGGAGTTTCACCCTCGCTCATCCAATCCGAAGCATAAGCCGATCGTCGTCCATCACGACAGTGAGGCTGACGACGGCGTATCCGTGGAGATTATTGCGCTCGTCCGGCGCGTCATGAATGAAATGCCGGGGTTCTAAGAAAAGCCACCTTCGATCAGGGATGGCCGGGATCGGGCTTCGATCGCGCCGAGCGCACAGCGGCGACAAAGTTATTGATCTTCACACAGTTTTTGCCTCGGCACCTGAAGTGGCCATCGCACTTGCTTTGTTAACCGCGGCTAATGAGAACACGTTCGCCGTTAGGCCGCCTTGTGTGTCGCAATTACCGCAAAGATCTCAAAACGAGGATTATCCGCAATCAAAATGCCATATGCGCTAGATTCTCGTAAAAATTGGGTTTAAAAGGATTATAAGTACCTAGGAGTTCTGATTATGCTGCTTCGCTTCTCACTCGAGAACCATCTCTCTTTTCGGAACTTGACCCAATTTTCACTTGTGGCCAGCAACCTGAAAGACCATGAAGGCGGCCTTGTCGAATTGAAGGGAATGTCCCAACGGGCAATATCGGCGGCGGTAATTTACGGCGCGAATGCGTCGGGGAAATCCAATATAGTCAACGCCCTCGCAAACATGAGGCAAATGATTCTATTTTCCCACTCCGCGTCCGGACCGGATGATTACCTTCCATACATTCCATTCGCGTTCGACAGGGAATCGGTAGAAAAACCAACGTACTTTGAAATCGACTTCATTTGCGACACTGTTCGATATAATTATTCTTTCTCTTACAACAAGAATACTGTTTTATCAGAGGCACTTTACAGCTTCCCAAACGGTCGCGCCCAGATGTTGTTCAACCGAGATGAAGATATTTACAATTTCGGCAGAAAATTAAAAGGAAGGAATCAGGTTATTGCCGATTTAACACGGCATAATAGCCTTTTTCTTTCGTGCGCCGTGCAAAATGATCATGACGATCTAACGCCAATTTACAGATATTTTGGGGAAATTAATATCAATAGTGCAGTGTCTGTCTCGGGTAGCGCTGTTCCAGAACAGGAAAAAGGCATCGATCCACGTGTTATGCGGTTTCTAGACGTTATCGGGGCGGGTGTCGTTTCATTTCGGTTCGATACACAGGAAATTCCTGAGTCTAACCGTAAATTGCATGAGGACTTGTTATCGTTGCTTGCCGAGCACATAAAAATGCCGCGAGATCAAATACCTGATCAAATGCCGGAGGCGGTAAGCTTCAGACTGGGACATCGTTCCTCCAGTGGGGAGCCTGTTTTCCTCGATTTTGCTCGCGAAAGCGCTGGAACGCGCCGGCTGGTATTTATGCTGTCTAGAATATTTCAAACAATCGATGAGGGGGGCGTTGTTTTAGTCGATGAACTGGACGCCAGCCTCCATACCCAGGCTTTTGAATTGATACTTGCTATTTTTTGCCACACTACGTCCAATCCGAAAGGCGCTCAGATTATCGCAACGGTGCACGACACCAACATTTTGAATTGCGACTTCATGAGGCGCGATCAGATTTGGTTTGCAGAAAAAAACAACGACGGAGTATCGCGGATATTTTCTCTCTCCGATATCAAGCTGCGAAAAGAAGATAATTTTGAGCGGGGATATCTTGAAGGTAGGTTCGGTGCACTCCCATTTTCGGATAGCTTAGAACACATTCTTGGAACGACTGGCCTGTTTGTTAAATGAAAAAACGCTTTTCACTCGATCGCAAGACTGAGACTACCCTACCCTACGCCAGGTTTGTTATTTTTTGTGAGGGCGCGAACACCGAGCCTGCGTACCTTCACGCATACAAAGATACCCTAACTCGCGTCCTGCTAAAGTTGAAAATAGAAGGCGGAGCTGGTGGCCCGAAGACCCTTGCCGAAAAAGCTATCCGGTTTAAAAAGGGCTTGAGAACAAGCAGTGGCAGGGGTGCCTCCAGCTCTTTTGAGAAAGACGACAGGGTTTGGGTGGTCTTTGACCGAGATGAACATTTGAAAGTAAAGGAGACTTTCGATAATTGCCAAGGTGCCCGCGTTGGGGTTGCGTACTCCAACCCATGTTTTGAACTTTGGCTCACATTCCATTACGAGGATTTCGATAAGCCTATCGATAGGCATAAAATACAGAGCCATTTCGAGACGTTGTGCTCATCTTATTCTGTTAAAACTGGAAAAAACCCCGACTGCAACGAATTTATTGGTCGGGTTAGTGACGCCGAAAAAAGGGCGAGCAAAACTAGACAACGCCGCAAAGATGAGGGAGCAGAGCTCGACGCGCCCTTTACAAATTTTGATCTACTAACCAATGCCATGCGAGATTTGAGCGTATAGATTTGGAATAATGGCCATACACGTCACTTAGCGTCGAGAATCACAAGGGCACTCGACCGTAATTCTGACGCTCACCGCCGGGTTATACTGCAACACTTCGTAAGCCCTGGTCGAACTCTCGGCAGGCTTGAGCGATATCAGTCATGAACCATCGCTTCGGCTCCTTGCACATGTAGGAATTGCCGTCGTCGCCAACAAAATTCATGACCGGCAGCACACAGAATTCCAGATCGTCACCGATCGGCGCGAACCGTGCGACCTTGAACGAGTTGCCGGGAAACCGGTTGTCCAGGTAATGCTCAAGTCGCTCTTTCGACGCGATAACCTTATCCCGCTGCTCGAACGGCGGGACGATGATGTATTGGATGACGTCTCTTTCAGTAGGCATAGGGGTCTCCTCCTCCACTGATCCCAACCAGCCGGCCAATGACGCTATCGCAGGGTCGGCAACGGAACGGGATTTTTTCCAGGTACACACTCTCGATAAGTTCGTCGGCATCGCGTGGCACGTCGTCGCCGACAGGCATCTCCACCACCTTGAAGCTGTCTCTCAGGCAGTTCTCGCACCGAATGTGGAGCGTGAACGGTTCGGCTGATTTCAGAACTGCATAGCCCATTTTGTTCTCCGTTTGTTCCATGAAAGCAGAACGGCAGCAATGAGTCGATTCGATTCTTGAGGTCCAGCAAAAATAGCGTCACAACTCAATCGTACAAAATGTACTTTACAATTTATCGTACATAACGTACGTCAATTCTCAACAAACCGAGACACGGAGTTGAGACATGGACATCCAGGCATCAGCACAGAAGATCATCGAACGGACGCACAGCATGAAGCCGGGCGGCGCCTCCATCTTCCTCGCGGAGAACGTTCGTCATCACCAGAAACTCTGCAAGCAGATCGCTGCGAGGATGGCAAAGCCCGCTGGCTGGAGCCTCGCCGCTCATGAACAACTGATCCACACGCTGATCTCCGCTGAAAACGCCCTTCGCAACGAGAGGGTTGCAGCATGATCACCTCCCAAATCCTCCGTAAATTGGCGTTCTTCTACAGCAACACGGATCGCTCGACTCTTGAGCATGCCGGGATCATTCAGCCCGGCTCCGGGGGCGACACGGCTTGGAAGCGCTTTAATCACGACTTCGATGTGTTCCTGATTAAGCTCGACGCCGCAAAACTCGAAGCCCTTACGGCGCTGCTTAACAACTATCTCGCACCGTCAGTCGCACTTGCCAGTCGCAGTCTTGAGGCCGCCGAATGACCCATCCTGTCGGCCGCCAGACCATCGAAATCTTTCCCTCGACCCAAAGCCCAAGAGACCCGAACGAGTGGCTACGTATCGCTGTCACGATCTTTTTCGCGCTCGGCCTTGCCGTCACAATCCAGCTGTGAGGACGACATGACACTTGTACCGAACAATGAACGGACCTTGATGATCCAGATGGAAGCCGCCAAGGCGCTCCTGACGAACCTTCGCCAGCAGGGGGCCGACGATGATGCCGATCTCGTGGCTGACAGCCTGGAAGGTGAAACCAACCTTCTTGAAGCGCTCGACGCCGCACTCTCCGAAATTGACGAGTGCGAAATCCTGATCGCTGGGCTGGATGAAAAGATCAAGGCCTTCGATACGCGGAAGAAGCAACAAAAGGACCGGGCGGAGCGCATCCGAGCACTGATCGAACAGGCGCTGATCACGACCGAGCAAGTTTCACTCAAACTCGCAAGCGCCACTCTGTCGCTCAGCAAGCGCGCGCCGCAACTCGTCGTCACCAACGAAGCCGACATTCCGAGCCGGTTCTGGGTCGAGCAGGAGCGCCCTGCCCCGAAGCTCGACAAGAAGGCCTTGGCCGATGTCCTCAAGGCCGATGAAATTATCCCAGGTGCAATGCTCGACAACGGCTCTCTCAGCCTTACCGTCAGGAGACGATAATGAACCAGATGACGAAATTCGACCTCTCGGCGCGGCAGATCACGCTTGTCCAGCAGACCGTTGCCAGGGACTGCAACACCGACGAGTTCAATCTTTTCATGGAGGCGGCACGAAGCTACGGGCTGGATCCGTTCCGCAAGCAGATCATGCCGCTGGTGTTCGGCAAGAACGCCGATGACGCAAGCAAGCGGCGTATGTCGATCGTTGTCTCGCGTGATGGCCTGCGCGTCATTGCTCAACGCTGTAAAAACTACCGCCCGGCCTCCGAGCCTGCGGAAATCGAATTTGATGAAGCGGTGAAATCGCCGACAAACCCGAAGGGTATTGTTCTCGCCCGCGTATATCTTTGGCAACAGGACAGTCGCGGCGTATGGTTCAAGGTCGTCGGTGAAGCCTATTGGGACGAGTTCGCGCCGATCAAGCACGAAGCCGAAGGCGGCTACGACTGGGAGGACACTGGCGAAAAATGGCCTGACAGCGGCAAGCCGAAGAAGCGGAAGGTTCCGCGAGGCGAAGTTCGGGATGTTCTCGACACATCCGGCCAGTGGGGCAAAATGCCGGTTGTCATGATCACCAAATGCGCCGAGGCGCAGGCCTTGCGTGCTGGATGGCCGGAGCAGTTCGGCGGCGTCTATGCCGAAGAGGAAATGGACCGCGCCCGCGTTCTGGACCTGACCGCAGCCGAAATTGTCGAGCAGGAACGTGAAGACCATCGCATGAAGGCCATCGGTGGCAACAATGCGATCACCGTCTTCTGGGGCGAAACCTATGCCCTTGAGAATGTGCCGATCGGGCAATTCTTCGACCGCGCCGCCGAGTTTGTCGACCAAGAGTCGCCGGCGACTGTCCGCAAGTGGCAGGATGCGAACCGGGACCCGCTCAAGCTCTTCTGGGCTCGCCATCCTGGCGATGCTCTGGAACTCAAGAAGCTGATCGAAGCCAAGCTGGCGGCGCCGGTGCATCGCCCTGTCGATGATGCGTTTCGCAATCACGTTCTGAGCGCGGGGTGATCCAATGTCTGCCCCGATCTTCCTCCAATATCAAGGCGAAGGCGAGTTCAAAGCGACCTCGCCGCACTGGGCCCGAGAAGCGGATAAACAGTTCGTCATTGGTGAGAATTATCGCCTGGCCGAACATCACGATCGTAGCGACGCTACGCACGCGCATTACTTCGCTGTTATCAGCGAAACCTGGCAGTCGCTGCCGGACGCGCTGATGGACGAATACCCAACCGCTGAACACCTTCGCAAGAAGATGCTCGTGAAATGCGGCTACGCCGACGAACGGTCAATCGTATGTGCTAGCAAACAGGAGGCGCGTCGCGTGGCAGCATTTATCCGCCCGATCGATCAATACGCCGTCGTCAGCGTCCGCGAAGCCGTGGTGCGCGTCTACACCGCTCAGAGCCAGAGCTACAAAGCTATGGGGAAGCGCGTATTCGCCGAGAGCAAAGAAAAGGTTCTCGACGCGCTCGCCGATCTTCTCGGGTCTGACCGCCCTGCAGTAGCGAGGGCGTCATGACCGGCACTACGACAGTCAAATCTCACCAGCGCCGCAAACCTGAAAAGCCTCAGGTCTACGTCGATACCCATGTGAAGCTCCGTGCCGAAGTGGCCGAGATGAAGCGCGTGAACGATTTCCGCGACAGCGTTGGTTATCAGCCTGGAACGAACGCGCTGCTGCTGATCGCCGGCCGATTGAAGGTCTTAGCGATCATGGCGAAAGAGCTGGTGCAGTAATGGCCTTTGCAATCCGCCGCCCCTCAACAGCATTCAGCGAGGACCCGTCAGATAGAGCGCAGAAGCGCATTCGCGACGAAGGCCACCTTGCGTTCATCCGCCGGCTACCGAGCGTGCTATCCGGCGTTTACGGCTGCGAAGCCTGCCATATCCGCTACGGGGACCCGGTCTACCGGAAGAAGCACACTGGCAAGGCTCAAAAGCCCGACGACGCTTGGACTCTTCCGCTGTCGCCGGACGAACACCGGGCGCAGCACGACACGAATGAGCGGGAATGGTGGCTGTCCCACCGCATTGATCCGCTTGCCCTCGCGCAGGCGCTGTACGCCACCACGGGCGACACCGACGCCGCGGTTCGGATCATTGTCCAGGGACGGATCACCCTGGGCCTTTCCGCTACCGGGCGGACTGCAGGGGAGTAGGATACGCTATGAGGGCGCCCGCAACGTTGATTTTTCGTTTGCCGGTTGAAACGCGCCGGTTGAAAGAGATTCTGCAATGACGGACCTCATCCAACGCGGTTCAGCCATCTTTTCCGACTGCGGCACCTACCGGTGGCGCCTTGATCGCATCCTGGGCGGCGCTGGCATCGTCTATGCCTACTTCGGCGTCAACGGCTCGACCGCCAGCGGCGAGTACAATGACCACACCGTCGTGAAATGGAATGGGTTCACCCTTCGCAATGGCGGCGGCAGGTACATCGTCGGAAATCTGTTTGGAAGAACCGCAACGGACGTCAGCGAGTTACGCGTGGTTGCCGACCCCGTTGGGTCGTTGAACGACGCCTACCTCGCCGAGATAATCGCCGAGGCGGACGTATTGGTTCCTTGCTGGGGCAGTCGCCTGAAATTGCCGTCGCGCCTTCGCCCACGCATTGATATGGTGAAGTCGCTGATCTTCTCGGCGGGCAAGCCCGTGAAGATTTTCGGGCTCACTGACTCGGGCGATCCACTGCACCCCCTCACACTTGCCTATTTCACGCCCCTGATCGATTGGACTCACCCATGAACGACAACTCCAAGGCTCTACAGTCTACAGAGGCGATTGCATCAATTATCATGCGACTGCGCACCGAGATGAAAGAGCATTTCACTGAGGGGTTGGCAGTTATTACGTCCGATGAACTCGACCTCATCGAAGCTGCATTAGCCGAATCCGGCCGTCCCGCCCTCCGAGACGACAAGGGAGGTGGAGAGGAATGAACGGGTACCAAGAGATCCGCGGACGAGGTGCCGTGATGGATCACGATCTTCTGACCCCGGCCGAGGCAGCCTCCATACTGACGATCTCAACAAAGACCTTGCGCGGCCACGTAAAGGCTGGCGAAATAGCTTTCATTCCGCTCGGCCGGGGCGAAAAACGGCCTCGCGTGGGGTTTGACCGCAAGGACATCCTCGACTTCATCAACCGCCGCAGGATGCGTCAATGTCCACCTACAAGCCCAAAAACTCGCCGTTCTACCACTACGACTTCCAGTGCGGCGGTGATCGGTTTTACGGCACTACGGGAACAGCGAACCGCCGAGAAGCAGAAGCGGTAGAGCGCGCCGAGAAGGAAAAGGCTAAGGCCGCGGTTAAGGCGGCCAAGGCCGCCGGCGGTGGCCCATTGACGATCGATGTCGCCACCGCCCGCTATTGGGAAGAGGTCGGCAAGCTGCACGCGAATTCCGAGACGACCTGGACAGATCTTGCCCGCCTGGTTGATTATTTCACAGCATCCAAGCTCCTCACTGACATTTCCGACGCCGATGTGGCGCGGCTTGTCACTTGGCGCCGATCGCAGCCGGCGTGGGGCCGCGAAAAGATGAAGGACGATTCGCCGATGCGTATGGTGTCGGCCGCCACCGTCAATCGCTCGACGACGCTCGTCCTGAAGAAGATATTCACGCGCGCCAAGCGCACCTGGCGCTATTCGTTCCCGATCGAGCCGAACTGGAAGGATCACTGGCTTGCC